>JBOHCK010000013.1:0-34451 GCA_050698755.1 Streptosporangiaceae bacterium | reverse complement strand
GGCCAGTGCATTCGCGGCAGGACGCAGTGACGATGCTGCCGCCCTGGTCTTCGAGTACATGGCCACCACCCAGGCCGAGACCGGCCAGGCGGTGACCGCCGGGATCGGCGAGCTGCCCGCCGTGCTCCAGTGTGAATGCCACAACCTCCAGGCCGTCTACGGACCGCCGGGAGCCCTGCTGATCGCCGACCACGGCGGGCAGCCGGCCGGCTGTGCCGGCCTCGCGTCCTGTTCCCCTGAGCGCACCGCCGAGATCAAACGGCTCTACGTCCGGCCCGCCTACCGGGGAAAAGGGATCGCCCGCATCCTGATGAGCCACGCCCACCATCACGCCGCCCAGCACGGCATAACCCGGCTGATCCTCGACGTCCTGCCCGCCCGCACCGCCGTCATCGGCTTTTACCGCCGTCTCGGCTACACCGAAACCGGGCCCTGCCCCACCGAATCACCCGTTCCCATGATCTACATGGAACGGCCCATCACAAATGACGACATCCTTTCCAGCCACAGATCTATCTTCATCTAATCCCGGCTGCTACCGGCGGCGGTAGGCAGTGCTGCGATGTTGTATGTCCAGCACTACGACTAGGCGTTTCGATTCGTCGATCCGGTACGGGACGCGCGACTGGGTGCCGAAACGTGCGCTGCGGACGCCAGCCAGCTCGCCCCGCAGCGGCCTGCCGACCCGGTAAGGCGCCCCCAGGAACGGCCCCGTGATGAACTCGACGGCGGCTGCGGCCACGTCCTCCGGGAGCAAATCGGAGATTGCGCGCCGGGCCGGGCGGGCTATTCCGAGTTCGTACGGCTCCTCGCTCAACGCTTGCGCTCTGCCAGCAGTGCGCGTGCGGCTTCAGTCCCGTAGATCACGTCGCCGGCCAGCTCGGACTCGCGGGCTTCGGCCAAGCCCCTGAGCGCGGCTGGATCGGCCAGGATCTCTGCGGTCTCCCGCATCGACAGGTACTCCTCGATGGCGACCAAGATCGTCTGCTGCACGCTGCGGTGCTCAATCTCGGCGACCTGCTTGAGCTGATCTTCGATCTCCGGCGGCAGGCGAAGCGTCATAGCCATACCATTACGGTATCATAATGGTGCAACATGTCAAAGGGTTCCCCGAAGGCGAGCCTCGTCTTATCGATGGCCTGCTAGTGGCCCGGTGCTCCGGGTCGGTGATCTCTCCGGGCCTGGAATTGCCTCCACTCCCGAGCGCCGCGCGGCGGCGTGCTCTTGAGGAACACGATGACCACCAGGGCGGCCGCCACCGCCGCGGCGTCCAGGACCTTGCCTGCCAGAACCAGATACACGACGCCGGAGATGGCTACCACCACCACCGCGTGGCCCTCGAGCGAGGCGGGAGAGCGCCTGTGCTCCCCGCGCGCGGGGCCGAACCATGCCTTGCTTCCAAGCAGCGGTGGCCTTGGCCGCATGGTCATCGGCTCCGGCGATCGCTTCCGCAGACGTCGCGCAAGCAGGTAAATGAGGCCCCCCAGGGGGCTGGTGCACACAATGAGGACGGCCCAGACGAACCTGGGCACGAAATGCGCATCGTCGGATGTCCCCAGGCGCAGCAGGCAGAAGACGTCGAAGGCCACCACGAGCAGGACGCCGAGCAAGATCGCAACCAGCAGGACCGATGCCAAAAGTCCTTGCATGTCCCGAACGTTACACCACGCTCCCGGCCGGGCCATGCCCTGCTCTGGCAGGATGTCGCTAGCTATCCGAGCGTCCGTGGAGGAAACCGTTGCCTGTCCGCTTTCAGTTGGTCATCGACTGTACCGACGCGGACCGGGTGGCCCGGTTCTGGGCCGCCGCGCTGGGCTATGAGCTCGCGCCGCCCCCGGCGGGATTCGCTACCTGGAACGACTTCTACCGCGACATCGGGCTGCCCGAGGAGTATCTGGTCGACGGGGCGGACCGGATCAGCGACCCGGACGGCCACGGGCCGAGCATCTGGTTCCACGTCGTCCCGGAGCCCAAGGCCGTCAAGAACCGGCTGCACCTCGACATCCACGCCAGTGGCGAGCGGACGGACCCGCTCGAGACCCGCAGGAAGCGAGTGGACGCGGAGGCCAGCCGGCTGGCCGGCCTGGGCGCCACGATCACCGGCGCATTGTCCGAGGAAGGGCTCGACCACTACGCGGTCGGGATGAAGGACCCGGAAGGCAACGAGTTCGATATCAACTGACCGCAGCAGCCGAGGCTCGAACCTCCGGGTGGCACGGGTTGGCGTGGCGCGGAAGCATGGCCTGCGGCGGAAATCCGGCGGGAAAGGCGGGCCAGTTGACGAGCGGCCATGAGCCAGCGGGCGAGCGCCTCCCGTTCGACACGAGTCGTGCCCATATGGCGCGGGTTTACGACTTCTGGCTTCGGCGGGCCCTGCCCGTGATCATTACTGGCCCAGGCGCCCGTCGATCTGCTCGCGCAGCAGGTCGGCGTGGCCCATGTGGCGGGCGTACTCCTCGATCAATCCGACCAGCACCTCGCGCAGCGACATCGGTCCTCCGCCGCTGCCGTGCAGATTCAGGGGATCGTCGCCGGTGATGTCGAGACTGGGTGCCTCGGCCACGAACCGCGTGGCGAAGTCCACCTCCGCACGCCATGTGTCCCAGGCGTTTGCCACTACCCGGGGGCCGGGAACGGCACCATCGAAATCACCGTCACGATCGGTGTCGGAACAGTAGAGCCGGGGCACGTCCTGGCCCGCCATCAGCACCCGGAACGTCGCGCGCTCCACCTCCGCCAGGTGTCGCACCAGCCCCAGGAGCGACATCGTCGACGGTTCGACGGAACGCCGCGCCATGGCCTCCGCGTCAAGACCCGAGCACTTCATCTCCAGTGTGAGGCGCTGGCGGCGCAGGGATTCGACCAGCGTGGCGCGCTCGTCGCCCAAGTGTGGTCCGTGTTCGCGCGGATCGCCGTCGGACGGCCTGCCGTCTGCTGTGAACATGTCGGCTCGCCGGGTCGTGGCCATGGCCGCCATCATCGGCGATGCGCATCGCGGCCGGCAAAGGATTAACGGGCTTGACTCTCACGTAACGGTAGGGTGCACGCTCGTGTCATGTTCAGCATCGGCGAGTTCGCCAGGCTCGGCACGGTGTCCGTCCGCACGCTCAGGCACTACGACGAGATCGGGCTGCTGCCTCCCGCCCAGGTTGATCCGGCCACCGGCTACCGCGGCTACTCGGCCGAGCAGTTGCGGCTGCTGAACCGGATCGTCGCCCTGAAGGAGCTCGGGCTCTCCCTCGCGCAGGCCAGGCAGCTCATGGACGGGATCACCCTGGAGGAACTCCAGGGCATGCTCATGCTCCGGCGCGCTCAGCTTGAACAAGAACTCGAAGCGCACAGGAACCAGCTACTGGGAGTCGAAGCGCGGCTCCGCTATATCGGACGAGAAGGTGCCATGCCAGCAGATGACATCGTGATGAAGAAGGTCCCCGCGATGGGAGTGGTGGCGATCGCCGCGCCCGCTCCGGCGTTCGGCGCGGAGAACATCGTTCCCGTCGTCAACGCCTCAGTCGGGCAGTTCGATCAGCTCGGGATCCGCGGGCTGGTCAAGGTGGCGGGGCCTTACATGATCTTCTACGAGCACGACAACTACACCGACGTGACGGTCTACCTGGCCCTGCCGGTGACCGAGGAGCCGACCGAGCTGCCCCCGCCTGCGCAGTATCTGGTCCTGCCGGAAATCGAGGCGGCTGTCGCCGTGCGCAACGGCCTGGCCGCCAACATCTTCCCGATGGTGTACCACGATCTGCTCAGGTGGGCCGAGGAGCACGGCTACGAGGCCCACGGGCCCGGCCGCGAGATATGGGTCAACGAGGTGGACGATATCGCCGACGTCGACCAGCAGGTGTTCGAGATCCAGGTGCCGTTCACCCGCCCGCAGACCCCGCCCGCCTAAGCGATCACGAAGCAGGCAGGCGCGAGATGATCTCGTCGGTGATCGAATCGGGCGGCTGGTCGGCGGCTAGCTCCACGAGGATGCCCCGGTCCCGGTAGTACTCGATCAGCGGGCTGGTGGTATCGGTGAACACCTGGAGCCGGTGCCTGATCACGTCCGGGGTGTCATCCGGGCGGGCCCGGGCGAGCAGTCGCCGCACCAGCACTTCCTCGGGGACGTGCAGGTAGATGGTCGCGTCGAGGGTCAGGTCCAGCCGGGCGCCGATGTCGGCGGCCGTGACGGCCTGCGGCACGGTCCTGGGAAACCCGTCCAGGATGTACCCGCCGCATCGTCGGCCAGGCCGGTCAGGCGCGGATGGCCTCGAACGGCTCGGCGTGGCTGCCGTTGCCGTACCGGGACCAGTAGCGGGCCGTGGAGGCGATCAGGTCGGGTTCGAGGTAGTCCGGCCAGCCGAGCAGGGCGGTGAACGCGTCGACGGCCTTGAGCTTGCGGTCGATGTGGCCGTCGATATTCACGAAGTGGGTCGGGCGGTAGTCAACGGTGGCCGACGGAGACTGGAAGCAGTAGACCTGGCCGACGCGCCAGCAGGCGGCCATGGCCGCGCGATGGGTATTCCGGTGATCCTGACGGACGTCGTGGATGGAGTGCGTGTAGACGATCGTCGGCTGGATTTCCGCGACGACCTGGTCGATGACGCAGACCGTCGGGTCCCCCTCCGGTATTAGCGTGCCCTGCAGGTCATTGAGGAACAGCCGGGCGCCGATGACCTCGGCGGCCTCCTGCGACTCGCGGGCGCGCCGGATCCGGTCGCCGGCTCGGGCGCCGCGAGACAGGGTCAGGATCACCACCGTGTCGCCCGCCTCCCGGTGGGCCAGCAACGTACCGGCCGCGCCGATCGCCACGTCATCGGGGTGCGCCCCGATGGCCAGTACGCGCCCAGGCCGGCTGGCTCTCACACGGCCTCCCCGTTGACCCGCGTGCGTCTCCGGACACCCCTACGCACGACTCACGTTCAGTAACTAGCTGAACGGAATTAGTTATATGGCAAGATAGCAGCCCTGATCCCGGGCCGGAAGGGGCAGTCGGCGCACCGATCAGGCGTCGCGTACCGCGAGGACCAGGGTGTCGACGGCGGTCCCTGAGACGCCGTCCCGCTCTACGGGGCGGTGCTCCCGGCCGGCCCTGAGCACGCGGAGCCCGCTCACCTCGGCGGTGATCGACTCGGGTGTGTACAGCACCTCGGGGTACTGCGGCCCGCCGACGCCCTCGGTCAGGTTGGTCAGGTCGTAGCCGACGACGAGCAGCCTGCCGCCTGGAGCCAGCGCGGCGGCCGCGCGGGCCAGGACGGTGGCGCGCAGTTCCGCGCCCGCATGGAAGTACGTGATGAGGACGAGGTCGAAGGAGCCGTGGTCCGGCTCGTAGTCGCACAGGTCGGCCAGGATCCACTCGATCCGCGCCTCGCCGACGCCGCGGGCGGTGGCCAGCTGGCGGCCCTTGGCCAGCCCGACCCGGGAGAAGTCGACGGCCGTGACCCGCCACCCGCGCTCGGCTAGCCAGACGGAGTTGCGTCCCTCGCCTGCGGCCAGGTCAAGGGCGCGGCCCGAGAGGAGCCCGGCCAGCTCCGCGGTCACGCACTGATTGGGCCGCGTGGTCCACTCGAACTCGGCGCCCGCGTACCGATCGTCCCACCGTCGGCTGTCCACCCGGTCACTGTCCCCGATCGGACCGGCGTCCGGCAACCTCGGGGCGCGGCCCGGGGGGAGGCTGAATGACTTCCGGCGGCGAAGCTCGTAACCTCGCCTGAGGGAGGAGGCGAAGGTGGATCAGCCTGCGTACCTGCTGCACCGCGGCGATGCGCTCGATGCGTACGGAAGCTGGCCCGCGCCGGCGGCCGTGATCAGCGACGGCGCCTACGGGGTCCGCGGTTTCCACGGGGATACCACCGGCGTAGCCCGGCTGGCCGATTGGTACCGGCCGCACGTGGAGGCGTGGAGCCGGTACGCGAGGCCAGCTACCACCCTCTGGTTCTGGAATACAGAACTCGGCTGGGCTACGGTTCACCCGCTGCTTGTCGAGCACGGCTGGGATTACGTCCAGGTCATAACCTGGGACAAGGGTGCCGCTCACATCGCCGGGAACGTCAACGGGAAGACCATCCGCCGCTTCCCGGTCGCGACCGAGATATGCGCCCTCTATCAGCGCCGCCTCGAAATACCGGGCGCCGACGGCCTCATGCCCGTCCAGCAGTGGCTGCGTCATGAATGGCAGCGTTCCGGGCTCCCCTTGGCCACGGCCAATGAGGCCTGCGGGGTGCGGAACGCCGCGACCCGCAAATACCTCACCCAAGACTGGCTGTGGTACTGGCCTCCCGGCGAGATGATCGAGCGCCTGGCTTCGTACGCAAACGAGCACGGCGCCGAGTCGGGCTGGCCTTATTACTCCCTCGACGGACACGCCCCGGTCACGGGGAAGGACTGGGACACGTTGCGGCATAAGTGGCGGCATGTGCACGGCCTCACCAACGTCTGGCACCTAGCGCCGCTCCACGGCGTGGAGCGGATTAAGGGAACGATGAAACGGGCCGCGCCGAGGGTTCACAACCCCAGCAGCCTGTCGGCGGCGCATCTGAACCAGAAGCCGCTGCAGCTCATGCACCGTATTCTCAACGCGGTTACCGACCCCGGCGACGTGGTCTGGGAGCCCTTCGGCGGACTCGCCTCCGCCTCGGTCGCCGCCGTCGAGGCTGGCCGCTTTCCTTGCGTGGCCGAGCTCGATCACGACTTCGCCGAGATAGCCGCCCAGCGTCTCGACGAGGCTCAGGCCGGTTAGCACTCGATGACGTTGACGGCGAGGCCGCCGCGCGAGGTCTCCTTGTATTTATCCAGCATGTCGCGGCCGGTTATGCGCATCGTGTGGATGGCCTTGTCGAGGGAGACGAAATGGCGCCCGTCGCCGCGGAGGGCCAGGCGGGCGGCGTGGATGGCGGTTATGGACGCGACCGCGTTGCGCTCGATGCACGGCACCTGGACCAGCCCGCCGACCGGGTCGCAGGTCAGCCCGAGATTGTGCTCGATGCCGATCTCCGCGGCGTTCTCCACCTGCTCCGGGGTCCCGCCCAGCACCTCGGCCAGCGCGCCGGCCGCCATCGAGCAGGCGGACCCGACCTCGCCCTGGCAGCCGACCTCGGCGCCGGAGATGGAGGCGTTCTCCTTGAACAGGACGCCGATGGCCGCGGCCGTCAGCAGGAACTGCTC
The DNA here is from genome assembly GCA_050698755.1 of Streptosporangiaceae bacterium. Taxonomy (GTDB): domain Bacteria; phylum Actinomycetota; class Actinomycetes; order Streptosporangiales; family Streptosporangiaceae; genus Palsa-504. The sequence continues at coordinate 27,299 of JBOHCK010000013.1, read as the reverse complement.
CACGCCCTCCGGCGAGGCGCCGGGGACGAACCGCTCGTAGTAGTGCAGCACCGCGGGGATGCGGCCTTCATCGGCCCGACGGTATGCGAGCTGGACGGGCCGATGCCGACCTTGAAAAGGTCAAAGACGCTGATCGCCAAGGCTGCTGTGCTCCACCGCAAGCGGGATGTTCAGTGAAAGACTACGGTCCGGTCGCCGTTCAGCAGCACGCGGTGCTCCGCGTGCCAGGTCACCGCGCGGGCGAGCACCTGGGCCTCGACGTCGCGGCCCGCCTCGGCCAGGCGCTCCGGCGGGAGGGTGTGGTCCACCCGGATCACGTCCTGCTCGATGATCGGCCCCTCGTCCAGGTCGGGGGTCACGTAGTGCGCGGTCGCGCCGACCAGCTTGACTCCGCGCGCGTGCGCCTGATGGTAGGGCTTGGCGCCCTTGAAGCTCGGCAGGAACGAGTGGTGGATGTTGATCGTCCGCCCTTCCACCTGCTTGCACACCTCGCCGGAAAGGATCTGCATGTACCGGGCCAGCACGATGAGGTCGGCGTCGGCGTCGGCGACGATCTCGAGCAGCCGGGTCTCGGCGGCCGCCTTGGTCGTCGGCGTGACCGGGACGTGGTGGAACGGGACGCGGTAGGACCCGGCCAGCTCGGCGAAGTCGGGGTGATTGGAGACCACGCCCACCACCTCGACAGGAAGGGCGCCGGTCTTCCAGCGGAACAGCAGGTCGTTCAGGCAGTGCCCGAGCCGGGAGACCATGATCAGGGTGCGCAACCGGGTGGCCGTGTCGTGAAGCTGCCAGGACATGTGGAAGGCCTCGGCCACCCAGGAGAAGTCGCGCTCCAGCTCGGCCAGGCCGATACCCAGCGGCGGCACGCTGAAGTGCACCCGCATGAAGAACCGCCCGTCGGGGCTCTCGCCGTATTGCTGGCTGGCCAGGATGTTCCCCGAATGCTGGACCAGAAAGCTGGCCACCGCGTACACGATCCCCGGCTTGTCCGGGCAGGACAGCGTGAGCACGTACTCACGACCGGGGCCCATGCTCATAGCGCTTGCCTCAATGTTGCTTATAGTGCAACTAAATTCATAATACGCAACAATTATGGCGCGGGTACGCGTGAGCGGTCAAGGCAACCCGGTAGCGTTGCGCTATGAGCAACAGGGCCGAGCGGGTGGGGGGGCCGCGGGGCTCCGGCCGGGAGGACCCGGGCCCGATCCAGTCGGTGGACCGGGCCGCGGCCATCCTGGAGATCCTGGCCCGGGACGGGGAAGCCGGAGTGACCGAGGTCGCGCGGGAGCTTGGCGTGCACAAGTCGACGGCGTCCCGGCTGCTCGCCGCGCTCGACCGGCGGGAGCTCGTGACCCAGGACACGGCCAGGGGCAGGTTCCGGCTGGGCGTGGGCATCGTCCGGCTGGCCGGGGCGGCCGCGCGCAGGCTCGACCTGGTCCAGGAGAGCCGGCCGGTCTGCCGGGCGCTGGCCCAGGAGGTCGGCGAGACGGTCAACATCGCCATCCTGTCGGGTCGCGACGCGCTCTACCTGGACCAGGTGGCGGGGCCTGCGGCGCTCTCGCCGCACAACTGGGCCGGGCAGCGCATCCCGCTGCACGCCACCTCGGACGGCAAGGTCCTGCTGGCGTACCTGCCGTCGCCCGAAATCGCCGAGCGGCTGATGCCGCTGCAGCGCTTCACCGACCACACCATCACCACCGGACCCGGGCTGGCCCGGGCCCTGGCTGAGGTCAGGCAGCACGGCTACGCGACCGCGGTCGAGGAACTCGAGGAGGGCCTGACGGCCGTCGCGGCGCCGGTCCGCAACGCCGAGGGGTGCATTGTCGCCTCGATCAGCGCCTCAGGTCCGAGCTTCCGCATCCCGGCTGACCGCATCCCGGCCCTGGCCGGCTCGGTCCGGCGCGCGGCCGCCGAGGTCTCCCGCCGGCTCGGCTGGACCGACCCCGGGACCGGCTAGCCCGCGCTGGGGAGCGCACGGCCAAGGAAGTGGTTGTCACGCTCTACCCGAAAGAGCAGGTACGTTGCCGCTTCCATTGAATCGGAGCTGGGGCCTGCGCGGTCAGAGGTGCAGGCGAGAGTGATGGTGCGCGGACACGGCAGGAGTTGGGGCCCTGAACAAGCGAAGGGGTGCCGGCCGGGCAGATTAGTCGCCCAGCTCGTGCCGTCGGCGGGACACGAAGTCGTCGAGTTCGGCCCGGATCGCGTCGTCGAGGGGGGGCGGCGAGAAATCGTCGAGCTTCTTGCGCCAGATCTCACCGGCCCGGGCCGCCGTGTCCTTGGCGCCGAGCTTGAGCCAGCGCTCGAAGTTCGCGGTGGAAGACAGCATCGGCCGGTAGAAGCACTCGCGGAACCGCTCCATCGTGTGCGCCGCGCCGAGGAAGTGCCCGCCGTGCCCGACCTCCTCGTGGGCTCCGAACGCCAGTGACTCCTCGTTGATCTCCAGCGGCGTGAACTCGACCCGCAGCATCTTCAGCAACTCGATGTCGATGATGAACTTCTCGTAGCAGCTGACCAGCCCGCCCTCCAGCCACCCGGCCGCGTGCATGACGAAGTTGGTGCCGGCCAGGAACGTGGGCAGCAAGGTCATCAGGGCCTCGTACGCGGACTGGGCGTCGGCCGTCTGCGAAGAGTTCAGCCCGCCGCCGGTGCGGAACGGCAGCCCGTAGTGCCGCGCCAGCTGCCCGGTGCACAGCAGCCCGATGCCCGACTCGGGCGTGCCGAACGCGGGCGAACCCGACTGCATGTCGATGTTGGACAGGAACGACCCGAAGATCACCGGGCAGCCCGGCCTGATCAGCTGGGCCAGGGCGATCCCGGACAGGGCCTCCGCGAGCTGCTGGACCAGCGCGGCCGGGATGGTCACCGGCGACATCGCCCCCATGAGCAGGAACGGCGTCAGCACCACCGGCTGGTTGGCCCGGTTGTACTCGAACTGGGCGTCGAGCATCCGGTCGTCCCAGCGCAGCGGGGAGTTGCAGTTGATCAGCGAGATCGTCGCCGGCACGCGCTCGATCGCGTCCCGGCCCCCGAACAGGATCGACGTCATCGCGATCGTGTCGGCCGCGTTCGGGCCGGAGACCACGTTGCCCATGTAGATCTTGTCGGTCAGCGTCTGCAGCGCGTAGATCATGTCCAGGTGCCGGGAGTCGAGCGGTGCGTCGTTCGGCTCGCAGATGACCCCGCCGGCCGAGTCGAGCTCGTCGAACGCCTGGGACAGGCTGGCCAGCTGGCGGAAGTCCTGCAGCGTGGCCTCGCGGCGCACGTCGCCCTCGCGGACGAACGGGCAGCCGTATACCGAGCTGAACACCATGTGGTCGCCGCCGATGTGCACGGTGTGCGCCGGGTTGCGCGCCTGCACGTCGAACTCGCGCGGGGCCTTGGCCACCTGCTCCATGACGAACTCCGGGTCGAGGTACACCACCTCGCCGTCCACCCGCTGCCCGGCCTTGGCGAACAGCTCGACCGCCTCCGGCTTGGCGAACTGGATGCCGATCTCGGAGACGATCCGGCGCCAGCCGCGGTCAAGGACCGCGATCGCGTCGGCGGAGAGGATCTCGTACCTCGGCATCGTGTTGACGAACATCGCTCAGCCTTTCCGGAGGACCTGCGGGCCAAAGGTCTGGAACTTGACCGATCTTAGACCGGGCTCTTACGATCACATAGTAGAACTAGGTCCCATAAAGTGGAACCTGCGGAACCTGCGTCGCCGCACCAACACCGAACGGAAACCCCGGATGAGTAACCAGAACGGCACCCAGGCGGTCGACCGGGCGGCTCGGCTGCTCTCGGAGGTCGTGCACTCCTCGGACCCGATGACATTCACCGGGCTGAGCGCCGCCACCGGGCTGGCCAAGTCCACCACGTCCCGGCTGCTGCTCGCGCTCGAGCGCAACGGGCTGGTCCGCCGCGATGACCACGGCCGGTTCCTGCCCGGCGAGATGTTCGTCAGCTTCGCCTGGCGGGGCGGCGCCGAGGCCGGCCTGGTGGCGGTGGCGCAGCCGTTCCTCGAGCGGCTCGGCAAGGCGACCGGCGAGACGATCAACCTCGGCGTGGTCAGCAACGGGCTGGTGGAGCAGATCGCCCAGGTGGACAGCACCTACTTCATCGGCGGCACCAACTGGGTCGGGCTCTCGGTGCCGCTGCACTGCTCGGCGCTGGGCAAGGTCCTGCTCGCCTACGGGGCGGCGCAGCTACCGCAGGACAAGCTGGAACGGCGCACCGACAAGACCATCACCACAGAGGCCGCGCTGCGGCCCGAGCTGGCCGGCGTGCGCGCCCGCGGGTACGCGATCACCGACGAGGAACTGGAGCCGGGCCTGGTCGCGGTGGCCGCGCCGGTCCACGGCTTCGACGGCGCCGTGGTCGCGGCGCTCTCGGTGTCGGCCCCGGCCACCCGGATGACCAGGGAGCGGGTGGGCGCGGCCGCCGGGTACTGCGTCGCCGAGGCCGCGGGCCTGTCCGCGGTCCTCGGCTACCGGCAGCGAGCATCCAGGCAGAACCGGAAAGCAGGTGCCGCATGAGCGAGCGGGGAGGCACAGTGAGCGAGCCAAAGGGGCGCGGCGCCGCCTGGACTGAGGAGCGACGCAGGAGCGACGAGGGAAGGCGGCGCCTTAAGGCGCCCCGGAGGCGAGCGAGCGGGGAGGCAGCACGATGACGCGCGAAGAGCTGCTCGGCCAGCTGTACGACGACACGCTGGTCGGGAACCGGCCGGCGGTCCTGGACCTGACCAACCAGGGCCTGGCCATGGGGATCCGCCCGGAGGAACTGCTGTACGAGGCGCTGATCCCCTCGCTGGAGGAGGTGGGCGCCAGGTTCGAGCGCGGCGACTTCTTCGTGCCCGAGATGCTCATCGCGGGCAAGGCGATGGCGGGCGCGCTGGAGATCCTGCGCCCGCTGCTGGCCGAGACCGGGGTCGAGACGATCGGCACGATCGTGATGGGCACGGTCAAGGGCGATGTGCACGACATCGGCAAGAACCTGGTGAACATCATGTTCGAGGGCGCCGGGTTCCAGGTCATCGACCTGGGCGTGCAGGTCGCGCCGGAGAAGTTCGTCGACGCGGTGCGCGAGCACAAGCCGGACATCGTCGGGTTCTCCGCGTTCCTGACCACCACGATGCCCATGTTCAAGGCGAACATCAACGCGCTGCAGAAGTCCGGGCTGCGCGATCAGGTCATCGTGATGGTGGGCGGCGCCCCGGTCACCCAGGAGTACGCCGACGTGGTGGGCGCGGACGGGTACGCGTCCGACGCCTCGGCGGCCGTGGTCCGGGCCAAGGAACTGCTGCAGCGCCGCAAGGCGCTGGCGGCCACCGCCTGACGAAACCCGAGCGCCTGAGGGGAACCAACCGTGCACACTGTCCTGTCCTCGGCGACCAAGACGGTCCGGATCGGCGACGACCAGCCGTTCGCGATCATCGGCGAGCGGATCAACCCGACCGGCCGGAAGATCTTCCAGCTCCAGCTGCGCAACGGCGACCTGTCCCGGGTGGAGATCGACGTCAAGGAGCAGGTGGACGGCGGGGCCATGCTGCTCGACGTGAATATGGGCACCCCGCTGGCCGACGAGGCCGAGCTGATGACGCGGGCCGTCACGCTGATCCAGGAACTGACCGACCTGCCGCTGGTCATCGACTCCTCGATCATCGAGGTCCTCGACGCGGGCCTGGCCGCCTACCAGGGCAAGGCGCTGGTCAACTCGGTCACCGCCGAGGACGAGCGGATGGGGGCGATCCTGCCGCTGGTCAAGAAGTACGGCGCCGCGGTCATCGGCCTGCCGAACGACGAGGAGGAGATCCCCGAGGCACCGGCCCGCCGCGTCGAACTGGCCCGCAAGCTCATCCACGTCGCCACCGAGAAGTACAAGATCGCCATCGAGGACATCGTCATCGACCCGCTGGCCATGCCGGTCGGCGCGGATACGCTGCACCCGGGCAGGACGATCGAGACGATCGCCATGCTGAAAGACGAGTTCGGGGTGAACATGACGCTGGGCGCGTCGAACGTGAGCTTCGGCATGCCCGACCGGCACTCGATCGCCGCCACGTTCCTGCCCATCGCGATCAGCTACGGACTGACCAGCGCGATCATGGACGCGCGCTCGCCGCAGATCGTCCGCGCGGTCAAGGCCGCCGACCTGGTCCTGAACCGCGACGACTGGGGCGCAAGCTGGATCGCCGCTCACCGGGCCCAGCAGGCCAGGGAGCAGGCAGCGGCCCGAGCGCAGCAAACAGGTGGCGTGTGACGGTTACCGGCGACGTAGCACAAACGCCCGTTCGGGTAAATCTGCTCTTCAATGAGCGGCCCGTCCGGGTTCCGTACGGCGTGACGCTGTTCGACGCGGCCAGCTGGAACGGGATCGCGATCGACTCCACGTGCGGCGGGCACGGGACGTGCAAGAAGTGCCGGATCAGGATCGAGCAGGACGCCCCCGTGCCGTCCAGCCTGGACGTCCGCGCGTACACCGCCGAGGAGCTGAAGCAGGGCTGGCGGCTGGCCTGCCGGACGATCGCGACGCAGGACACGGCCGTCGAGGTGCCCCCGCTGACCACCCGCCCCAAGGCCGCCACCGTCGGCGTGGGCCGGCAGGTCATCCTCCGCCCCGCGGTGCAGAAGCGGTACCTGGAGCTCGCCGAGCCGACCCTGGCCGACCAGGCCAGCGACCTGGAACGGGTGCTCGCGCAGCTTGATGACCTCGAGCCGAGGGCCGAGCTGTCCGTGCTGAAGACCCTCGGCCGGACGCTGCGCGAAGCCGCGTACCAGGTCACCGCGGTGGTCGTGGATGACGTGCTCATCGCGGTCGAGCCGGGCGACACGACGATGCGCCGGTTCGGCATCGCCTTCGACCTCGGTACCACCACGGTGGTGGCCACCCTGCTCGACCTGTCCACCGGGACCCCGGTGGCGGTGGAGTCCATGCTGAACAAGCAGCAGCCGTTCGGCGCGGACGTGATCACCAGGATCAGCGCCACGATGATGGACCCGGGCGCGCTGGACAAGCTGCAGCAACTCGCCCAGGAGACCCTGGCCGAGCTGGCCCGGGCGGTTTGCGCGGCGGGCGAGGTCGAGCCGCACGAGGTGTACGAGGTGGCGCTGGCCGGCAACGCCACCATGACCGCCATCGCGCTCGGCATCGACCCCGAGCCGCTCGGCATGGCGCCGTTCATCCTGTCCACCCGGCTGTTCCCCGAGGCCCTCGCCGCCGACCTGGGCCTGTCGGTGCACCCCAGGGCGCGGGCGGTGGTGTTCCCGGCGTTCGGCGCCTACGTGGGCGGCGACATCACGGCCGGGCTGCTGGCCAGCGGGATGGACCGGGACGCCCGGGTCAGGCTGTTCATCGACATCGGCACCAACTGCGAGATCGTCCTCGGCAACCGGGACTGGCTGCTGGCCACCGCCGCCCCGGCCGGGCCGGCCTTCGAGGGCGCCGCGATCCGGTGCGGGATGCGCGCCGCCGATGGCGCCATCGAGGTGGTCACGATGACCGCGGCCGAGGTGAGCCTCAAGGTGATCGGCGACGCCGAGCCGCTGGGGCTCTGCGGCTCCGGCCTGGTCGACGCGGTGACCGGCCTGGTCAGGACCGGCCTGCTCGAGGAGTCCGGCCGGTTCATCTCCGAGGAACAGGCCCGGGCCAAGATGCCCGGCCTGGCCGGCCGGCTGACCAGGGTCGGGCAGGAACGGGTCTTCGTGCTGCACTGGCGGGGATCACCCGAGGACAGCATCTACCTGTCCCAGCGCGACGTCCGCGAGCTGCAGTTCGCCAAGGCGGCGATCGCCACCGGCTGGCGCGTCCTGCTGGAGGAGGCCGGCCTCACCGAGGACGACGTCAAGCAGGTACTGCTGGCCGGGTCGTTCGGCAGCTACCTGTCGGCCGCCAGCGCGATCAGGATCGGGCTGGTCCCGAAGGTGCCCGTCCTGCGCGTCGTGTCGGCCGGGAACGTCGCCGGCGAGGGCGCGAAGATGGCGCTGCTCAGCCTGCGCGAGCGGGCCGGCGGCCTGGCGCTGCTCGAGGAGGTGAGGTATGTCGAGCTCTCCGACCGGGCCGGTTTCAACGACCAGTTCATCGAGCAGCTGCCCTTCCCGCGGGGTTGACGTCCTCGCGTGCGGGGCGCTGGCCGGGCACGTCCGCGAAATCGTGGCGCGCCGCGGCTGGCCGGTCGCCGTCCGGTCCCTGCCCGCGGTGCTGCACAACCGGCCGCAGAAGATAACCCTTTTGGCCGAACGACTCGTGGTGACTGCCCTGGGATCAGGCCGGAGGGTCGCGCTGGCCTACGCCGACTGCGGCACCTACGGCGGGCTGGACGCCCTGTGCGCCAAGTACGGCGTCCGCCGGCTGCCTGGCCTGCACTGCTACGACGTCTTCGCAGGCCCGTCGCGGGTGGAGGCGATGTTCGAGGCGGAGCCTGGCACCTACGTGCTCACCGACTTCCTGCTGCGCAGCTTCGACCGGAGCGTGCAGGCCGAGCTCGGCCTGGACAGGCACCCGGAGCTGTGGGGAGACTACTTCGGCCATTACCGCCAGCTGGTCTGGCTGGCGCAGGAGCCCTCGCCGGCGCTGGAGGCCGAGGCGGACCGGGTGGCGGCGCTGTTCGGGCTCCCGCTGACGCGGGTCGACACCGGGGTCGGCCGGCTGGAACGGGCCCTGGGTTCGCTGGTGGAGGAGGCGTTATGGCGAGCCTCGATGCGCTGCTGCGGGACCCCAGGTACGAGGTGTTCCCGGCCAAGGGCACCGAACAGGCGGTGCTGGAGTGGGTGCCGCCCGGGATGACCGTGACCGTTACCGCGTCGCCGGTCAAGGGCCTGGACCCGACGATCGAACTCGCCGAGAAACTGGCCGCCCGCGGCTACCGGGTCGTCCCGCACCTCGCCGCACGCTCGGTGACCGGTTCCGAGCACCTGACGGAGATCGTCGCGCGGCTGAAGGCGGCCGGCGTGGACGACGTGTTCGTACCGGGCGGGGACGCGACGCACCCGGCCGGGCCGTTCGACAGCGCGCTGCCGCTGCTCGAGCGGCTGGCCGAGATGGGCAGCCCGTTCAGCCGCATCGGGATCACCGGCTACCCGGAGAGCCACCCCAAGATCCACGACGACATCACCATCCAGTCGATGTGGGACAAGCGCAAGCACGCCAGCTACATCGTGAGCAACGTGTGCTTCGACGCGGCGCAGCTCAGCCGCTGGATCCAGCGGATCAGGGCCCGCGGGGTGACCTTGCCGCTGTTCGTCGGGCTGGCCGGCCCGGCCGAGCGGACGCGCCTGCTGCGGATGGCGGCGGTGGCGGGCGCGTCGGAGTCGGCCAGGTTCATCAGCAGGCACCCCAGCTGGATCCTGCGGTTCTGGGTCCCGGGCGGGTACAGCCCCGACCGGCTGCTCGACGGCGCGGCCGGCGTCCTGACCGCCCCCGACTCGGGGGTGGTCGGCCTGCACCTGTTCACGTTCAACCAGCTCCAGCAGGCCGGGCAGTGGCGCAGGGCGGCCCTGGAGCGAACCGGCATCGGCAAACCACTACTGGCGGGTTGACATCCATGACTGATTTCCCGGCCCGGGCCAGCGCCGTCATCATCGGCGCCGGCATCGTCGGCAACAGCCTCGTTCACCACCTCGCGCAGCTCGGGTGGCGGGACCTGGTCCTGGTGGACAAGGGCCCGATGCCGAACCCGGGCGGCTCCACCGGGCACGCGTCGAACTTCATCTTCCCGATCGAGTACTCCAGGATGATGTTCGAGCTGACCAAGGACAGCACCGAGCAGTACACCGAGCTCGGCGTGTTCACGCAGAGCGGCGGGCTCGAGGTGGCGCGCACGCCGGAGCGGATGCAGGAGCTGCGCCGGCGGTGCTCCCAGGCCAAGTCGTGGGGCATCCCGGCCGAGATCCTCTCCCCCGGCGAAGTGAACAAGCTGGTGCCCTACCTGGACGAGTCCGTCATCCTGGGCGGCGCGCACTTCCCCATCGTGGGCGTGGTGGACTCGCTGCGGGCCGGCACGCTGATGCGGGAGCGGGCTTGGCAATCCGGCGCGCTGACTGTGCTGGCGGGCACCGAGGTGTACGGCATCTCGGTTTCCGGCGGTGCTGGCCTGGCCGGCGGTGCCGGCGGGCAGGTCCGCGGGGTGACGACCAGCGCTGGGGAGATCCCGGCGGACAACGTGGTGATCTGCTGCGGCGTCTGGTCGCCCCGGATCGCGCGGATGGCCGGGGCCAGGCTCGCGCTCACCCCGGTCGTGCACCAGATGATCAGCGTCGGCCCGATCGCGCTGTTCGCCGACACGCCGGGGGAGATCTTCTACCCGATCGTCCGTGACGTGGACACCAACATGTACGAACGCCAGCACGGCGGCGACATGGAGGTCGGGTCGTACGCGCACCGCCCGATCGTCGTCCCGCCGGACGAGATTCCCTCGATCGAGGAGTCGGTGCTCTCGCCGACCGAGCTGCCGTTCACCCAGGACGACTTCGACCCGCAGCTCGCGGAGGCCCTCGAGCTGATGCCGGAACTGCTCGGCGACGAGCGGGCCGGGATCAGGTACGCGATCAACGGCCTGATCTCCATGACCCCCGACGGGCATCCGATTCTCGGCGAGATGCCGGAGGCCAGGGGGCTCTGGGCGGCCGCGGCCAGCTGGATCAAGGAGGGCCCGGGCTGCGGGCGCGCGGTGGCCGAGCTCATGTCCGGCTTGGTTCCCTCCGTCGACGTGCACGAGGCCGACGCGGCCCGGTTCTACCCGCACCAGCAGACCACCGCGCACGTCCGCGCGCGGGCGCGCGAGGGCTTCAACAAGATGTACGGCATCGTCCACCCGGCCGAGCAGTGGGAGTCCAGCCGGCCGGTCCGGGTCAGCCCGGTGTACGAGCGGGAGCGCGCGCTTGGCGCCTTCTTCTACGAGACCGCGGGCTGGGAGCGGCCGTTCTGGTACGGGGTGAACGCTCCGCTGCTCGAGGTGTACGCCGGGCGGCTGATGGACCGCCCCGCCGAGTGGGAGTCCCGCTGGTGGTCGCCGGTCATCAACGCCGAGCACCTGGCCATGCGCGACGCCTGCGCGCTGGTCGACCTGTCCGCGTTCGCCATCCTGGACATATCCGGGCCCGGCGCGCTGCAGGCGGCGCAGAACCTGTCGGTCGCCCAGGTGAACGTGGCGAACGGCCGCGTGGTGTACACGTCCTGGCTGGATGCCAACGGCGGGTTCCGGGCCGACCTGACGGTCATGCGGCTGGCCGCGGACCGGTTCCGGGTGGTGACCGGCGGAGCGACCGGGCGCAGCGACGCCAAGTGGATTCTTGATCACCTCCCGGCCGGCGCGTTTCTGGCCGACCTGACGTCGGCCTGGACCACGATCGGGCTGTGGGGCCCGCGGGCACGCGACATCTTGGCCACGGTGACTTCTGAGGATGTGTCGCACGCCGGTTTCCCGTTCGGCACCTGCCGCGAGATCGAGATCGGCAACGTCGTCGTGCTCGCGTCGCGCATCTCCTACGTGGGCGAGCTCGGCTGGGAACTGCACGCGCCGATCGAGGAGGGGGCCCGGCTGTGGGACGCCCTCTGGGAGGCCGGGCAGCCGCACGGGCTGGTGCCCGCGGGCATCGGCGTTTACGGCACCACGGGGCGGCTCGAGAAGGGATACCGCGCCTTTGGCGCCGAGCTAACCCCCGACTACACCCTCGTGGAAGCCGGCATGACCAGGCCCAAGGTCAAGGAGCAGCCGTTCATCGGCAAGGAGACCTACCTGCGGCAGCGGGAGGAGCCGCCGTGCGCGATCCTGTGCACGCTGACCGTGGACTCGCATACCTCGGCAGACGGCACCCCGCGCTACATGCTCGGCGGCGAGCCGATCCTGTCCCCGGCCGGGGAGCGCTTGGTCGACGCCAAGGGCAGGCCGTCGTACGTGACCAGCGCAGGTTCGGGCCCGTCGGTGGGCGCTCACCTGCTGATGGCCTACCTGCCGCCGGCCTTTGCGGTCGAGGGGGGGTCGCTGCTGGTGGAGTACATGGGCGAGCAGTACCCGGTCACGGTCGCGGTGGCCGGGTCCACCCCGCTGTTCGACCCCGGCAACGAGCGGGTCAGGAGCTGACCGCAGTGGAGATCCTGGTCTGCGTCAAGCGCGTGCCGACCGTGGGCGGCAAGATCGCCGTGACCCCGGACGGGCAGGAGGTCGACACCCGGATGTCCGGGTTCTCGATCAGTCCGCACGAGGAGTGCGCGGTCGAGGAGGCGGTCCAGATCACCGAGCGCGCGGGCGGCTCGGTGTCCGTGCTGACCCTGGGCCCTGAGGCGGCGATCGAGCAGCTGCGCGACGCGCTCGCCCTCGGCGCCGGGCGGGCGGTCCTGCTCGAGACCGACGGTAGCGAATGGGGCCCGATCGCGACCGCCGCGGCCATCGCTGCGGAGGTCCTGGCGCACCCGTACGACCTGGTCCTGCTGGGCAACGAGGCGGCCGATACGGGCGACTACCAGGTCGGGATCAGGCTCGCCCACTCGCTCGGGTGGCCCGTCGCGACCGGGATCAAGAACCTGACGGTATCCGCCGACGGCGTGGTCGCGCGCCGGGAGTACCGGGGGGTCGAGGAGGCCTACTCGCTTCCCCTGCCGGCCGTGATCACGGTCAAGGAGGGCATCAACCTGCCGCGCTACCCGTCGCTGCCAGGCCGGCTGCGGGCCAAGCGGGCTCCTGTCGAGCGGTCTGCGCCGGCCTGGTCGCCTGAGGGGCTGCGCAAGCATTCGCTGCGGGTGCCGGCGTCCGCCAAACACCAGGCGACCGTGCTGGGCCACGGCGCCGACGCGGTACCCGAACTGGTCCGCGTCCTCGATGAACTGGGGATCCTGTCATGACCGTGGCGGGGCGCAGGGTGCCGCACTCATTGACTCGGGGCGGGGCGGAGTCCGGCCGGGGGAGCCCGGTCGGGACCCATGGGTGTGACAACGTAGTGGCTCTTCCCGGTACGGTGCCACACCCACGGGTGTGCGGGCCGGCGCGCGCGGAGTACGCACGGGGCACTTGGGATGCGTGGGGTCTGCGGGAGGCGTGATGACCATACTTTGCCTGGTGGAGCTCGACGGCGCGGAGCCCGCGGACGCTTCGCTGCGCGCGCTGACCCTGGCCCGGACGCTGGGGGACACTTGCGTCCAGACAGTTGTGTTCACGGAGTCGGCGAACGTCCCCGCGGCCGCGCTGGCCGGGTACGGCGTCACCGGCGTGCACGTGGTCGAGCCGGGCGCGCTCGACGGGTACGCGCCGCAGGCCTGGGCGCGGGTGCTGGCCGGCCTGGCGGCCGAGACCGGCGCGACCGCGGTGCTGGCGGCCGGGACCGACCGCGGCAACGAGGTGCTCGCGCATGCGGGCGCGATCACCGGGCTGCCGATGGCCGCGAACTGCACGATCGTCACCCCCGACGGCGGGCAGACGCACCGGCTCGTCAGGCACCGGTGGGCCGGGCTGCTGCTCGAGGACGCCGTCATGGAGGCCTCCATCGCGCTGTTCACCGTGGCCACCGACGCGGTGGCGCCCGTTTCCGCGGAAACGCCGGCCACCATCGCGGTGCACGTCTACAAGCCCGAGCTGGCCGAGGGCGACCTGCGGGTCCGTGCGGTGGAGTCGCCGGCCGGCGCGGGGGGCGCGTCCCTGGCCACGGCCAGGGTCGTGGTCGGCGGCGGCCGCGGCGTGGGCGGACCCGACGGCTTCGCGCCGCTGGAGGAGCTGGCCGGCCTGCTCGGCGGCGTGGTCGGCGTCTCCCGCGTCGTCACCTCCGAGGGCTGGCGGCCGCACCGGCAGCAGGTCGGCCAGACCGGCACCAAGATCACCCCGGAGCTCTACCTGGCCTGCGGCATCAGCGGCGCCATCCAGCACATCGCCGGCTGTGCGGGCGCCAAGCACATCATCGCGATCAACACCGACCCCGGCGCCCCCATCCTGGCTCACGCAGACTACGCCGTGATCGGCGACCTGCACCAGGTCATCCCCGCCCTGGTGGAGGCCCTGCGAGCCCGCTGAGGTAGCACACTGCGCGGTGCGGCTAGTGGGCGGTGGCCGGAGCCGGGGACGTGAGCGGGGCCCGGGGCATGGGGACCAGCCGGTCGGGGAGGGACACAGCGGGAATGTGCAGCCGGCCGTGCCGCCGGGTCTGACCGACCTGCACGTGGACTCGCTGCTGGTACAGTCCGCCGTCGACGTACCCGTGCCGGAGGACGCCGTGGAATATCTCCTCTGAGACCACCAGCGCCAGCGGGGCCGGGGTCGCCGCTTTCAGCGCCCGCTTCACCGTGCGAGCGTTCAGCAGCCGGAACGCGACGTCGAGATCATCACCGTAGGCACCGCGGCGGTCTTCATGAACCTCGCCGGCGTGAATTACCGCCCGCAGGCGAATCCCCAGCTCGGGCCGGGAGACGGTGGCGTTGTGCTCAGCCAGCAGTGTGGTCAGCGCCGGTATCAGCCGGGCGAACAGGACCGTCTTCGGAACGTCGTCGTCCGGCCTGATCAGGATCATCACGCCGTCGCCTCGGTCGGCCCACTGGTCTACATGCCGGGGACTGATCCCGGCGGCCTTGAGCGCCTGCTCCAGCACGTCGTACATGATGCGCCGCAGGTCGCCCTTCACCGGATTGGTGCGCGTGGTTGACCCCTCAAGGTCCACCACGAAGATAGAGCGGTGCACGGGACCGCTGGGCGGCCGTGCGGCAGGTGCGGGTGCCGCCGCTCGCCGACCACTCATGAACTCTCCTTGGCTCGGTTGACATCGGTTGTCTTCAGCATGACCTGCCGGGCTGGTCATTACCCGCCGGTAAGCAAGGCCGGACTTGTATGGACACCTTTGCCGGCTGCCCGGCGAGGCGTGGACGCACGTTCGTCGGCGCGCCGGGCGGTGGACGCGTTTGCATGGCGGCGCAAGAGGAGTATCGCGCCGGGGCGTATTGCCAGTGTGTACGGTTTTTGACAAACTTGGACAGCTGTAACCATGGGGAGGACTGACCGGTGACGGCGATCAACCGCAACCCGACGGCGCCGGGGCCGATCGCCGACCTGTTCGACCGCCTCGATGCTCTCCATCTCGCAGCCGGGCGGCCGTCCATGCGGGACATTGCCGCCCGAGCCGGGCGCGGCCGGATCAGTTCCTCGACCGTGCACAACGTCTTCGTGTTCCGCAATTCCAAGGTGCCCCGCTGGAATTTCCTCGAAGAGATCGTCAAGGCGCTGCGCGGGGATATCTCGGAGTTCATGAGCCTGTGGCAGGCGGCCTGGCAGGCGGAAAACCGCATCGAAGTGCGGGGGGCCAATCCACCCGACGATCCGCCGCCGAACCCCGGGCCGCCCGCGGTGCCGGGCCAGGGACGGGCTCAGGCCGCCCCGCCCGGGTCTTACCAGCGGATCTGGTCCGCCGAGACCCCTTCACGTAACCCGAATTTCATCGGCCGCGTGGCAGAACTGGAGAGTTTGCGGGCCAACCTGCTTCGCGGTCGGCCGGACCCTCCGGCGCAGGTCATCTCGGGCATGGGTGGGATCGGCAAGACCGAGATAGCCGCTGAATACATCCACCTGCACCGCGACAAGTACGACCTCGTCTGGTGGATTCGGGCCGAGCATCACGACCGGGTCCGGGACGCGCTGGTCAGCCTGGGCGAGCGGCTAGAACTGCGGCTACCCACGTCCGGTGGCCGGGACCGGGCCATCGCGGCGGTCCTGGAACAGCTGGAATCAGGGATCCGGCCGAACTGGCTGCTGGTCTACGACAACGTGGCGCAGCCCCTGGACCTGCAGCGGTACATGCCCAGGTGCCCGCCGGGCGGCCACATCATCATCACCTCGCGGGTGCAGACCTGGCCCGGCTACATCGAGGCCGACAGCATCGTGGTCTCGCCCTTCACCGAGCAGGAGTCAGTGAGCTTCCTGCGCCGTAGGGTTCCCGGGCTGAGCTCCGACCCGACCGTGCGCGACCGGGAAGACGAGCGGCGTAACAACGACGCCACCCGCCTCGCGGCCGCCCTGGGCCACTTGCCCATCGCGATCGAGCACGCCGCGTCGTACCTGACCGAGACGGGCCAGAGCGTCGATGACTACCTCAGCCAGTTCGACCAGAACGCACACCGGCTACTCAGCGAGCACCTCCCGGACCTGCCCGAGTCCGTCTCGCACACCTGGACCATGTCCACCGCGCTGCTCACGCCCGACGCCGAGCGGCTGTTCAACCTGTGCGCCTTCTTCTCCCCCGAGCCGATCGCGGGTGAGCTGCTCCTGAAGCACGCGCACGCCGTCACCGATCCCCTCGGGCTGCCCGAGTTCCTGTCCTCCGCGCCGCGGTTCCGTGCCGCGGCCAGCCAGATGCACCGGCTGTCGCTGGTCAAGGTGGACGGCGCCCATGACCAGATCCAGATGCACCGGGTGGTCCAGGCGGTTACGCGCGGCCACCTGCGGCAGTACCGGCCCGACGCGTTCCTGGCGTACCGGTCGGCCGTGGACACCGTGCTGGCCGACTCCAATCCCGGTAACCCCGACCGGGCGGCCAACGACGCAGCTTACGATCTGTCCCTGCAGCACCTGGAGTCCGAGCCTGACTTCCTCAATACCGACCAGTCGGCCCTGCGCCGTTTGATCATCGACCAGGTGCGGAGGCTGCATCTGCGCGGCAGCCACACCGAGGCGGTGCGGTTCGGGACGGATGCGCTGCGGGTGTGGCGGCAGCGGCTCGGCTCCGAGGACCTCGACGTGCTGACCATGGCCGTCGAGGTGGCGATCGCCATGCGATCAGACGCTCACGCCGCCGACGCCCGCGAACTGATCCGGAGCACGCGCCGGGTGCTCCGGGAGCGCTACGGGGACGACCACGAGATCACCCTGCTGGCCGCTAACACCTACGGGGCCGACCTGCGCAGCCGGGGCGAGCTCGCCGAGGCGCTGGAGCTGGATACCAGTCTGCTGCCACGGTTCGAGGCGGTCTTCGGCGTGGATCACAACCGGACGCTAAACGTCTGGAACAACATCGCCGCCGACTTCCGTCGGCTAGGCCGCCACGCCGAAGCGCTCGACACTGACGAGGAGACTTTCCGCAAGCGGTCTGACATCCTCGGCGCCGACGACCCCATTACGCTGACCTCGTTGGACGCGGTCGCCCGCGACCTGCGTGACCTCGGCCGCTACCAGGAATCGCTGGATACCGCGCGCAAGGTAGTGGAAGGGTTCGCGACGACGCGCGTACGGGAGAACCTCGACTGGCTCAACGCCAGGAAGAGCTTCGCGGCGGCGCTGCGCAAGGCGGGGTACCACTGGGACGCCCTGCAGGAGAGCGAGGAGGTCGTCCAGCGCTACCGCGACTACCTCGGCTTCGACCACACCTACACGTTGCGCGCCGCCTCGAACCTGATCAACGACCGGCGAGCGTGGGGTGAACTAGCCCGGGCCGAGGAGCTGGGCTTGGAGATCATGGACCGGTCCCAGACGGTCCGGTTCCCGTCCGATCTGCGCTACGCGACGCTGGTCAGCCTGGCCTCGGTGCTGCGCGCGGCGGGCCGGCCCGAGGAGGCGCGCCGGTACGACCAGCAGGCGCGGGAAGGTCTGGTCGATGCCTACGGGGACGTGCACCCGTTCACGTTGAAGGCGAGCATCAACTACGCGTCCGACCTGGCCGCCTGCGGAGATCTCGCGGCCGCCATCCGGGCCGGGCAGGAGACCCTGGTCAGGTGCGGCGACTCGCTCGGACAGGGCCACCCGGAAACGCTGATGGCCGCGGCTAACCTGGCCATCGACGAGGCGGCATCGGGAAACCAGGAGGCGGCAGACCGGCTGATCGACTATGCGCTTCGCTGCTACGCGGACACTCTGACCACCGAGCATCCTGAGGCGCGCGCGGCCGCGGCGCGGATCCGGCTCACCGCGGAGATAGAGCCGTACTGATCCGGGCCACGTCGCCAAGAACCCGGCCACTTACGTGGGTGATGATCCGCGTCAGGTCATCGCAGTACACCGACGGGTGGCGGAAACCTTCCCCGTTCCGGTAGCGATGCGGGTACAGCCCCCCACCGCAGACGTCCAGCACCGGACACTCCTGGCACTGCCCGGACAGGGCGTCGATGCCGATCTGCCTGGCGACCGTGGTGGGATGGTCGAGCACCGTGTCGAAGGCGTCGGTGCTCACGTGCCTTCCGGTGTCGGCCGAGCCGGGGTAGGTCGAGCTCAGCGAGTCGAGCTGCTTGATGGAGCCGTCGGTATCGACCACGATCAGCGTGCTCGGCGCCAGGCCGAGACCCTCGACCGCGCCGGGGTTTCCCAGCGCAAGCTGGATCATCTCGCTGAACAGGCGGATCACGGTCTCCTGTTCCGGCGCGGAGTACCAGCGGTCGAACACCGCGATCAGCCAGCCGGCGTAGCCGGTGCCGGGCGGCGGGCAACTCCAGTTGGCGTGCGGGAGCAGCAGGTCCAGGGCAGGCGGGCGGAACTCCAGCAGCGCCTCGTAGGTGGCGACCGGATCGTTCTGGACGTCGATGGTGCACAAGATGCCGCTGTACATCTCGCGGAAGTCCGGTGAACCCAGCAGGCGGAGGCCGTCGGCGACGTCATCGAAGCTGTTGCGGCCGTTCGGATACAGCCGGTGGCGGCTGGTGGCCTCGGCGTCGCCGTCCAGGCTGACCCCGACGCTGATGCCGAGTTCCTTCAGCGTCTTGAGCATGTGCGGGCGGAGCAGGGTCCCGTTGGTCTGGACCCCGATCCTGACCTCGGCCGACACGCAGGTGCGCAGCAGCCTGGCCGACTCGGTGAGCCAGTCGGCTCCGGCCAGCAGCGGCTCGCCGCCGTGGAGAATGACGTCCACGCCGGGCAGGTCGTGCCCCCGGACGTGCTCGCCGATGCGTTCGGCCGCCAGCTGAACGACGGCGGTGTCCATCCGCTTGGGCAGGTTAGGCCAGCCGCGCTCGGCCATCTCGTACACGTAACAGTACGTGCAGGATAGGTTACAGCGACTGTGAACCTTCAGAATGAACTGGCGGAACGGCACGGGCTGATGGCCGAGAGCCCGCAGGACCGCCACGTCGAGGTCCCGGTGCGGCCAGGCAGCGGGGTGCTCCGTCACGTGAACCAGCTCGCCAGGTCCAGCGGATCCTGCCGACCGGGCAGCCGGGCGTAGGTCTCGAACATAAGCACCAGCCCGGTGGCCAGCGTCGCTGGCCACGGCGACGGGGCGAGCTGCCGCAGCGCCAGCGCCAGGCCAATCCAGGCCTCCGGCTGCGGATCGCCGGAGTCGGCTATGCGCGTCCGGTAAGAACCCACTGCGTCTTCGCTGCGCTGGTCGAGCAGCAGGCGGTCAGGCGCGCTGACCGGGAGGACCCCATCCGCACAGAGTTCGCGGTAACGGGGTGGGTCCAGGTAGCGCAGGTTCAGCAGTCGGCTTCGCAGACCGGAGTCGACCTTGCGCGTGTCCGCCTGAACCCAGGTCCGCGCCGGTCCCGGGAAGGGCTCGCCCCGCTGGTAGGCGGCGGCCAGTTCGGCCACGCCCGCGCCATCGGCCGCCACATGGCGGAGTTGCCAGGTGAGCCAGTGGTCCAGCGCGGCTTCCGCGGCGATTGCCGCGGCCTCGCCGGATACGGGCGTAGCCATCAGCCGATCGCCCCGCGCCTTGACCAGTCCGGCGAATCGGACGCCGTCCGGGGTCAGGCTACCGGTGTCCAGTAGCGTCTGCGTGGCCTGGCCGACCGCTTGCCCCCAGCGGGCGAACTGCACCTGGGCTCGCAGCAGGCCGTCGCGGTCTGCCTCAGCGTGCTGCTGGGCCTGCCAGAACCGCACGATTCCGAGGTGCGCGTAGATGCCCTGCAGCAGGCCGCCCGCGGGCCGCGGATCCTGTCGCCACGGTGCGTATACCTTCTGCTCGCCCGCCTCGGCGAGGGGTACCATGTCGAGCAGCCCGCCCAGCTTGACGTGCTGGAACTCGTGAACCAAGGTTTCGGCCAGGGTCACGTCATCCGGCGGCCAGGACGTCGCGATGGCCCCGTAGGCGGCCGGGGTGGTAGCGCTGACCAGGTCCGTTTCGGAGTGCGGGGTGAGCGGGACGATGACAGAAACCACGTCGGACATCGGCTCGGCGGCCCAGCGATGCCGGCCCGCGAGTATCCTCCACGCGGATTGCACCCGCTGGCGCCAGTCGGCAAGTTCGGCCGCCGGCATGGCCGCGCGCATCGGTAGCGGGTAGCGGTCCAGGTAAGGGTCGCCGGTCTCCAAGAGCACGGTCCAGGTCAGGCCGTCGGCGGCGGCCTGGACGACCGGTGTCCCGGACCAGCCAGGAACGGCCGCGCTGTCGCCGTCGTCTGGGACCAGCAGCCGGCGGTCCCCGGCGAACCAGTCGCCTGCCGTCACCCGTTCGCCTTCGCTGCACAGCCGGATGACCGGCGTCTCGCCCGCGACCTGCAGCGATCCGAGCCCGGGAAGCCGGAGGCGGCCAGCCCTGGCCCGGACGCACAGGTCGAACGGCAGGCCAGCCCGGATGGCCGCCGCAGCGGCCAGGCAGGCGAAGTGATCGAAGTCCGCCGGCGTGCCCTGCTCGAGATGAATCAGGGTGTCATGCACCCAACCGCCCAGGTGGGGCAGGCTGAGCAGCCAGGCGGCGGCCTCGGGCGCCGCGGCCTGGATCAGGGCCACCAGGTCGTATCCGGCCCGGAAGCCGACCGGTGCGGTCTCGCCCCCGGTCCCGCCTCCGGCTTCGTCCCCCGCGGCGGCCTCCGCGATGGCGTGCAGCAGCATCAGGTGCTTACTGCGCTGCGCGTCACCCAGCAATCGCATGGTGGCCGGACTGCCGCTACCCTCGGCCAGTTCAGAAAATGCGGCTTTCGGCAGGAGATAATTGGTAATCACGGTGACCCTTCCCGCTCCGGTCGGGTCGCCTGCGCGCTAAATCCTCGCCTGAAACGAGCTTAGCGGCATGCCGTTTTCCCTGAGCCGTTGCCTATAGAGGGCAATCGAGCGGGCCAGGACCGAAGAGCCCAGTTCAGCGAGCCGGCCCGCGGGCAGGTCACGCAGGTCCGGAATTACCGTTTCAACGTCTTTTTCCTGCGAGGTCATTACATCACTCCGGATGTATTAGGTGGATTACAAGATCACACGGCAGAAGGAAGGCGCCCGCTAGCAGTGCGAAGCGCCGCAGGCCACCGTTGAATCATGCCAGTATCGACGGCCGTGGGCATCCGCATGGCCGCATACGTTAGTCCAACGCTGCCGATTATCCGTGGACGGTCATGGACGGCCGTGGACAGCGCCAGGAACATTTCGAGACGACTCTGACGCTAAATCGTTATCCTGTCACTGTAACGCAAAAACGTACAACACGATGCGCCAGGTGAGACTAGCGCACGGTCTAATAGCGGGTACACCTTTCTGGATCATTCGTTACTTTAGGTAATTCCGGGAGCCCCGCGCATGGTCGCGGGCGGGCTGGGAAGGCGTGATGGCTGGACTGCGCGTTCAGCGGGAGGGAGGGGAAACTCTTGGCGGCTACTGCCGTATGGCCGGGTGACAGCTACCCGCTGGGGGCCACGTACGACGGGGCGGGCACGAACTTCGGGCTGTTCTCCGAGGTCGCTCAGCGCGTGGAGCTGTGCCTGTTCGACGACGACGGAACCGAGAACCGGATCGACTTGCGCGAGGTGGACGGGTTCGTCTGGCACGCGTACCTGCCCGGAGTCGGCCCGGGTCAGCGCTACGGATACCGGGTGCACGGCCCGTACCACCCGGCGGCCGGGCAGCGGTGCAACCCGGCCAAGCTGCTGCTCGACCCGTACGCCAAGGCGATCGAGGGCAGCGTCAGCTGGGGCCAGCCGGTGTTCTCCTACCCGTTCGGGCACCCGGACCGGCGCAACAACGCGGACTCCGCGCCATACGTCCCGCGTTCGGTCGTGATCAACCCGTACTTCGACTGGACCCATGACCGGCCGCCGCGCACGCCCTACTACGAGACGGTGATCTACGAGGCGCACGTGCGGGGCCTGACCAAGGAGCACCCGGTCGTGCCCGAGGAGCAGCGCGGGACCTACCTGGGCCTGGCGCACCAGGCGGTCATCTCGCACCTGCGCGGGCTGGGCGTCACCGCGATCGAGCTGATGCCGGTGCACCAGTTCGTGACCGATAGCCACCTGAACGACCGGGGCCTGCATAACTACTGGGGCTACAACACCATCGGGTTCTTCGCGCCGCACAACGTCTACTCCGCCAGCGGCAGCCGCGGCCAGCAGGTGCAGGAGTTCAAGTCGATGGTCCGCACCATGCACGAGGCCGGGATCGAGGTCATTCTCGACGTGGTGTACAACCACACCGCCGAGGGCAACCACCTGGGACCGACGCTATCCTTCCGCGGCATCGACAACGCCGCCTACTACCGGCTGGTTGATGACGACCGGCGGTACTACATGGACACCACCGGCACGGGGAACAGCCTCCTCATGCGGCACCCGCACGTGCTCCAGATGATCATGGACTCCCTGCGGTACTGGGTCCTGGAGATGCACGTGGACGGGTTCCGGTTCGACCTGGCCGCCGCGCTGGCCCGGCAGTTCCACGAGGTGGACCGGCTGTCGGCGTTCTTCGACCTGGTCCAGCAGGACCCTGTGGTCTCTCAGGTCAAGCTGATCGCCGAGCCGTGGGACGTGGGCGACGGCGGCTACCACGTCGGCAACTTCCCGCCGCTGTGGAGCGAGTGGAACGGCAAGTACCGTGACACGATACGAGACTTCTGGCGCGGCCAGACCGCGACACTGCCCGAGTTCGCCTCGCGCCTGACCGGGTCCAGCGACCTGTACCAGCAGGACAGCAGGCGCCCCGTCGCCTCGGTCAACTTCGTCACCGCCCACGACGGCTTCACCCTGCAGGACCTGGTCTCCTACGACCACAAGCACAACGAGGCCAACGGCGAGGACGGGCGGGACGGCACCGACGACAACCGGTCATGGAACTGCGGGCACGAAGGCCCCACCAGCGACCCGGCCGTGCTCGCGCTGCGCGCCCGGCAGAAGCGCAACTTCCTGGCCACGCTGCTGCTGTCGCAGGGAGTGCCGATGCTGCTGGCGGGCGACGAGATGGGGCGCACCCAGCGGGGCAACAACAACGCGTACTGCCAGGACAACGAGATCTCCTGGGTGAACTGGGCCGTCTACGACGAAGGCGACGAGGCGCTGGTCGACTACGTCAGCACGCTCATCCGGCTGCGGGCCAACCACCCGGTCTTCCGGCGCCGGAGGTTCTTCCGCGGCCAGGCTATCCGCGGCGGGCGCCGACGGCTGCGCGACATCTCGTGGTTCACCCCGACCGGCCAGGAGATGACCGGGGAGGACTGGGACGCGGGATTCGCCAAGTCGCTCACCGTGTTCCTGAACGGCCAGGCGATCAGCGAACCCGACCGCCGCGGGGAGCGGATCTCCGATGACTCTTTTCTGCTGCTGTTCAACGCCAGCGAGCACGACCTGGTCTTCGCCATCCCGCCGGGCCGGTACGGCCAGCGGTGGACCGTAGTGCTGGACACGGCGCTGCCGCGGGCAGAACTCGAGGGTGCCAGCACCGTCAAACCGGGAGACATGACGACCGTGATCAACCACTCGCTCCAGTTGCTGCGCCGTGGCTGACGCGGCAGACGCCGCGCCCGCCGGGATCCCCGTCTCCACGTACCGGCTGCAGCTGACGCCGGGCTTCGGGTTCGCGGCGGCGGCCGAGCAGGCCGGCTACCTGGCCGCACTCGGCGTCACGCACGTCTATCTCTCGCCCATCCTGCAGGCCAATCCCGGGTCCCGCCACGGCTACGACGTGGTGGACCATTCACGGGTCTCGGCCGACCTCGGCGGCGAGGACGCGTTCCGCTCGATGGTCGAGGTGCTCCACCGGTACGGCCTCGGGGTAATCGTCGACGTCGTGCCCAACCACATGGCCAGGCCGGTGCCCGAGTCGCTCAACAAGCAGTTGTGGTCGGTGCTGGCCGAGGGCAAGCGGTCGCCCTACGCGCACTGGTTCGACATCGACTGGGCCGCGCAAGACGACAAGCTGCTGATGCCCATCCTGGCCGGGCCGCTCGAGAAATGCCTGCCCGACCTGATCATCGACACCGCCCTGCGGTCACCGGGCGGCGACGGGCACCGCGGCCCGGTCCTGCGCTACTTCGACCATGTGCTGCCGCTGCGGGACGGCGTCGCCGACCTGCCGCTCGGCGTACTGCTAGCCCAGCAGCACTACCTGCTCGCCGACTGGCATGACGCGGCCACCGAGCTGAACTGGCGCCGGTTCTTCGACATCGACACGCTGATCGCGATCCGGGCCGAAGACCGCGACGTCTTCGACGCCACCCACGAGGTGCTGCTGCGCCTGTACCGCGAGGGGCTGATCGACGGCCTGCGCGTCGACCACCCGGACGGCCTGGCCGATCCGGCCGGCTACCTGCAGCGGCTGTCCGAGGCGACCGACGGGGCCTGGGTGGCGGTGGAGAAGATCCTGGCGCCAGGTGAGGAGCTGCCCCCCTGGCCCTGCGCCGGCACCACGGGCTACGACGCACTGGCCCTGGTAGGCGGGCTGTTCGTGGACCCGGCCGGGGCCGCTCCCCTCACCGAGGAATACGTCAGGTTCACCGGCGGGAAGCGGCACTTCGCCGAGGTGGCACGGATCGCCAAGCGCGGCATCGCGGACGCCACGTTCTCCGCGGAGCTGGCCAGGCTCACCCGGCTGTTCGCCCGCGCCGACTACCCGGCGCTGGCCGACTATACCGGGGCTGACCTGCACGACGTGCTGGCCGAACTCCTGGCGGGGTTCGGCGTCTACCGGGCGTACGTCACGGTCGGCGAGCCGCCCCCGGAATCCTCGGTGGACGCCGTGACGGCCGCGGCCGACCTGGCCCGCGGGCACCTGGATCCGAGGCTCCAGCCCGCCATCGACGCGGTGTGCGGAGCGGTACTCGGCCTCGGCGCCACCGCCGGTGACGAAGCGCGGCAGGCCGCCCGTGAGGAACTGGTCGTGCGGTTCGGCCAGACCACGGGCCCGGTGCTGGCCAAGGGGGTCGAAGACACCGCCTTCTACCGGTGGCCGCGGCTGGCCGCGCTGAACGAGGTAGGCGGCGACCCAGACGTGTTCGGCATCAGCCCGGAAGAGTTCCACGCAGCCGCGGGACGCCTCGCCACCCGGTGGCCGGCCACCATGACCACGCTGTCGACGCACGACACCAAGCGGCAGGAGGACGTGCGGGCCCGGCTCGCTGTCCTCGCCGAGTGGCCGGAGGAGTGGGCGCACCAGGTCGCCGAGTGGCGCGGCCTGGCCCTGTGGCTCACCGACGGTGCCGCGGCGCAGGCCACGGAGCGGGCCCCGGATCCCGACCTCGACTACCTGATGTGGCAGACCCTGGTCGGTGCCTGGCTGGTTGGCTCCGAGCGCCTGCGCGGGTACCTCAGGAAGGCCATGCACGAGGCCAAGACGCGGACCTCCTGGACCATGCCCAACCTGGCGTACGAGTCGGCGGTGCTGGGCCTGGCCGACGCGGTGCTTGCTGACCCGGAACTGACCGCAGGAATCGCCGGCTTCGTGGCCAGGATCGCGCCTGACGCCAGGGTTAATTCCCTCGGCGCCAAGCTCGTGCAGCTCACCATGCCGGGGGTGGCCGACATCTACCAGGGGTGCGAGCTCACCGGCTTGTCGCTGGTGGATCCGGATAACCGCAGGCCGGTTGACTACGGCCGCCGCAGGCGGCTGCTCGCGGCCCTGTCGGCCAGCCCGGACCAGGTGAGCGGCCTCGACGCGGAGAAACTCCTGGTCACCACCCGCGCGCTGTGGCTGAGGCGGGACCACCCCGACTGGTTTGCGGGCGGGTATACCTCACTGGCGGCCGAGGGCCCGGCCGCGGAGCACGCGGTCGCCTTCCTGCGCGGCGAGCACGCGGTCACCGTCGCCACCCGGCTGCCCGCCGGGCTGCGGCGGCGCGGCGGGTGGGCGGATACCGTCCTGCCGCTGCCCGAGCTCCACTGGTGGGACGTGCTGACCGGGACCAGGCACGCCGGCTTCCGGCCGCCGCTGTCCGAGCTGACGTGGCGCCTCCCGGTGGCGCTGCTGATCCCGGAGCGGATCTACCTCGCCGGGCAGGATCAGCTGGCGGACGGCAGCCTGGCGTGACCGAGTTCCGCGTATGGGCCCCGGTCGCGGGCCGGGCCGAGGTCGAGGTCGCAGGTCAGCGCTACCCGATGAGCCGGGAGGCCGCCCCGCCGTCCCGGGACTGGCCGGGATGGTGGAGCGCCGAGGTGCCCGCGGCGACGGCACCCGGGGCTCCTGAGGTCGGCACCGATTACGGGTTCAGGCTGGACGACGGCGAACTCCTGCCCGACCCCAGGTCGCTGCGCCAGCCGTTCGGGATCAGGGGCCTGAGCCGCACCTATGATCACTCCGCGTTCCGCTGGACGGACCGGCGCTGGCGCGGCGGCCCGCTGCACGGGTCGGTGCTCTACGAGCTGCACGTCGGGACGTTCACCGCCGAGGGCACCTTCGACGGGGCCATCGGGCGGCTCGATCACCTCCGCGACCTCGGCGTGCACACCGTCGAGCTCATGCCGGTCGCGGCCTTCCCCGGCCGCCACGGCTGGGGTTACGACGGGGTCAACCTGTGGGCGGTGCACGAGCCGTACGGCGGGCCCGACGGGCTCAAGCGGTTCATCGACGCCTGCCACGCGCGCGGCCTGGCGGTCCTGCTCGATGTGGTGTACAACCACATCGGCCCCGGCAACCAGCTGAACGCGTTCGGGCCCTACCTGACCGACGCGCACGTGACCCCCTGGGGCCCCGCGGTGAACCTGGACCAGCCGGGCTCTGACGAGGTGCGCGCGTTCCTCATCGGCAACGCGCTGATGTGGCTGCGCGACTACCACCTGGACGGGCTGCGGCTGGACGCGGTGCACGCGCTGGAAGACCACCGGGCGCTGCACATCCTCGAAGAGCTCGCGGCCGAGGTCCAGGCGCTCGCGGCCCGGCTGAACCGCGAGCTCGTCCTCGTCGCGGAGTCCGATGCCAACAACCCCCGCCTGGTCACCTCCCGCGAGGCGGGCGGATACGGGCTCACCGCCCAGTGGAGCGACGACTTCCACCACGCGGTGCACGCCGCGATTACCGGCGAGCGCCAGGGCTACTACGTTGATTTCGGGTCGATGGCCGCGCTGGCCAAGACCTACACCAGGGTGTTCTTCCACGACGGAACCTGGTCCAATTTCCGGGCTCTTCCGCGAATTCTGTGACGCGTCACGGATAGTGAGTTCGCTTGGAGGGATTGCGCCGGTTGCGGCTGGTGCCGAGAATGTGGCGATCCGGGATACTTGCGGCGTGTCGGCGTGACCGGGCA
>JBOHCK010000012.1:0-34680 GCA_050698755.1 Streptosporangiaceae bacterium | reverse complement strand
CACGGCGCCGGCCGGCGCACGGGCAGCACACCTGTCGCCAGCAACGCCGGCCCGTGACCACCCGCAGCTACCCCCCCGCCCCCAGTTTCGCGGGAACCCCGCGCCGCCAAGACCCAGTGACTTCTTTCACCGTCGCGAGGATGTCCTTCAGCGTCGCGCCGTTCCACTGGGCGCGGACGAGGTGCTTCGGGATCTCCCACGTGTCGCGGACCTCCGGGTCAGTCACCGTCTCCTCGCCACGGCCGAACCGGGCAGGCTGGCCGAGGCCGAGCAGCTTGCGGGCTTTGGCAGGGGTCACCGGGAACTTGACGTGCCCGAACCCCTCCACCTCCAGGTTCAGGTCGTCCATCTTCGCCGTCAGCTCGACGCTGAACGCGGCCCGCGCCTCGCCGCGCAGCGTCCTGGCCAGCTGGTCACGCGCCGCTGTCGCCATGGCCCTGGTCCTCCCGTCTCCCGGAAGCCGTCTTATCTTCTAGCGCCACGGTAATGATCCGCCGTAACGTGCGAGCCACCCTTCCGCGGATTGCGCTTGGTCGCCCGCGCTTCATCGGTGGCTCCGCTCTGTCGCGCTCGGCTGGCCGACTGTCCGCCACCATAGCGCCGCCTGCCGACAAACCAGCCCCACCGGCAAGCAGGGTGGGCGCGTCCATGTCACGGGCAACCGTCATGCGCGGAACATGCCGGTTGCACCGCCCGGCCCCGTCAGTGCCTCAGACGGTACGGGTTTCAGCTCTCCTCGTACCACGCCCACTCGGGGCACTCGTCCGCCAGCGAGGGCACCGAGAGGTGCAGCGGCTTCACCTTCGCGTCCACGATGCGTGCGAGGTCGTCTGCCGCGCCGGGCAGGCCCATCCGGACAAGCAGCATGTCCTCGTGCCGGTGTCCGCGGTGAGCCGGCCGAAGTAGGCGGCGAACTTGACGCCGCGCACGCCGATGCCGTCGTCGGTGTGCCAGCGGGCCTCGGAGAAGTACAGGACCCCTTCGGGGCATTCCGGGATGACCGGCCCGCCGAGCAGCCGCTCCGCCGCGTCGATGAACCGCTGGTCGTCACAGACCAGCGACGCGCTGACCGGGGTGAGCCGGGACGCCGTCGGCAGGTAGTGGCCGCTGATCCCGTCGATAACCCGCTCGTCGTACGTGGCGGCGTAGGCGTCGCGGATCGCCGCGTCGGTCTCGGCACGCAGCACGCCGGCGCGGTCAGCGAGGAAGCCGCGGAGCACGACGAAGCCGAACGTGCGGAAGTGGTCGACCTGACCGGTAGTGCGCATGGGATTCCTCCTGAAGACGGTTACCGGGTCGATTCGCGGATGACCGTCCCAGGGAAGGAGCCCGGGCACGCGTTACCGGCCACCAGGCACGGCTGGCGGCGCGGGTTCAGCGGATTCAAGTCCAGCACATGCCAGCAGACTACGCCCGGGCCGCTGCCCTGGTCAGTAGCCGCCGAGGGCGCCACAGTACCTGGCGACCCGCACGCCGGCGCGCGGACCGGGGCCGCGGCGAGATCGTCACCGATGAGTGCCAGCGGACCGGTAACCCGCGGATCTGGGCGGCCGGGGACGTCACGGGCAGCTCGCCGTACGCCTACACCACCGCAGCCCAGGGCTCCGCCGCGGCCGCCAACGCCCTTTTCGACGCCGAACGAGCGGTGGATTACGCGGCCCTGTCCCGTGTCACGTTCGCCAGCCCCGTCGCGCCGCATGAAGGGGCAAGCGAGGGGGAATAGGGAGGCATGCGGGGGCACCGGCACGCGGAATGGAGGAGCTGAGCATGACGAGCCCGGATGAGCCCGGCTGGGTCGGCAGCGCCAGCCGCCAGGCGGCGCTGCCCGCGCCGCTGCGTGACCTGCACCGCGCGGTGCTGCGCCGGTTCCTGCAGGCCGGCGCGGCGCCGACGCTGCGCTGGGTGTGGCAGGCCGCCGCGGAACTCGGCCTCGACGAATCGGCGGCAGCCGCGCTGGAGGCCGCCGATCTCGTCCGCATCGCCGACGGGGTGGTGAGCGTCGCCTACCCGTTCTCCGGCACGCCCACCCGCCAGCAGGTGGAACTGGACGGCTTCCCGGCCGTGTACGCGATGTGCGCGATCGACGCGCTGGGCATCCCGGCGATGGCCGGGCGGGACGGCCGGATCGCCGCCACCGACCCGCGTGACGGCGCCCCGGTCGTGGTCTCAGTGAAGGGGGCAGGGGAGGTGGGTGGGGGTCGGTGGCGGTGGACCCCGGCCGGGGCGGTCGTGGTCTTCGCCCGCACGAGAGACTGCGGTACGAACTGCGCCGCCTGGGAAATGGTGTGCCCGCACATCACCTTCCACGCCAGCCGCGACAGTGCACAGGCGTACCTGGCCGCTCGGCCCGATATCGACGGCGAGATCCTCGGCCAGCAGGCCTCCGTCGAGAGCGGGCGGTGCAACTTCGGCCCGCTTCTCGGCGGCTCGGCATGCGCGAGCGAGAGAGACAGGATGACCGCGGGCACCGGCCGCGCCTCGGCGCGCGGGCGGTCTGGAACGCGCCCTGGCTGACGGCCCCGTCTCCGCTGAGCAGCTCTACTTCCCCAGGCCTGCACCCCCGGTCTGCGACCTCGCCGGACTGGCAGGAGGCGCCGGCAGCACGGCGATCCACTTCGGCGCTGCCTCCGTCCGCTACCGATGGCTTGACCGCGGGCCCGAGAAAGCCGGTGATGCGCCCGTACGGCGCGGTGAACGAGAGGTCCTCCACCGCCACCGTGGAGCCGTAGCTCTTGGTCAGCCCGGCCACCTCGATAGCCGCCCGTCGGCTACCCCACTTCAGTGGACGCTAACGCCGACTCGTTGGCACACCGAGCGCCTTGCTCACGCAGCCACGACACGAGTATTCCCCTCCGGGTGTCCGGACTGCCGGCGATATCGAGAGGGGTGCTTCTGTTGTGGTCGGGTACCGCGTTGATGTCGGCTCCTCGTGCCAGCAGATACTCCGCCATCCGCCGTTGGCCGCCGTGGCAAGCCTGCCAGAAAGCGTCGTTGATCTCTTCCGGCGGAGGTGGCGGCTCCACGGCCAGAAGCGCCTCCACGCGTTCGGTCATGCCCAGGGCGGCGGCGTGCCACAACCTCTCTACCCGCGCGCCTCGCTCCACCAGGAGACGGGCGACATGCCAGCAGCCATAGGCCACCGCGTTGTCCAGGGGCGTTCCGCCGGCGATCGATGCCCCGGTGGCCTCGATGTCTGCACCGCCATCGATCAGAGCGGCGGCCACCTCCACGTCGTCGTTGCTGGCGGCCCCGTGCAAGGGGGTCTCGGCATGCCACGACCCCGTCACCGCCGCGTTGGGGTCCGCACCGGCGTCGATCAGCAGGCGCACAACCGCAGGACCGTTGGGGAAATACCCCGGCCAGTCGACTGCCAGGTGCAGCGAGCAGCGCGTTTCTCCCCTGCCGTCTCGGATCTGAGCGGCGGCCAGACCCGGATGCTCGGACAAAAGGGCGCTAAGGGCGTCCATATCGCCGCAGTGGATGGCGAGCATGAGAGCTACGGACATCGGCTCGTCGTTGCGGATCTCCACTTGGCCTTCCCTTCCTGTGCGACACTCTGGGGGCTGGTTGCTGGCGCAGGGGCTACCTGCGCCTGTGACCGTAGGTGGCTGGAGCGTATCCGCGCTATTGCCCGCAGTGCTACTCATGGTGACCGGCATCGGCCTCTCGCTGGTCGTCGCCGGGATCACACTGGTCTGGAAACGCATCCAGATGATCCTCGAATCCACAATGATGCTGGTGATCATGGCCAGCGTCGCCGCAGTACCTCCTATGGCCGTCGTGCCCACCTGGTGGATCAACGCCGGTCACGCCTTCCCCCTCAACGCCGGTGAGGCCAGCCTCTACCGTGTGCTTTTCCGGGGCCAAAGCGCCACCCCGCTGTGGGGCAACGGCGGACTCGCCTGGGTGATGGTCACCGCGGCCGCCTACCTGGCCGTCGGGATCCTCACCTTCGCGCTCGGCGAAAAAATCGTCAAGCGCCGTGGCACCCTCGGCCGCTTCTAGGAGCCTGCTGCTTGGCCTGGTGAACAAGGCAGGGACGTGGTACCTGGTTGCCGTCACGCAGAGCGACCACATCGCGGTCTTCCGGGCAGGGAACGTCACCTCTGTCCAGATCCTTGACGAGCCCGCCCGCCCGCCCGCCCGCCCGCCGGCCGCCCGGCTTCGACCTCCCCGGGTTCTGGGAGCAGTGGTCACAGGAGTTCCAAGCCAGCCGGCCGCGACTGCCGGTCAGGATCCGGGCATCGCCCCAAGCCACCGGCGCTCTCGTCAGCAAATGTCTACGGCGCGGAGAAGCCCAAACTCGGACTCTGACACTTCTTTTGCTAGGTCGTCCAGTCCTGCCAGCTCAGGCCGGTGACCCGGCTGAACTCGGAGGTGTTGGCCGTGACGACCACCAGCCCGCGGCGCAGTGCCTGCCCGGCGATCAGCAGGTCGTAGGCGCCGATCGGCGTCCCGGCCTTCTCCAGGGTGGCGCGTACCTGACCAGCGGTGCGGGCGTCCTCGTCATCGAAATCCAGCAGGTCTAGGTCACCGGAGAGCAATACCCGCAGGCGCTCGGTATTTTCCTGCACTTGACTGCTCTTCGCCACGCCATACCACAGCTCGAACAAGACGACCGACGAGAGCGCGAGGTAGTCACCAGCCGCTTCCGCCTCCCGGTAGCGTTCCCGCACCTCGACGGGCTTGTTCCGCAGCAGCGCGACCACGGCATTGGTGTCGAGAAGGTAATTCACCGAAGACGTCCTCATCACCAGGCATAGGCGGCTGGTTCCTGCCGTCCTCGAACAGCGGCACGTCCGCGAAGCGATCCAGTTCGGCAAACCACGCCTCGACGTCGGACGCGATCGGTTCTAGCAGCACGCCGTCTCCCACGTGCCGGACGCGCACCCGGTCGCCGGGCAGCCGGAACTCCTTGGGCAGGCGCACAGCTTGGCTCCTGCCGTGGGTAAAGAGCCTCGCGATCGCGGTGTCCGCCATGACGCCTCCCTCAGATGATAGCTACCAACAGTATATATCAAGGGGGTCCGGCGGCGTGTGCCTTCCCTTTCCCGACCCAGCCAGGACTGCTGGCACCGGGGCTCCTTGTCGCGCGTCATGGCGGGCCGCAGCGCCCGGGACCATCTGCTCTACCTTGCCCAGACCCACGGCATCCCCGTCCGCCGGGTCGAGGCGGTACTGGACCAGGTCGGGCTGCTGTCCGCAGATCACCTGCACACCTACGACCAGATGACCCGGGCCGAGCAGGCCTGCTACCACTCGGCGCTGCGGGCGACTGGTACGAGGGACTGCACGTAGGATTTGTCGTTCTCGGCCGGGTCTTCGCGGCCAAGGCTGTGGGCAACGCCCTGCTGGCGGCGGTCACCGGTGCCGTAGTTTCGCACGGCACCTGACCCAGGGGTCGGCCACCGCCGTGTCCCTCGCCTCCGTGGCCGCGCCGCTCGCCATCGCCGCCGTCCTGTTCCGGCGGCGTGACGCATACCTCCGGCGTCCCGCGGCAGCCGGCGTCGGCCGTCCGCACGCCCGACGCGGAGCGGGACCAGGCCGCGGCGCGCCTCCGCCCAGCGCGTGCCGCCTACTGGCTGCTGTCCCGCCGCCGGGACCGGGCAGGACTGCTCACCGTCAGGATTTACCTGTCTCACAGCCCAGGCCGCGGATCATCAGGTCGATGCCGAGGCTGAACTGGTCGTCCATGTCGTATTGGCCGCAGAACAGCATGGCGAGCCGGAGCAGGTGGTCGGGGGCGTCGCGGGGCACCATCTCGGTGACCCGGCGCATCTGGCTGAGTTGGTCGTCCGGCGAGGGGCCGCACTCGGCGCAGGCGGTGAAGCACACCTCGACCAGGGCGTACCCGTGCGCGTACACGACGACGGTGCGCAGCACGTCCATCGCCCGGTCCTCGGCGAACCCGGCGCGTATGAGGATCTGCAGGTAGGCGTCGACCTGCTCCAGCCTGCGGGTCGGCATGACCGGCCGGCTCACCAGCAGCGCCGCGGCGGCCGGGTGGCGGCGGATCAGGTCCCGGATCGAGGCGGCGAGCGACCGCAGGGCCTGCTGCCAGTCCGTCTGCTCCGCGGGGGGCAGCTCCAGTTCCGCGGACATGGCCTCGACGATGCCGTCGAGCAGCGCCTCCTTGCTGTCCACGTGGCTGTACAGGGACATGCCCTGCACGCCGAGCTCGGCGCCGAGCTTGTGCATGGACAGCGCGGCCAGCCCGTTGGCGTCGACGAACTCAAGCGCCGCCTGAAGCACCCGCTGCCTGGTCAGCCGGGGACGCGCCGCTGCGCGCCCCGGCGCGCTCGTGGCGCTCTCTGCTGTTGCCATGTTCCCTCCAGTCAGCCCTTCGCTTGCAAGCTTACGCCATATGCCTTAGTATCCGATTCTAGCTTATGACATAAGGATTATCTATAAGAAGAGCGGCGGCGTGATGGCCTGAGGATATTCCGCCATCGAGCCGCCCGGGCTGACCAAGCGGTACCGGCGTGGCAAGGAGCGGCGGAACGAGACCGTGGGGTTCTACCCCCGGCGGCGTACAAGCATAACGCTACGTAATCGTCGCGAAACGTGTTGCAGATCACCGGCAGGAGACCGCAGTGGGGATACCAGACAGTGGCTGGCTGATGATGTCGTACCAGAACGACAGTGCGGTCGTACGGGAACGTCTCACGCCTGGCACGGTTCGGCGGATCGCCGGCTACGCGCGGGCTCACCTGCGCAAGCTGATCTTCTTCACCGGGCTGAACGCCGTCGATGCGGTCTTGGTCGTGGCGAACCCGCTCCTGCTGCGCGCGATCATCGACGACGGCGTCGCGGCGCGGAAGACCACGGTCGTCACCTGGCTGGCGGTCCTGGTGGCGGGGCTCGCGCTCCTCGATATGGGGGTCAGCCTCGCCCAGCGATGGTACTCGGCCCGTATCGGCGAGGGCCTCATCTACGATCTCCGCACCCAGGTTTTCGATCATGTGCAGCGGCTGCCGGTGGCGTTCTTCCTGCGTATCCGGACCGGCGACCTGATCAGCCGCCTCAACAGCGACATCGTCGCTGCGCAGCGTGCGCTGACGAACACCCTGTCCAGCGTGGTTTCCAGCGCCCTCAGCCTGATCGTCGTCCTGTTGACCATGGTCGTGCTGTCGTGGCAGGTCACGGTCATCGCGCTGGCGCTGTTGCCGGCCTTCATCGTGCCGGCCAAGTGGGTGGGCGGGAAACTGCAGCGGACTAGCCGGGAGGGGATGCAGCTCAATGCCGAGATGAGCTCGGTCATGACCGAGCGCTTCAACGTTGCCGGCGCAACGCTCGCCAAGCTGTACGGCCGTCCCGCCGAGGAGTCGCGGTTGTTCGCCAGCCGGGCCAGGCGGGTGCACGACATCGGCATCAACTCTGCCATGTACCAGCAGTTGTTCTTCGCCTCGCTCGTCTTTCTGACGACGCTGGCCACCGCGATGGTGTACGGCGTCGGCGGCGTGCTTTCCGTGCGCGGGGCGATCCCGCTCGGGACGCTTGTCGCGCTGGCGGCCCTGCTCATCCGGCTCTACGGTCCGCTCACCACGCTGTCGAACGTGCAGGTGGACATGATGACGGCCCTGGTCAGCTTCGACCGGCTCTTCGAGGTCCTCGACCTCAAGCCGATGATCGATGACCGGCCCGGCTCGGTGCCGTTGCCCCGCACCGGGTCGCCGGCGATCGACTTCGACGACGTGACCTTCCGGTACCCGCCGGCCAATGAGGTGGCGCTGGCGTCCCTGGAGCCCGTCGCCCGCACCGATTCCATGCCGGAGCGCGAAGTGCTGCACGGCGTGTCGTTCCGCGCCGCCCCCGGTACGCTTACCGCCCTCGTGGGACCCTCTGGCGCCGGAAAGACGACGATCACCCAGCTCATATCCCGGCTGTACGACGTGACCGCCGGGACGATCCGGGTAGCCGGGCACGACGTCCGGGAGGTGACACAGGCCTCACTGCGCGCGGCTATCGGCGTCGTACCGCAGGACCCGCACATGTTCCACGACTCGATTCGCGCGAACCTCGGGTACGCGCGGCCGGACGCTAGTGAGCAGGACATGATCGAGGCGCTGCGGTCCGCCCAGCTCTGGGACCACCTGGTGAGCACCCTGCCGGGGGGCCTTGACACGATTGTCGGCGACCGCGGTTACCGGCTGTCCGGCGGGGAGAAAGCGCGGCTTGCCATCGCGCGGCTGCTGCTGAAGGCGCCAGCGATCGTCATCCTGGACGAGGCCACCGCGCACCTCGACTCCGAGTCCGAGGCAGCCGTGCAGCGGGCGATGAAAACAGCGCTGTCCGGCCGCACGTCCGTCGTCATCGCCCACCGGCTGTCAACGATCCTGGAGGCGGACCAGATTCTCGTCATCGATGACGGGCGAGTGGTAGAGCGTGGCCGTCACGCCAGCCTGCTTGCCGCCGGGGGACTTTACGCCGACTTGTCCCACACCCAGTATGCACGCCATGCTGACACCGCCCCGGCGATCGCAGTTCGCCGTGCACGGGAAGAAGGGCCCGGGCCCGGGCGCTGGTGCGAGTAGTTCTCGATTCCGCTGATCTGCAATAGCTGCTTTTGCGGCCGTTGCCATGTTTCACTCCAGCCATCCTTCGCTTGCAAGCTTACGTCATATGCCTTACTATCTGGTCATAGCTTATGACGTAAGGATTAACTAAAAGGGAGACTTGCGCGATGGACGATCATCCGGCTATCGAGCTGTCCGGGCTGACCAAACGGTACCGGCGCGGCAAGGACTGGTTCACCGCCGTCAGCGACGTCACGCTCACCGTGCCGCGCGGGCAGGTGATCGGGCTGCTCGGCCCGAACGGGGCGGGCAAGACCACCACGATCAAGATGAGCTGCGGGCTGATCGTGCCCACCGCGGGGACGATCCGCATCAACGGCTATGACGTGGGCCGACAGCGTGCCGACGCGGTGCGGCAGATCGGCGCGGTGCTGGAGGGCTCGCGCAACGTGTACTGGCCGCTGACCGCCTGGCAGAACCTGATGTATTTCGGCCGGGTCAAGGGGCTGCGCGGCCAGGAGATCAAGCCGCGCGCCGGGCAGCTGCTCGCCGACCTCGGGCTGTGGGATCGGCGGAACGAGACCGTCGGCTCGTACTCGCGCGGCATGCAGCAGAAGGTCGCGATCGCCGCGGCGCTGATCATCGACCCACCGATCATCCTGCTGGACGAGCCGACCATCGGCCTGGACGTCGAGGCCGCCCGCACCGTGAAGGACTGGATCACGCACCTGGCCGCCGACGAGGGCAAGACGGTGGTGCTGACCACCCACCAGCTGGGCATCGCCCAGGAGCTGTCGGACCGGATCGCGGTCATCAGGGACGGGACGATCATCGCCGACCTGCCTACCGGCGAGCTGCTGTCCCGGTACGCCGAGGACCGGTTCGAGGTGCGGGTCGCCGGGCTGCTCAATGGCTTCGCCGGGGTGCTCCCGGCCGGGGCCCGAGCCGAGGCGGACGCCGGGAACACCCGGGTCATCCTCGGCGACGCGGACCAGGCCCGGCTGCACTGCTTCCTGGACGAGCTGCACGGCAAGAGCGTGCCGCTGCTGTCGGTCACCCGGGGCCAGCCGGACCTGGAGGAGATCTTCCTCCTGCTCATCCACGCCGGAGCCGACGATAAGGAGCACGCGGCATGACCACGCTCACCCCGCCCGCCGCGACGACAGCCGGCCCGGCCGCGCCCGCGCCGGGCGGCCCCGCGGTCGCCGCCCGCATGCTCGGCAACGAGGCCGGCAAGCAAGCCCGGCTGCTGTGGCGCCGCCGCGGCCTGGTCATCGCCGGCCCTTTCGCGGCCGGCACCAGCTACATCCTGTTCCGGCTGCTCATCGAGGGCGGTCACATCACCACCGGGATGGTGGCGCTCACCCTTCCCGGGCTGGTGCTCGGCTACGCCTTCGCCGCTGCGGCGGCCCTGCAGGGCGCCGGTGACATCGCCGAGGAGGTCCTCGGCGGCACCCTGGAGCAGTCCCAGCTCTCACCCGCCCGGCCGAGCCTCCTGCTAGCTGGGCGGCTGGCCGGGGTGGCAGGCCAGGGCCTGGGCGGCGCCGTCGTGCTCGGGCTCGTCTTCGGGTTCGGCTTCGGCGTGCACTACACGATCCGGCCGGACGTGCTGGTGCCGCTCCTGCTGACGGTCCTCGACGGGCTCGCCTACGCGCTGCTGATGACCGCGCTCGTGCTGCGGGTCGCCAGCATCGGCGCCATCGTGCACGTGTTCAACATGATGATCATGTTCTTCGGCGGCATGACGGTGCCGGTCAGCGCGTTCCCGCACGGCGTCGAGATCTTCGCCAGGTTCGTGCCCACCACCCTCGGCGTCGAGGCGGTCAACACCACCCTGGCCGGCCGCGGCCTGAGCGCCGCCTGGGCCGACGGCACCCTGCCCTGGCTGATCGCGCACACCGCGGTGCTCGGCGTCCTGGGCTGGATCTTCTACCTGCACACGCTGCGGCGCGCGCGCCGTGGAGGGGGGCTCAGCCCGCGATGAACGCCATCCGGCAATCCCTGACCAGCTTCGGCAACGAGACCCGCAAGGGCCTGCAGGTCGCCTGGTCAGAAAAGCTGCAGATCCTCATCGAACTGCCGTTCTTCGCGTTGCTCACCCTGATGCTCGGCCCGCTGCTCGGGGCCGGCCACCAGATCCTCACCGGGCACGTGCACTGGTCGCTGAACAGCGCCCGCACCTCCGACCTGGTGCTGTGGTTCATCCCGTTCTTCTACTTCTACATGCAGGTCGTCAAGCTGTTCTGGCGGCTGCTCGGCGAGATCCAGTCCGGCACCCTGGAACAGGTCTACCTGTCCCCGCTGCCGTCCTGGCTGGTGGTCGCCGGCGGGCGGGTGGCCGCCGCGCTCACCGAGGCCGTGCTGGTCGCCGCGGCGCTCTACGGCATCATCAGCGCGTTCGTCCCGCTGCATTTCCACTGGACGGCCGCCGAGCTGGTTCCTGCGGTGCTGCTTATCCTCACCGTGATCGGGTTCTCGCTGGTCATCGCCGGGATGACGATCCGGTGGAAGCGCATCCAGATGCTCATCGAGACGGCGATGGTCGCGGCGATGATCTTCAGCGCCTCCGCGATCCCGCTGCTGCACCTGCCCGGCTGGATGGCCGCGGCCGGCCGGTACTTCCCGGTCACCAACGGCATCTACAGCCTGTACGGCGTCATGCTCGGCCACCGCGGCGTCACCGCGCCGTGGGGCAACGGCGGGCTGGTCTGGGTGCTGGCCACCGCCGCCGCCTACCTCGCGGTCGGCATTCTCGCCTTCCGCTTCTTCGAGCGGTCGGCCAGGATCCGCGGCACGCTCGCCGCCTACTGAATTCGCATTCCGATTCATCACATCTCGGAGGACATCATGACGCAACGCACCTTCACCCATGCCGACCTGGAGCAGATGGCCGCAGCCACCGCCGTATCGAACCCCGTCCCGGAGGCCGAGCAGAAGACCTATGCGCCCGCTGCTCGCGCCCCGCTGGCCGCGCTGGCCGACGGCACGCCCGCAACGGTGCAGGAGCTGGCCGCCGCCGCCGGGCGGGCCGCGGACGAGACCGCCGCCATCCTGCGGGCGTTCAATGGCGTGGAGTGGGACGCCGAGGGCCGGGTAACCGGCTTCGGCATGACCCTCTACGCGTCGGCGGACGCCGCCTCCGGCTGGGCGGCCGAGTACCCCGACGGCGTGCTGCTGACCGTCCCTGACGCCTTCCATTACATCCGCAGCGTCATGCGGCTGTTCCTCGACGCCTGACCAGACCGGCACGGAGACCGGGGGACGGCAACTCGAGGAGATCACCACCACGGTGCGGGCCAGCCATTCGGAGCGGTCCCGCCGGACCAGTTCCGACCAGTACCTGCCGCCCAGCGGCTGGTGTAGCGCGTCCGCTCGCCGGCCAGCGACGCGCTCAGCGCACGCGAGATCGAGGTGCTCCTGCTCGCCGCGCGGGGACTGAGCAACGACGAGATCGCCAGGGAACTGTTCGTCAGCGCGACCACCGCGAAGGCCCACCTGGTGCACATCTACGCCAAGCTCGGCGTGAACGACCGCACTGCGGCGGTCACGACCGGCCTCGAACGCGGAATCATCCGCCTGGACCCGACCTGAGCCGACGGCGCGATGCCCCGCCGCTATTTCCCTGGGTACACCACCCAGATCCGGCCAGCCGTGGTCTATAGCGATCTACGATTCGGTGGTGGACATCGAAGAGCGGCTGCTCCGCTTTTCTCCGGAGGCGGCACTTCATGCGTGGCGGCTGTTCCGGTTGCGCACTGAGGGAAAGCGCCTGGTGCTCTCATCGCCCATGTATCACGACGACACGACCGGGCTCACGCCGCTGTGGCCTTACGTCGAAGCGGAGGCGACCTGCTACCAGGGACACCCGGCGCCGTCGCCGGGATGCAGGTGCGGCATCTACGGTGCTGTCGCCGGGACGCTCGACTCGCTCCCTGGCTACCTTTTTGACACCGCGTACGAGCACGATCCGTGGGTCTATGCCGAGATTGCCTGCTACGGGCGTGTATCCACTGACATGCGAGGCGTGAGAGCCGAGCATGCCAGGCTTGTCCGCATTGCCCTGCCCGGGAGCGGCTGGCCTGGCGAGGCCGCGCCCGATGAAGCGTCACGCATGCTTCGCGTTGCTACGGTGTTCCAGTCGGCGGAGTGGAACGCGTCCCGGAGTGGCTGACCGCAAACGTGCGCCCCGGTGGAGCGCCACCCGACAGTGAGAGCCTCAACCTCGATCTCGCGCGTCTGGACTTGTCATGCCGAGGGGACCGAAGTTGAACCCAGGACACGGCGATGTCCGCCGGATGGCGGACCATGACAAGGAAGACGGGCGCATGCCAGAACGGCAGCCAGAAGCCGAGGAAGTGATACAGCGCCGGGTCCTTCCACAGCCATAGCCGGAGCCCGCGCCGCGGGCAAGGCCGACTGGCTCGCTGCCGACCTGCCATTCGAGGGCACGGCCAGGCTGGCGGGGATGTTCACCCGCCGCGGCGTGGCCACCATCGAAGAGCGTGCCCCGGCCGCCGAGGTGCTGCGCCTGCTGGACGCCCAGGGATTCGGCCCGGTCCTGGTGCTCAACCAGGCGGGGGTGGTCATGGGCGCCGCCTACCGCGACGCCCTGGCGTCCGCCCCTGGCGGGACTGAGATAGGGTCGGTGATGCGGTTCGGCGTGTCCACGGTGCGGCCCAGCGAGGAGGCCGCCGCACTGGCCGACCGGGTGAGCCGTGCCGCGGTGACCCGGGTGGTGGTGACCCGCTCCGACGGCACCCTGGTCGGGCTCTGCTTCGCCGCAGACGTGACCTCCCAACCTGAAGCTCTTCGATCTGCTTGACCGCATCGGCGCTGAGGTCGTCTGTCGCCGCGCGGGAAATCACTAGAAGGCTGCCGGGCGCTATGGCCGCCTCGCGCTCATCGTGCCCCCACGGCAGTTAGCGTGTCCGGCATGACGGCGGCCACCGGGCGGCCGGGGCGGACAGGTTACACACGGACAAGACCGAGCGCAGCCAGGCCCAGGCGTCGCTGGCCGCTGCGTGGAGCGGCTGCCCGAAATCGCGCCACACCGCCTGGGCACGGGCCAGGCGGAAGCTGCCCCACCGGGCCGCGAGCGAGTCCACGACGCGCAAGCCCCGGCCGCCTTCGGCCGGCTCACCGCCGTGCACTAGTCGCGGCGTGCCAGGTCCGCCGCCATCGCAGACGACAAGCCGCGCGCCCTCCCGAGGCGCATCGCAGCGATTGAGCTGCCTTGATTATGGCGCTCCTCGCGTGCCGATTGATATACAATAATCTTGTCAGCAGACATCACTATAGTGGAGGATCTGATGTCGAGGACGGTGGTGGACCTGGATGACGACGCGCTGTCGCTGGCGAGCGAGGAACTCGGCACCACGAGCAAGGTGGCGACCGTGAACGCCGCTCTGCGTCGCGTGGCGAACCAGCGGGCCGCGGCCCGCATGCTTGAGCTCCTCGACCAGACGGGCACCGACCTGTCCGATGAGGCGCTGCGCGGAGCGTGGCGGGACGGCGGACGCGGTTGAGCGTGCTGCTCGCGGACAAGTCCGCGCTGGAATGGGCCAGGCGAGATACCCGCGCCCGGGCCGAGTTCCTGACGCTGCGTAGCGCGCACGTCATCGCGGCGTGCCACATGACAGCGCTGGAGATCTGCTACTCCGCGCGGGACCACAAAGATCTTGAGGCGCTGCTCGCGGGCCAGCGGGCACTGGAGTGGCTGCCGGTCAGCGAGGCGGCGATGGACCGGGCGCTGGAGGTCCAGCGGCTGCTTGCCCAGCATCGCGGCAATGGTCACAGGCGCCCGATCCCGGACCTGATCATCGCCGCGACCGCCGAACTGCACGGTGCCGAGGTGCTGCACGTCGACAGCGACTACGACCTGATCGCCGAGGTGACAGGCCAGCCAATGCGGCGTTTGCTCGATCCCGGCCACGCATAACCACGCCGGCGCGAGCTGCCCTGCCGCCGCCCGGCACGAAGATGAAGACCAACGCGACAGGCGTGCCGCTGCACTGACGGAACTGTCAGGTCCCGCCGCTGACCTGGCTGTCCAGCGTCTTTGCGCGAACACGAAACCAACACAAGTCCGGTGCGGAAGGCGTCCAACACGCGGCTAACACGGACAAAACGGCATTCCCCGGCACGCGTCGCCACGGCTGCTAAAATACTGCTCCAAGCCTCTGACAAGCCTTTATGCAGGTGACGGGGCTGGTGAACGCCACGGGGCCGACGCTCCCAGGTCCAGGACAGGCCTTCTGTTAACCGGCAGGTTATAGGTTCGAGCCCTATCGCGGGAGCTTGCTAATCTGGCTCCTGACCAGCGGAAATGTTTAACGCGGTGATGTCCGCATGGTGCTGGCGGGGCCTGTGAGCCGCGAGTGGTGTGGGGATTTGTGGCATCTTGGCCGCTGCCCGGTTTCTTGTCACGCGGTGCGTTGTCTGTCGCGGGGGAGTTGTGCCCTGCGTATGGGGTGCGGGCAGGGTGAAGTGCCTGGTCAGTGCCGTTAATGTCGTCCGGTAACTACGGGACCGGGGTGTTAGCCCGGAGTTGAGGCGCGAGCCGGGATTCCGGGTCCGGCGTGAATGACCTGCCGGGTCGTAGTCGGCCTGTCATCCGGGTCGCCGGCGCCGGGTGATGGCCGTGAATTCGCGGGAGCGCACTGCTGGCGGAACGTTGTATACGCGTTGCCGGCCTAGGCGTGGACGTCCCAGCGAACCGAGAGTGGGACATCTCGGTATCGGGATGCACGGCTTGGCCGCGTTCGCGGGGCTCAACGGATCCGCAGACGGGGGACTGCGCCGCCGGATGACCCTTACCGCAGGTGCCCGTGTAGCGGGGAACCTCGCTGGCGACCGCCTCTTGGCTGACGAATACTTCCAGTCAAGATAGTATCGCGTAAAGAAGTATCTATGGGAATAGCCTTAGGGGCGGCTATGGCAGGCTTCGTGGGACGGCGGCGCGAGCTGGCTCGGCTTGACGGGATGCTCGCTGAGGTCCGGGAACTGGCTGGCTCTGCCCGGCCAGGCAGGTGCGTCATTGTCCGGGGGCGCCGGCGGATCGGCAAGTCCGCGCTCGTTGAGGAGTTCATCGAGCAGCAGCAGGTGCCGAGCGTATTCTACACCGCTGAGATCGGGTTCGGCGGCGCGCCGCTGCGAGAGTTCAGCGAGGCGGCGTGTATCTCGGGGCTGCCCGAAGCGCAGGTGTTCGGGGAGGCGGTGCCGGGGAACTGGGCCGCGGCGCTCCGCCAGCTGGCGGGAGTGCTCCCCAACGACGGGCCGAGCATCGTCGTCCTGGATGAACTTCCCTATCTGATGGATCCGGACGGGACGTTCGAGAGCGTGCTGCAGCGCTCATGGGACCGGGAGCTGTCCCGCAAGCCGGTGCTGCTCATCCTGGTGGGGTCTGACCTGTCGATGATGGAAGCGCTCACCTCCTATGGTCGTCCGTTCCACCAGCGCGGCACGCAGCTGAAGGTGGGACCGCTGAATCCGGCTGATGTCGCGGCGATGGCCGGGCTATCCGCAGCCGAGGCTTTCGACGCGGCCCTGGTCACCGGGGGCCTGCCGATCATTTGCGCCCGGTGGCAGCACGGCGAGGACACGCGGTCCTTCCTGGCACGAGAGCTGGCCAACCCGGTGAGCCCGCTTGTCGTTTCCGCGCAGCTCTCACTCGCGGCGGAGTTCCCGGACCAGGCGCAGGCACGGATGGTCCTGGCCGCGATCGGCAGCGGGGAACGGACCTTCACCAACATCGCCCGTGCCGCCGGGGGCATCGCCCATTCCACACTGACCCGCGCTGCTGACCTTCTGATCAGCAAAGGCGTCGTGGCAGGGGAACTGCCGGTCAGCCTTTCCCCGTCGAAGGAACGCCGGTACCGGATCACCGACTCCTACCTGCGGTTCTGGCTCGCCTTCCTTGGCCCGCACCTAGCCGAGGTGGACCGGATGCGCTCGGACCTGACGCTGGCCCGGATCGAGCGGAGCTGGACTGACTGGCGTGGCCGTGCCGTCGAGCCGCTAGTCCGCGAAGCGCTCGCGCGCCTGCTGCCCGCCCAGGACATCCCCGCCGCGCCAGTGATCGGCGGTTACTGGACGCGCAGCAACGACGTCGAGATCGACATCGTCGGCGCTGACCGGGAACCTGTCGCCAGGCAGTTGCTGTTCCTCGGCTCAGTCAAGTGGCTGGAGACAGGCCAGTTTGACGCCCACGACCTCATAGCGCTCCAGCGCCACCGGGACCGGGTCGCCGCCGACCCGGTCCCGCTCATCGCTGTCTCCCGCTCCGGAACATCCACCACCCACGTAGACGCCGCCTTCACCCCAGCCGACCTGGTAACGGCCTGGTAAAACCCGCCCGCCGTGCCGTGCACGGCCGGCTAGGGCCGCTTCCAGTAGCTCTGGCCTCAAGCGGCGCACTGAGCGAATAACACTCTGTAACCAGCGCTGGTCGAGCCAGCGCGCGAGATCCGCCTAATGTCGTGGCGTGCTCGCGCCCGCCGTCTCTTGCTGTGACGTGCAGATACGGGTGATCTGTGGCTGCGCTTGCGGACACCTCCAGCTCAATGCATGTTGAGCGTCACCGAACACGCAGATGTCCTGGCGCAGGTCAGGTGGTTCTATCTGGGCCGTCGAGAGTGCTGATCTGGACCCCGTGGCCTTGAACCGCTTGCCGAGCGTGATCGTGGCGGTCGCGGTCTGGAAGACGCTTCCGGCAGAG
Source organism: Streptosporangiaceae bacterium (assembly GCA_050698755.1). Classification (GTDB taxonomy): domain Bacteria; phylum Actinomycetota; class Actinomycetes; order Streptosporangiales; family Streptosporangiaceae; genus Palsa-504. The sequence continues at coordinate 17,448 of JBOHCK010000012.1, read as the reverse complement.
TTGACGGTATTCGCGCGTTGATCTGCTCGACAAGGGCATGGTGTGCCGCCCGAATACTCGATTGCCTGACTGACCAGCGCTTTGCCCTGCGGGTTGGCGGCGGTGATGGTTGGCTGGCCGGGTGCTGCTCACGATCATCTACCTGCTGGTCCGCCGGGTACTCAGCCTCGCGGTCCTGCTCTCGCGCAGGGATCTGGCCAAGGACGCTGCGCTGCTGGCACTCCGGCACGAGAACGCCGTCCTGCGCCGGCATGCCGGCCGGATACGGTACGAGCCAGCCGACCGGATATGGTTCGCTGCGCTCGCCCAGCTGATACCCCGCAGGCACTGGGCTGCGGTCTTCCCCGTGACGCCGGCGACGCTGCTGGCCTGGCACCGCAGGCTGGCCGCCCAAAAATACGACACCAGCAAGCAGCGCAGACCCGGCCGCCCGCCGGCGGTCCGCAGCATCGCCCGCCTCGCCATCCGCATGGCCAGCGAGAACCCACTTTGGGGATACCGCCGGATCCACGGCGAGCTGACCAAGCTCGGTGTCACGATCGCGCCATCGACCGTCTATGAGATCTTGCGAGCCGCGGGCATCGATCCGGCGCCACGCCGCCGCGGCCCGACCTGGCGGCAGTTCCTGCACGCCCAGGCCGCCGGGATCCTCGCCGTCGACTTCCTGCATGTCGACACCGTCTGCCTGAAGCGGCTGTACGTCCTGGTGTTCATCGAGCACGGCAACCGCCGGATGCACTTCGGCGGTTACACCGCGAACCCACCGGGGAATGGACCGTCCAACAGGCCCGCAATCTCGCCCTCACCCTGGGTCAGCGGGCTGAGGGCTTCCGGTTCCTGATCCGCGACCGCGGATCGAACTTCACCCAGTCCTTCGACGCCGTTTTCCAGGCGACCGGCACCAGGATCTTGCGGACCGCCGTTCGGGCTCCCCGGATGAACGCGACCTGCGAACGCCTCCTCGGCACCTTGCGCCGCGAGGTCCTCGACCGCATGCTGATCCTCGGTGAGCAGCATCTGCGGGCCGTCCTGACCGAATACCAGCTCCACTACAACACCGCCAGGCCACACCAAGGCATCGGCCAGCAGGTCCCCGATGCCGGACGCGACAATCCGCTGCCTCCCGTCACCGACCTGACCACCGCACGGATCCACCGAAAACCGGTCCTCAGCGGCCTGATCAACGAATATGCCCACGCCGCATGAGCCCCGCACGAACCGCAGGTCACATGCCCAATCGTATTTTCGGCCGGGACAGGACCAGCATGAAGGACGGGAACCGCTGCTGCGACACCCCGCCCGCGCTCGCCTCCATCACCGTGATCAGGGTCCGGTCACTCCGGACGGCCGCGTCCAGTTCGCTGGCCCCGCACCGCGACCCGTCGCTTTCCTCTGCGAGCCCGTCGACCCGCTCGATCGGCAGCGGCACGCGAACACCCGGCCAGACCTGCCCGAAGTACACCACGGCGTTAGCTTCACCATCCCGCCCGGCGGCATGACCGCATTCGCCGGCCCCTCGGGCGCCGGGAAGACCACCGTGTTCTCGCTCATCGAGCGGTTCTACGAGCCCGGCTCCGGGCGGGTCCTGATCGACGGCACAGACGTGCGGGACTGGCCGCTCGCCGATCTGCGCGCCGCGATCGGCTACGTCGAGCAGGACGCCCCGGCGGTGTCTGGGACGCTTCGGGGAAACCTGCTGCTCGGCGCCCTGCTGGCGAGCGACGACGAGGTAGCCGGCATGCTACGGGTTACCCGGCTGGACGGGCTGACCGGCCGCCTACCCGCTGGGCTGGACACCCAGATCGGGCACCGCGGCACCCGGCTGTCGGACGGCGAGCGGCAGCGGGTCGCCATCGCCCGGGCGCTGCTGCGCCGGCCCCGGCTGCTGCTGCTGGACGAGGCGACCTCGCAGCTCGACGCGGTCAACGGGGCCGCGCTGCGGGAGACGATCGCCGAGGCGGCCCGCTCCACCACCGTGCTGGTCGTCGCCCACCGCCTGTCCACAGTCACCATGGCCGGCCAGATCATCGTGATGGACGCGGGAGAGGTGCAGGCGGTCGGCACCCATGCCGAACTGGTCGCCGCGAACCCGCTGTACGCAGAACTGGCGGCCACCCAGTTCCTGGCGACCGCCAGCTAGTGGTCAGGCACCCGCAGACAGGAACGGCTCGCCGGCGGGCGGCTGAGGCTGGCGGCGTGCGGTCACGATCCAGTAGATCGCGTAGGCAATCCCGGCCGGCGGGAACGCGAACAGCAGGCACAGCAGCAAGCACAGGTTCAGGTGCATGCCGGGTCCGTGATCCACGACCGGCAGGCGGTCATATGCCGTCGCCTCTGCCGGGACCGCACCGGGCAGATCACCGTTCAGGTCGCGCAGGTCAGCGTGGGTCTTCGCCGCATACGCCGCGGCGAGGCGTTCGTCAAGTTCGGTGCGGGTCAACCGCCCCTCGGCGAACGCGGCGCGGAGCACCTCGGCGGCCTGATCGCGTTCGGCATCCGACGCGCGGACTGAAGGCGCGCCGGACTCGTTGTGGATGCTACTCATGTGCCGGCTCCTTCCGTATGCCGTCCGGCATCGTGGTCGCCGAGCCCCAGCGGTTCGGCCAGCGTCTCCATCGCGGCTTCCAGGTTGAACGCTCCGGGCGCCAGGTGCCATTGGGTCATCAGCCCGTACAGGCCCGCGGTGAACAGCCGCGCCCGCAGCGCGGGGTCTGTGCCCGGCGGCCACTCCCCGGCGGCGACGCCGGCCTCGAACAGGCCGGTGAGCTGATCAAGGTTCCCGGCGTTGGCGGCCCGGACCTTGGCGGCGATGGCGGGCTCGTAGGCGGCAAGCGTCGTGGCCTCCATAAGCACCCGGCAGGTCTGCGGGTTGTCGAGCACGTGGGCCGCGATGGCCGACGCCACTGCAGCCAGGACGGCGCGCGGGGACCGGGCGGGCTCGGGGAGCGCGCTGACCGCCGCGTTTACCCCGGCGGCGAGGCCGCAGTCCCATTCCTCGTACAGCGCGATGAACAGCGCCTCCTTGCTCGGGAAGTACAGGTACGGGGTTCCCTTAGATACCCCGGCCGCCTCGGCGATGTCGGCCATCGTGGTGACGTGATAGCCGGACCTGGCGAAGCACTCCGCCGCGGCGGCGACGATCTGGTCCCGGCGCGCGGCGCGCGCCTCCTCGGCGATCTTGGGCACCGGGTGTCCCTACCGCAGGACCCGGCGGCCGGTGCGCGCCGCGACCGCCCACTCCAAGGCGTAACCGGCGGCCAGGATCACCAGGAAGACCACCGCTTCCGTAGCGGTCCGGTACCACGACAGGGCCGGTCCGGGCACCAGCGCCGCGGCGAAGCCGAACGCCGCGGTCAGCAGGAAGCCCGGCCCGGTGACGCCGCAGTGGGTCTCCCGGCAGTGCAGGAAGTTCAGCAGGCAGTACGTGCCGATGACCGCCACGTACCCGCTCGCCACGGCAAGGCCGGTCCGCCCGCCCACGGCGCCCGCCACGGCGAAGAACACTACCGCGATCAATACCCCGGCCGGGCCGCGCAGCACCGGACCGGTCACACGCACGTAGCGCGCTGCCACCCCGATGGCGCCCCGCCCGTGCGCGGGCGGCGCAGCGCAGCCAGCCGTGCCCGCGGGCAGCAGTCCCGGCGAGCCCTGGTCCTGCCGCTGGGAAAGTCTCACGTCGCGCCTCGCTCTCCCGGGATCCGCAGTCATCCCCTATGATGACTGACTGTCCAGTCATTTTAAGCTACGTGAGTTCCCACGTCAATGGCGACACGCTCAGATGCCTGCCGGACCGGCGCCGCTACGGCCGACGTCCCGCTGCCGACGGCATGCCCGCTCCGGCAGCTCAGGCCAGGCCTCAGCGGCCTGGCTCGCCGTCCGTGCCGTCGAGGCCGCGGATCATCAGCTCGATGCCGAGGTTGAACTGCTCGTCCATGTCGCAGCGGCCGCAGAACAGCATGGCCAGCCGGAGCAGGTGGTCGGGCGCGTCGCGGGGCACCATCTCGGTCACCCGGCGCATCCGCGACAGCTCGTCCGCGGGCCAGGGACCGGCGCAGGCGGTGAAGCACGCCTCGGCCAGCGCGTACCCGTGCGCGTACGTGTAGACCGTGCGGAGCACGTCCATCGCCCGGTCCTGGGTGAACCCGGCCCGCATCAGCAGCGTGATGTAGGTGTCGAGCTGTTCCAGCCGCCGGGTCGGCATGACCGGCCGGCTGACCAGCAGCGGCGCGGCGGCCGGGTGGCGGCGGATCATGCCGCGGATCTGGGCGGCCAGGTGGCGCAGCGCGTGCCGCCAGCCGGTGCCCTCCGCGGGCGGCGGCTGCGCCTCCCGGGACATGGCCTCGACGATGCCGTCGAGCAGCGCGTCCTTGTTCTGGACGTGGCTGTACAGGGACATGCCCTGCACCCCGAGCTCGGCGCCCAGCTTGTGCATGGACAGCGCGGCCAGCCCGTTGGCGTCGACGAACTCCAGCGCCGCCCGCAGCACCTTCTCCCTGGTCAGCCGGGCGCGGGCCACGCCGTGATCCGCGGAACCCGCCACCGCGGGGCCACCCCCGGCCGGCCTGCCGCTCTCCGCCTCGCTCGCGGTGGCGCGCGCCGCCCGTGCCCGTGGGGGCATGGTTCCCTCCGATCGGGTCCTTCACTTGCAAGCTTACGGCATAAAGGATTACCGTTAAAACATCAAGCTTACGTCATAAGGCGGAGTGATGAAAGGAGGCTCGCATGGCAGCCGGCCGACGAGGCGACGGCCCGCCGGAGGGACGGCCGGCGATCGAGCTGTCCGGCCTGACCAAGCGGTACCGCAGGCGCAAGGGCTGGCTCACCGCGGTGAACGACGTCACGCTGAGCGTGCCGCCCGGGCAGGTGATCGGGCTGCTCGGGACGAACGGCGCGGGCTTCGCCGGGGCGCTTCCCGCCGCGCCGGCGCCGACGCCGACGCGGCGACGACACGAGTGGTGCTCCGGGATGCCGACCAGGGACAGCTGCGCGACTTCCTCGAAGACCTGCGGGCCAAGGACATATCCCTGCTGTCGGTCACCCAGGTCCAGCCCGACCTGGAGGAGATCTTCCTGCGGCTCATCGGGTCCGGGACCGCGGTTTCCGGGGTCTCCCGGGATGCGGCCGCGGCGGAACGAGCCGAGGTTACCCGATGAGTGCCATCGCGATTCTCCGCACCGGGCCCGCAGAACTCGCCCCCCGCTGGTTCGCCCTGCGGGCCTTCGGCAACGGGGCCGGCAGGGGACTGCGGCTGATATGGCGGCGGCGCGCGATCACGATCACCGGGCTGGTGGCGAGCGGGTTCTTCTTCCTCATGATTCAGTTCTTCATCGGCGGCGGGCACATCGTCCTGCCGGTACTGGCGCTGACCCTCCCCGCGCTGTTCGCCGAGGTCACTGCGGCGGGCGCGGCGCTGCAAGGCAGCGGCGGAATCGCCGAGGAGGTCAACGGCGGCACGCTGGAGCAGGCGCACCTGTCTCCCGCCCCGCCGTCCCTGCTGTACTCGGCAGGCTGGCGGCACTGGCGGTGGAGGGGCTGATCCCGGCGATCCTGCTCGTGCTGGCGTTCGGCCTCGGCTACGGGCCGCACTGGCGATCCGGCCGGACGCGCTCGTTCCGGTGGTGCTGACCGTGCTGGACGCGCTCGGCTACGGGCTGCTGATGACCGCGCTCACTCTGCGGCTCGCCAGCATCGGCGCGGTCGTGCACGTGTTCAACATGACCATCATGTTCTTCGGCGGGATGTTCATCCCGATCACCCTGTTCCCGCACGGCGTCCAGATCTTCGCCCGCTTCGTGCCCAGCCGGCGGCGACCCGCTTCCTCACCGCCCTCGGCAACGAAATCCGCAAGGGCCTGCTGTTCGCCTGGTCCGAGAAGCTGCAGATCGCCATGGGACTGCCGTTCTTCGCGCTGATCATCCTGCTGCTCGGGCCGATGCTCGGCGCCGGGCACCAGATCGCCGCCGGGCACCTGAACTGGACGCTGAACGGCCACCGGATCTCGATGCTCATCATCGCGTTCGTCCCGGCCATGTTCTTCTACTTCCAGGCGGTCAAGCTGTTCTGGCGGCTGCTGGCCGAGATCCAGGCCGGCACGATCGAGCAGGTCTACCTGTCCCCCCTGCCGTCCTGGCTGGTCGCCGCCGCCGGACGGCTGACCGCCGCGATCATCGAGACGCTCGTCTTGATGGGCGTCGCCTACGGCATCGTCAGCGCGTTCGTCACGCTGCACTTCCACTGGACCTTCGCCGCGCTGGTGCCGCTGACGTTCCTCATCGTCACCGGTGTCGGATACTCGCTGATCATCGCCGGGATGACCCTGCTGTGGAAACGGATCCAGATCCTCCAGGACACCATCCTCATGCTGGTCCAGATCTTCGCGGTCACCGCGCTGCCGCTGATCACCGTGCCGGGCTGGTTCACCGGCCTCAGCCGGGTGTTCCCGGTCACCGCCGACGTGGCCAGCCTGTACGGAGTCATGCTCGGCCACCGCGGCGTCACCGCCCTATGGGGAACCGGCGGCCTGGTCTGGGTCGCCGTCACGGCCGCCGCCTACCTGGCCGCCGGCCTGGTCGTGTTCCGCGTGCTGGAACGCATCACCAAGGGCCCGCGGCGCCCTGGCCGCTTACTGACGGATCGCGAAAGGACTCACACCATGACCAGCATCGAGCACGACAACGACGCAAGCCCCGCCGGCTTCACCGCCGAATGCGGCACGAGCATCACCGACGAGCGGGTCACGGTTGGCTTGGCGGTGATCGGGCTGACCAACTTCGGCGAGCGACCCGTCCCGAGCACGCGACTGGCCGAGGTCCTGGGCCGGCCTGTGAGCGAGGCCGAGGCGCTGGCGCGGCAGTGGGGCTGGCCCGGCACGCGGGTCGAGGACGGGCTCATCACCGTCAACCCCGAGCGCGCCAAGTCGGCGACCCGACGCCATGTCCAGATCGGTGACCGCCGGTTCGGCGTCACCGGCTGCGGGTGCGACATCTTCTTCTATGCGCCCCTCGTCCGCCCGTCCCTTCACCTGGAGGAAACCTGCACGGTGACCAGAACGCCCATCCGGCTCGTGTTCACCCCCGGCCGTGTCGAGCATGTCGAGCCCGCCGGCGCCGTTATGGCGATGATGGGCCCGCCAGAGCGCACGAACGCGGTCGAGGCGGCGGGCGACGTCGACATCGAGGACATAGACGCCGACGTGTGCGGGCAGTCGCCGCTTTTCGCCTCTGCGGAGGCCGCTCGAGGATGGCTGGCCGCTCATCCCTGCGGCCGTGTCTTCCCCGTCCGGCAGGCGTGGGATCTGAGCTTTCATCAACGGTGGCGAGACAGAATGTCCGCCCTGCTGAACCTCGGCAACTGAGCGGGCCCCGCGATGAGGATGGAGCAGCAAAGCGCCGACACCCGGGCGGTGATCGAGCGGAACGGGTTCTGGTCCGCGGCGGTGTTCGCGACCAGCGCCGGAGCCCTCATCGGGCTGGACCTGGCGGCCCGTTCCCCTGACATGGTGACCGTGCTCGTGGCGGCGGGCACGAGTGCCGGTGGCATCCGGCTTCCGGTGTAAATCGGCGGGCGTGGGTTCCCCGTTGTGATGTCAGGGATGGCGGTGAGAGTTTCGGGCTGGCCGACTGCGGTGTAAGTCCGGGGACAGCTTTCCGGCGGTCAGGCTTGCCCGGTTGGCCCGTACTTGGCGGACCTGGCACCGTGTTCGCGAAGCCACGACACGACCGCTTCTCTGCGAGTGTCGGGTCCGGGGGCGACGTCGAGCGGAGTGTGCTTGGTGTGGTCGGGGATGGCGTTGATGTCGGCTCCGCGGCCGAGCAGGAACTCGGCCGTCCGACGCTGGCCGCCGTGGCACGCCTGCCAGAACGCGTGGTCGATCTCCTCCTGGGGGGGTGGCGGGTTGGAACCGAGGAGTTCCTCTGCCCGGCTGGTCATCCCGAGAGCGGCGGCCTGCCACAGCCCTTGCACCGGGGTGCCCCGCTCGACCAGCAGGCGCGCCACGTGCCAGCAGCCGTAGCCCATTGTGTCGTCGAGCGGCGTGCCGCGGCGATGGAGGCTCCCGCAGCCTCGATCTCGCTCGTCTGGACCTGTCATGTCGAGGGGACCGAAGCTGAACCTTGGTGAGTAGCGGGAGGCAGGGCAACCCTTGGCTCCCTCCCGCTACTCACCAGGCTCCGTCGGTTTGGCGGCCTGGATGGCGCCCTGGATGACCTGGCCGATGCGCTCGGCGGCCTGGCCGGGTTCGGGTTGCCCGGCGTCGAGCCAGGCGATCACGGCTTCGATCGCGATGGCGGGGACCAGCCGGGCAACCCAGTCCAGCCAGGGCCCGGCGGGTATCTTCCTGGCCAGGTCCCGCCGGGCGACCTCGGCCGAGGCGGCGGCCAGGGCGTCGGCCTGGTCGCGGAATTCCGGCTCCCGGGCGGCGTGCCGGAACAGCAGCCGGAACGCGCCGGGGTCGGCGGCGGCGGCGCGGACCAGGACGGCGACGGCGTCGTCGCCGTAGTCGCCGGTGCCTACCGTCTCGGCCAGCCGGGTGCAGGCGCGATCGAGCACCGCTCGGTACATGCCGGCCTTGGAGTCGAAGTGGCGGTACAAGATCATGCGAGTGATCCTGGCCTCCGCCGCGACGTCATCCAGGCTGGTGGCGGCGAACCCGGAGCGGGCGAACGCGCGGGTGGCAGCGTCGAGGATCTGCTCACGGCGCTCGGCCCTCCGCAGGCGGCGCACCGGCCCGGCCTCGGCGGCGGCGGCCTCCTTCTGCCCCGCGTCGGCTGCCGGATGGCCCGCGCTCAATGAAGTCACCTCTAGCTCTTGTCTACAGCAGAGTATATAGCTAGCTTAGTATAAAACAAAGTATATACACGTCCGTATAGGAAAGGAGGTTAACGTGACGGCTCTTGCTCAGCTGCCGTTCGAGCAGGCAGGCCCGCTGCAGGCCGCGCCCCGGCTGCGGGCGCTGGCGGCCCGGGGCCCCATTCACGAGATCTGCACCGCGACCGGCGACCCGGCGTGGCTAGTAACCGGGTATGAGGAGGTGCGGCGGCTGCTGGCCGACCCGCGGTTCGGCCGGTCGCATCCCGACCCGGGCAGCGCCGCGCGAACGGGGGAGTCGGTCCTGTTCGGCGGGCCCCTCGGCGATTACGAGACGGAGGAGGCCGATCACGCCCGGATGCGCTCACTGCTCCAGCCGCACTTCGCACCGGGCCGGATGCGCGCGCTGCGGCCCCGCGTCGACGCGCTGACCGTCGGCCTGCTGGACGAGCTGGCCCGCCGGGACCCGCCCGCCGACCTCGTGGAGGCGCTCGCCGCCCCGCTGCCGATCCTGGTCATCTGCGAACTGCTGGGCGTGCCGTACGAGGACCGGCACCGGTTCCGCGCCTGGACCAGGGCCGCCGCCGACGTGCGCGACCGGGCGCGCTCCGAGCAAGGGCTGGCCGACCTGTTCGGGTACGGCCGGCAACTGGTGGCCCGCAAGCGCGAGCAGCCCGGCGACGACGTCATCTCCCGCCTGTGCGACACCGGCGGAGCAGGCGACGACGAGATCGCGATGCTGTCCATGTTCGTGCTGTTCGCCGGGCACGAGACGACGGTCGTCGCGATCGGCCTGGGCGCGCTGATGCTGCTGACCAATCCGCGCCAGTGGCAGGCCCTGCGGGACGATCCCGGGCTGATCCCCGCCGCCGTAGAGGAAACGCTGCGGGCGCCGGGCAAGGGCGGCGGCGGGATCCCCCGCTACGCCCGCGAAGACCTCGAGATCAGCGGTGTCACGGTCCGGGCCGGGGACCTGGTCCTGCTCGACAACGGCGCCGCCAACCACGACCCGAATGCTTTCCCCGACCCCGACCGGTTCGACATCACGCGCCAGGCCGCATCGCACCTCACCTTCGGCCACGGGTCGCGCTACTGCATCGGCGCGCCGCTGGCACGCCTCGAGCTGCAGACCGTCTTCGGCCAGCTCGTCCGCCGGTTCCCGGGAATGCGCCTGGCAGTGCCAGTCGATGAGCTCACGTTCACCACCGGCGCGCTCACCGGCGGCCTGGCCCGGCTTCCGGTGGCCTGGTGAGCGCGGCCTCACCCGCGCCCGGCCATGCCGGCCGGCTGGCTGAGCAGCGAGCGAACCGCAAGGAGGATTCGGACATGGATGTCGCGCGACCCCGGGAGCACCAGGTGTTCGCCGCCCTCTATGACCGCATGACCGGCCCGCTGGAACAGGGCGTGCTCGGGGAACGGCGCGCCGGCCTGCTCGCGGACCTTCGCGGCCAGGTCCTGGACGTCGGCGCCGGGACCGGGGCGAACCTGCCGCATTTCCGCGCCGCCAGCCGCGTGGTGGCCGCCGAGCCCGACCCCGCGATGCGCAGGCGGCTGGCCGCCAAGCTGGCCGGCGCGCCGGTCCCGGCCGAGCTCACGAGCGACGCCGCCGAGGCGCTGCGCCAGCCGGACGCCAGCTTCGACGCCGTGGTGTTCACCCAGGTGCTGTGCACGGTCACCGACCTGGACCGGGCGCTCGCCGAAGCACGGCGAGTCCTCCGCCCCGGTGGACAGCTGATCGTCCTTGAGCACGTCCGCGGCAACGGCAGCCTGGCCCGCTGGCAGGACCGGCTCACCCCGCTGTGGTCCCGCCTCATCCCCGGATGCCACCTCGGCCGTGACACCGCCGCGGCCATCGAGCGGGCCGGTTTCACGATCCAGCGGTCCGAACTGTTCGACCCGTTCCCCCGCTGGGTCCCGGCCAGGCCGATGCTGCAGGCCATCGCCACACCCACCACCTGAGATCCCATCGCCATGCGCGCCGCCCAGCGGGAGACTACGAGTCCAAGACACCCGGGCGTACCCTGGCGTCGTCAGTTCCTGCGCTCGGTCCGGGAATGCGCCCGGAAGGAAGCTACTCCTTCCAGGCAGTGTGGCTGCACTAGAGCAGCGGAGGGCCAGGCTGCAAAACTGCAGACGCTGACCAGCCAGGGTGCCCAGCTGATCGAGGTGCTGCCCGCAGACGACTATGAGTGGGCGCACCTGCCGGGCGCGGTCAACCACCCGCTCAAGGAGCTCGACGCCAGGACCGGGCAGCTGGACGGGGCGCGGCCGGTCATCGTGTACTGCCACGACTGGTATCGAGACATGAGCCCGCGGGCCGCGTGGCGGTTCGAAGAGGCCGGGTTCGGCCCGGTGTATGACTATGCCGCGGGCAAGGGCGACTGCCTCGCTGCGGACCTGCCGTTCGAAGGCACGGCCAGGTTGGCGGGGATGTTCACCCGCCGTGGCGTGGCCACCGTCGCAGAGCGTGCCCCGGCGGCCGAAGCGCTGCGGTTGCTGGATGCCCAGGGATTCGGCCGGTCTTGGTTATCAAACGCGTGGGGTGGTCATGGGCGCGGCCTGCCGCGACGCCCTGGTATCCGCCCCGGGCGAGACTGAGACGACTGAGACAGGGTCGGTGATGCGGTTCGGCGTGTCCAGGGTGCGGCCCAGCGAGGACGCCGCCGCACTGGCCGACCGGATGGGCCGTGCTGGGGTGACCCGGGTGGTGGTGACCCGCTCTGACGGCACCCTGGTCGGGCTGTTCTTCGCCGCAGACCTGGCCGCCCAGGCCGAAGCCGCCGCCCAGGAAGACACGACCGGATGACCTTCCAGCCGCACAGCGCCGTGGTCTGTGGCCAGGCCCCGAGGTGCGGCACACATCCCCTCGGTCTGGGGAGCCGTATGAGTTACGGCAGCCGGGAGTCCGCATCGAGTTTGACAGCGATCAGCAGCTCCACGGCTTCAGCTTGCCACCTGTCCGCCAGGGCTGGGCCGCTCACACCTTTCTTCCCACGCCGCCAACGACGATGGTCCGGACGGGTAGTCCGGGCAGCGGGTCGGCGCGTCAGCCGGCGACATCGGTGAGGCCGGGCGAGACAAGCTCCATACCGTCGAAGAACCGGGCGATTTCCACGCGGGCGCGAGGAACCGCCGGGGAAGTGGCCTGGGCATACAGATCTTCGATCTGCTTGACCGCATCGGGGCTGAGGTCGTCTGTCGTCACGTGCGAAATCACCAGGAGGCTGCCCGGCGCGGCGGAGCGCGCCGGGATTGGCGAGCTTGGGCAGGTGAAGGCGTTATGTACGTGTTCGCCGTCGGTTCCGCGTACGGGCGACGGCGGTCCCGTCTGGCGGCGCCGGCCGCCGTCCCGCTGAGGCCCCGGGACGGCCCGCCGGTCATGGGCGGGGTGCCTGCTCAGCCTGCGGCTGGCGGTGGGTTTCTTTCATGAGTGCCCAGGCGAGGATGCCGGAGGCGGCGGTCAGGGCGGTGGCCACGCCGATCGCGGTGTCGAGGTTGGCGAGGGTGGCGGTGATCCCGCCGATCAGGGCGCCGATGGCGTACCCGGAATCGCGCCAGAACCGGTAGATGCCAAGCGCGGTCGCCCGCCAGGCGGGGTGGGTCGCGTCGCTGACCGCGGCGAGCAGGGTGGGGTAGACCAGGGCGGTGCCGGTACCGAGCAGGAAGGCCCCGGTCAGCCCGGCGGCCAGGGCGTGTGAGATGCCGATGGTGATCACGGCCAGCCCGGCGGCCTGGATCAGCATCCCCGCGACGATGGGGGGCTTGCGGCCGATCCGGTCGGCGAGGTGGCCGGTGGCGATCATCCCGGCGGCCCACATGAACGGGTAGAAGGCCTTGACGTAGCCGACGCCGGTGACCGAGACGCCGTGGTCGACGAGCAGGACCGGCAGGATGACCCAGACCAGGCCGTCGTTGAGGTTGTTGACCAGCCCGGCCTGGCTGACCGCCGCCAGGGTGCGGTCTTTCCAGGACACCAGCATGGCGATCTCGCGCACTGACGGGTGCGGCCCGGCCGGGCGGGGGTGCTGGCGGGCCTCGGCGCGGGCCCAGGCGGAGGTGTCGCGGACCGCGAGCACGGACAGGGCGAGTCCGGCGAGTACGTAGCCGGCACCGAGGAGTTCCGGCGCCGGGCGCAGCCCGTAGCCGGCGGCCAGGTAGCCGGTGGCCAGCGCGGTGACGGCGACGCCGAGGTAGCCCGCGGTCTCGTTGATGCCCAGGGCGAACCCGCGGCGGGCGGGGCCGATCAGGTCGATCTTCATGTTGACCGTCATCGACCAGGTCAGGCCCTGGTTGACGCCGAGCAGGACGTTGGCGGCGATCACCCAGTCCCAGCCGGGGCCGTAGGCGAGCAGGAACGGCACGGGCAGGCCGATGACCCAGCCGGCCACCAGGACGGCCTTGCGGGTGTAGCGGCCCACGATCGCGCCGCCGACGGCGTTGGTGATCGCCTTGGTGAACCCGAAGACCACGACGAACGCGGCGATGGTGATCTCGCCGAGGTGGAACTGCTCGGACCCGACCAGCGGGGTGACGGTGCGTTCCAGGCCGACCATGCCGCCGACGAAGAAGTTCACCACCGCGAGCAGCGTGAACTGGGCGAGGTTGGCCCGTAGCCCCAGCCGTACGCCCTCACCGGGGCTGTTGGCGGCGGGCGTGCTGGTACGTCCTGGCCGGGTCACGGCCCCTCCTGCAGCGGCCGGCCGGCGGCGGCCCAGTCGCCGGGACCGCCGGCCAGCACGGCCAGGCCGCGGTGCCCGGCGCGCTGCAGCAGGCTGGCGGCGGTCATGGCCCGTTCGCCGTGCCCGCACATCACCACCGCGCCCTCGGGAGCGGCCTGGGGCAGGCCGGGCAGGTCGCCGAGCTCGATGTGGACCGCGCCGGGAATGTGCCCGGCGCGGTACTCGCTGTCTTGCCGGACGTCCAGGACCGGGTGACCGTCGAGGCGATCGGCGCTGACCAGCCCGGTTCCGGTTACTGGCCCGCCGCCGGCCTGCCAGGCGGCCATGCCGCCGTCCAGTTGCCCGGCCAGGTGCTCGTAGCCGATCTTGAGGGCCTGCCAGGCCACCTCGGCGGGATCCTGGCCCGGGGCGAGCACGAAGACCAGGGGCACGTCGGCGGGGACCAGCGAGCCCAGCCAGGTGGCGAACTGCTCGCGCAGCGCGATGGATACCGCGCCGGGGATGTGCCCGGCAGCGAAGTCCGCCACCGGCCGGACGTCGACCAGCCAGCCGCCCGCCGTGAGCCGGGAGCGGACGGCCGCGGGGGAGAGCGGGACCAGGCCGGGGGTACCGGTGATGACGCCGGGGCCCTTGCGGTTGATCTCGGCGAGGCGGGCGAAGTACGCGGGGTAGGAGCCCAGGCCGGCCAGCAGCAGCCGGGCGAAGGCGTCCTCGTCCGGGGCGGCCAGCAGCGCGTTGCCGGCCTTCTCGGCGCCGATCGTTGTGGTGCGCGCGGCGCCGGGCGGAGCGGAGCAGAACGACCCGGCCCCGTGCGTCGGCCAGACCGCGGTCGCGCCGGGCAGCGCGGCCAGCCTGCGCAGCGACCGGTACTGGGCGCGGGCCAGTTCTCCGGCCCGGCCGGCGCCGAGCAGGTCGGTCCGGGCCGCCGAGCCGACGATCAGCGACCCGCCGGTGAACACCCCCAGTTCCCGGGTCCCGTCGAGCAGCAGGTAGGACAGGTGCTCATCGGTGTGCCCGGGGGTGGCCAGGGCACGCAGCCTCAGCCCGCCCAGGTCTACCTCGTCCCCGTCGGCCAGCGGCGTGTGCGGGAACTCCCGCCGTCCCGCGGCCGAGGCCAGCACCACAGCGCCCTCGCCGGCGGCCAGCTGGACGCTGCCGGTGAGGAAATCAGCGTGCAGGTGCGTGTCAGCGGCGAACGCCACCGAAAGGCCCCGGCTGGCCGCGGCCTGGCGCAGGGCGCGCAGGTCACGGGAGGCGTCGACGGCCAGCGCCCGCCCGTCGCCGAGGTCGGCCAGGTACGCGGAGTTCCCCAGGCCCTCGTCGGTCATGGGGATCAGGTGGTCACGAGCGAAGCTCACGGGTCCTCCATGCGGCGAGCGGGTCGGCTGCCCATCTGCTACAGTATTCTAAGGAACGTTATAACACTGCATCGCGGAATCGGGGATGGCGGTGGATGAGCACGCGCGCAAGCTGGCCCTGTACGAGCAGTTCGCCCGGGTCGGCAAGGCGCTGGCCAACCCGGCCCGGCTGGAGCTGCTGGACCTGCTCGCCCAGGGCGAGCGCAGCGTCGAGGAGCTGGCCGGCGCCGCGGGCATGAAGGTGTCCAACACCTCGGCCCAGCTGCGGACGCTGGCCGCCGCAGGGCTGGCGGCCAGCAGACGGGACGGGCTGCGGATCTACTACCGGCTCGCTGACGACGAGGTCGCCGCGCTGGCCGGCCAGGTCCAGGACTTCGCCGCCGCCCGCCTCGCCGAGGCCGAACGGGCCGCCCGCAGCTACCTCGGGGACGTGACCGCGCTGGAGCCCGTCGCGCAGGACGAGCTGCTGCGCCGGATGCGCGATGAGCAGATCCTGGTGCTGGACGTGCGGCCGGAAGCCGAATACGCCGCGGGCCACATTCCCGGCGCGGTCAGCGTGCCGCACGACCAGCTCGCCGCGCGGCTGGCCGAGCTTCCCGCCGGCGCCGGCATCGTCGCCTACTGCCGCGGCCGGTACTGCGTGTTCGCCCCGTACGCGGTGCGGCTGCTGCGCTCACGGGGCTTTTCCGCCTGGCCGCTGGAGGGCGGGATGCCCGGCTGGCGTCTGGCCGGGCTCCCGGTCACCGCCGGGGCGTCCGCATGAGCGCCGGGCACGCCGCCGGCCGCCGCGCATCCGGGCCTGGCGGGCGAGCCGGTCTACCTCGACTACAACGCCACCACACCCGTCGATCCCCGCGTGATCACCGCGATGCTGCCGTACCTGGCGCAGTGGTTCGGCAACCCATCCAGCGACCATGAGTACGCCCGCCGGCCACGCCAGGCTCTCGCCGCCGCCCGCGCGCAGGTCGCCGCCCTGATCGGCGCCCGCCCGCAGGAGATCATCTTCACCGGCTCGGGATCAGAAGCCGACCAGCTCGCCATCCGCGGCGCGGTCCTGGCCTCCGGCCGCCGGCGCCCGCATGTGATCACCCAGGTCACCGAGCACCCGGCGGTCCTGCAGACCTGCCATGCCCTGCAGCGCCTGCACGGCGTCCGGCTGACCTGCCTGCCCGTCAGCGGCGACGGGCTCGTCGACCCCGCGACCCTGAGCGATGCCATCGGCCCGGACACCGTCCTGGTCTCGGTCATGGCCGCCAACAACGAGACCGGTGCCGTCCAGCCCGTCCGGGAACTGGCCGCCCTGGCCCGCGACCGCGGCGTGCTCGTCCACTGCGACGCCGCCCAGGCAGCCGGGAAGATCCCCCTCGACCTCAGCCAGCTCGGCGTGGACCTGCTGACCGTGGCGGGCCACAAGATGTACGCCCCCAAGGGCGCCGCGGCGCTGTACGTGCGCGACGGGGTGGACCTCGAACCAGTCATCTACGGCGGCGGGCAGGAACACGGCCTGCGAGGCGGAACCGAGAACGTCGCCCTGGCTGTCGCGCTCGGGACCGCTTCGGACCTGGCCGCCGCCGGCCTGGCCGGCGGAGAACCCGAACGTATCGCCGGGCTGCGCGACCAGCTGCACATGCGCCTGACCGAAGCGTTGCCCGGCCGGGTGCACCTCAACGGCCCGCTCGCCGGCCGGCTCCCGAACACGCTGAACATCAGCATCGACGGCTGCCAGGGTCACCAGCTCCTGCAGGCCGCCCCCGGCATCGCCGCCTCCACTGGCTCAGCGTGCCACGTCGGCACCCACAGCCCCTCACCGGTACTGACCGCGATGGGCCTCAGCCCGCCGCGGGCCCTCGGCGCGCTGCGGCTGTCCCTGGGCCGATTCAGCACGCCCGGCGACGTCGA
Source organism: Streptosporangiaceae bacterium (assembly GCA_050698755.1). Classification (GTDB taxonomy): domain Bacteria; phylum Actinomycetota; class Actinomycetes; order Streptosporangiales; family Streptosporangiaceae; genus Palsa-504. Next base: position 707 of record JBOHCK010000012.1, on the reverse strand, counting down.
GACCGCCGCCACCCTGATCAGCAAGGCAGCGGATAACCGGGCACCATGCCCGGCCAGCACCCCACCGCACCCGGCACAGTTACCAGGCGGTGACAGTGGTCAGGTGATGTCCCGGCGGCTGGCGGCGGCGGTGCCGGCCGTGGCGAGGATGGCGGCCCAGGCGGCGAAGACCAGGCCGCCCTGCCAGGGCGCCAGCAGCCGTACGCCCGCCTGGCTGGCCTGGGTGAGCCCGTCGGCTGCCACGCCGGGCAGGTAGGCGGTGACCGAGCCCAGCGCGGTGATGCGGGAGATGAGCGGCTCGGCGACGTACAGGTACAGCAGCAGCCCGGCGACGGCGGTGACCTCGCCGCCGAGCAGCGCGCCGAGCCCGGCCCCGGTCACCCCGAACAGGGCAGCCGAGACGATCACGGCACCGAGCACGGGGAGGTTCCCGTTGCCGGCCAGCGACACCGGGGTTCCGCGGGCCGCCAGCCACGGCAGCGCGACCGCGGCACTGGTCGCGGCGCATGCCAGGGCATACCCGGCGCCGGCCAGCAGGTAGGTGACCAGCTTGGCGGCGATGACCCGGGCCCGGCGCGGCGTGGCCAGGAAGGTGGCGGCGGCGGTGCGGTGCCGGTACTCGCCCGCCACCCCCGCCGCGGCGAGGATCGCGGCGAGCGGCCCGGCGCCGCCGGCGCCGATCGCGAACAGCGCGTGCTGCCCGGCTG
>JBOHCK010000011.1:0-35612 GCA_050698755.1 Streptosporangiaceae bacterium | reverse complement strand
CCTACGCTGCGGTGTCCGGTATGCCGACCACCCAGGCCGGGGTAGCGTCAAGCATCGCCTCCACCAGCCGACAGGTCGGCCAGTCGCTTGGCGTGGCGATCACAGGCTCAATCCTGGCTGCGAGCCTCCACGGCCCGCTCCGGGCCCGGTTCGTCCCCGCCAGTCACGCCGCCTGGCTGCTGCTGGCCGCCTGCGGCGTCGCCGTCTTCCTCCTCGGCCTGGTCACCACAAGCCGCTGGGCGCTGGGCACGGCCGCCCGTACCGCCGCCACCTCCGCAACAGCGGCCGACTCGAAGACCTCGGTCACGACCCACTAACCGCCGCTAACCCGGCTATCGGTCCGGTTCAGCTCGAACGAATCGCCGCAGGCCCGGTACTCGCAGCCCCGCGCGGTAGACGGGCCTCAGAAGCTCTGCGGCATCCTTAGTGCTTCGAATCCTGCGAGCTGCAGAACGCACTCGAGAACGACGCTCATCGTGCATGGTCACGACGTGCAGAAGACCTAGCTCGGCCAGTGCCTTGGCCACAGAGTCAGCCCCATGGAGACCAGACACGAGTATCCGCCACGTGGCGAGGCTACCTAGCCATTTGGTCATGAATGACACAAACTCGTCTGGCGATAGCTCGCCGCAACGCCTCCGTGCGGCTTGGATGGACTCCAACGGCAAGAGCTCAAGACTCTCGGACAGGTCATCAAGCAGCTTAGCGCGCTGATCAAGAATGTCGCGCCAGAATTGCTGATTGGTTGCCTCGCGCCAATAGCTATGCTCATCAGTCGATGAATTACGGTTAGCGTGCACCAGCCAGAGAAGCCCCGACGCAAGGATATCGCCGAATTCTTCAAGCTGCGCGCGTGTCGTAGTAGTAAATGGCTGGTAAGCCAATTGCCTGACCTTGCCAGTAATCACGACCTCACCGAGCCGTAGATGATCCATTACGCAAAGCCAGTCCTCATGATATATCGGTGGGAAGAATCCTCGCGTGCGCTGCGGGTTCACGAGCATTGCGCCGCCAGAAATGAATGGCTTCCGTACGCTTTCTGCCAGTCGGCGCGCATGTCCGACCACCGAAGCGTCCGGGAATCCAGTAACCTGGAGTCCCACCACAGGATATTGATTGAGCAACGCGGCCGCGGAACTAAGCTTGGCCGCGCTGAGCCTGCGGATGTCATCATCGAGGAAGAGCATTCGCGTCCACCCGCATGCACGTCCGATGAGCAAACCCAGGTTACGCTTCTTGCTAATGTCAAGAGCGCAAGGCGAGACAGGGCTTTGAGGCATACCTGCTGCTAGATCGAGCAGCGCATGTCTAGCCTCGGAGGCAAGCGCGAGTGCGGTGGCTTGACCCGGCTGAAGCGTGGCGAGGACGGCCGACAACCCGTCGGGGAAGCCGCTGGTGTATAGAGCGATCAGCTGGCATCGCATCTGAGCGGCGAGCTGCACCGCCGGGGCGAGTTGCTCTGCAGAACGTATAGTAGGGACGACTATTGCGTCGATGATAGGACCGGCGGTGGCGGTGTCGCGAACAGCACGCTGAGAAGGAGCCGGGAATGATGCAGGTTTAAGTAGATGTGCGTACGACTCGAGCTGGAAAGGTCCCGGGGGTTCTCCGTCACTCTCCAAGTCCCGTGAGTCTGTATTATCAGGATTCGTGACCGTCACCAGCGCGCCCCCGTCCCGTCGGACCACTCGTATAGTCGGACATCCTCACGCCACAGGTTGGGCGGCAGGGCCACGTTGTTGATGACTGGTATTTTCATGGCTATACAGAAGGCATCGGTATTCCTGAATGTATCTTTAAGATACTGTTCATTTGCATCCCTGACGCGAGAATCGATGAAACACAGTGCGGCACCATGGACTCCGCGGCTAGTAATTCCACTGAGCACGGTCACCGTGCGTTCCTGAACCACTAGGTGGGGACCCCGTGCTATTATCCCGACATCCTGTACCAGCGTTCCTCGGGCATCGCGGGTAGACGTGAGTTCGCGCACTTCGTCGCCGACGTTGCAACGGAAGAGATGAGTGTCAGTATCAGGAATCTCTTCGGCTTTTGGTAGCGGGAGGTCAGGAGCGAAATATGGCGCTACTCCGCCGGCGGCCGCGCCGCCAATACTGACCAAATAGTTGAGAGCGAAATCGCCGACCAATTCTTCGCGTCCCAAGATACGTATCACGCTCGCCGGGTTCTCAGATCTCAACTGCCCGAAGACCTCTACCAGCGCATCAAGGTCCGCGTACCTTGCGTACCGGCTGTAGTTCAGGTGGCCTGGGTCTGCGTACGGAGGCCGGGCGGGCGCGTCGGAACAGATGATGCTGACCGCCTTCCCGTCCGGGAAGTGCCAGATCGAGCTGCCGGGCTCGGATGAGGTGGAGGCTTGCGTTTTTACAGCCAACTCGCGCAGCGAGAGCAACTCGGCGTACAGCTCGGCTTGCCGTTCCCGCTCCTGCTCAGTCAGCTCGCTTTCGCGCAGCAAACGCGGCGCCCCGGACGTGAAGGACCGACCCGTGCAGAACAGTCTCGCGTACGCTTCTAGCCGTTGCGGGGGAGGCAGCCGACCTGAACCCGGCTTCTCCCACTGGGAGATCGTGGCGATGCTGAGTGGGTCCGCGCCGCCGAGGGCTCTGGCCAGCTGCTTCTGGGTGAACTGTCCGTACTCCCGCTCTCGGAGATCCCGCAGGCGCTCGGCGAGCCTCCGAGCCGGAATGGACGGGTGCTCGTTGTCAGCGACCAACCTGACCTCCGTTCTGAGGCTCATGTGGCCTAAGTGACCGGCGGGAACGGTCAAGTGGCAGATAGTACATTTTACCATCAGCGGCGACCCTCGCGTGCAGGATCCATGAGGTCTACCCGAGATTTTAACACAGTGTTTACATGCTTAACGCGTTTTTGCGTTGAGCTGAACGGGAACGACTTAAACTAGACCAAAGTTCACGCAAGGATGCAAAGAACCAGTTAAGAGACGCAGGTGATTAAGAGAGCATTAGGGAGGGATCCGATGCATCTTCAGCCTTACCAGCTCGTCTGGCGACGGACCGCGTGCAAGCACGAGGGACTGAGGCGGCGAGATCCCACCTCCTACCGAACGCGGTTGGCCTCAGGTTGGCGAGAGCCGAGGCGATCGACATGAACGAGGTCACCCCAATCCGGCTGCGTGACAGGCATCTGGCCAGCTTGTCTGAGTCAAACGGTGACAGATCACCGGCGAATGGCAAGGAGGCGCGCTGGGGCGCGACGCTCCCGTTCTACCGGAGCATCCTGGCGCTGGACATCGAGGGTTCCACCCAGCGGACCAACCCGATCAAGGAGGAACTGCGCGAGCTGGTTTACCGGCTCGTGATGGGGGCTCTGGGCATGGCTGGGATCGACATCCAGAACTGCGATCCGTTCACCGACCGAGGGGACGGCGTCCTGATCTTGCTGCGCGCGACGGACGACTTCCCCAAGCCGTTCCTGCTGAGCCGGCTGATGCCCGCCCTAGCCAGCCTGCTCTTGGCGCACAACACCGGCATCTCCCCGGCCGATGAGATGCGCATCCTGCGCCTGCGGGCGGTCGTGCACGCCGGGGAGGTGCACCACGACGGCAAGGGGTTCTTCGGTGAGGACCTGGACATCGCGTTCAGGCTGCTAGACGCGCCGCGGTTCAAGGACCACCTGAAGACAGGGACGGCGCCATTGGCGCTGGTGGCCTCTGACTCCTTCTACCAGGCGGTCATCCGTCACGGGTACGACGGCATCGACCACGGGGAATATCAGCCGCTCGTGACCGTGGAAGTAGCGAAGCAGCGCAAGAAGGGCTGGGTGCACGTCCCGCAGGCGGGCGGGATCGCGCTCCCGTTCCTGCCCAAGCCTGGGCCCAAGCCCAAGGCCAGGCCCAGGCCCAGGCCCGGGCCCGACTGACCCGGCGGTCACCTGACCGGACGACCTAAGCTCTGCTGCCCCGCGACCCGCTGCAGGGCCTCCTGGTCAAGGATCGTGGTTCGGCGCTGGCCCGTGCGGATGAAGCCGCGTCGCCGCCAGTTCCGCAGGGCCCGGGTAACCGTGGTGCGCGATGTGCTGGCCAGGCCGGCCAGTTCTTCCTGTGAAAGCGGAATCGCGATGCGGATCTCACCGTCCGTTCCGTTACCGTCCCGCCCGGCCAGCTGGAGCAGGAGCGCGGCTAGCCGCTGCGTGCCAGTGGTGACCGAGAGCGTGCTGAGCATCGCGGCGGCCTCTCCCCAGCGCTGGATCATCACGTGCAGGTAGAGGCGACCGGCTATGGGATGGGATTCGAGGAACCTGCCGAACCTGTCATAGCCGACGATGAGGGCGTGTACCGCGTCGATGGCCTGTACCGTAGCCGTCCGCTGGCCCGTCGTCTCGCCCGAGATTTCTCCGATGACGTCCCCGTGGCCCCGCAGCGCGACGACTCGCCTGTCGCCGCCAGCAGTCACAGAAATGATCTTGACCGTACCGGTCACCAGCACGAACAAGTGCGCAGCGATATCTCCCTCGTTGCACAGGATCGAGGCGGGCTTGTAGATCCTGACCCGGCCAGCAGCCGACAGGTCAGCCCGCTGACTGGCGGTGAGCAGCCACCAGAATCCCTTCGCGGGATCGGTTCCAGGCATACTTGTGTCGCTGTTGAAAGCCTCGTGCGGTAGGCCGGTTATCACTTCTGACCAATCGTGATCGCGCTCAGTACGATTCCGCTCAAGCATGCTGCCCTGCGCGTAGCGCAGGTCACTGATGACCGCTTGGGCAGGCCCCTGTTCCGGCAGAGCTTGATCGCGCCGGGCTAGTTAGCATCGCCGACCAGGCTGGTCGCATGTTCATCGCGGCGGCCATGAAGCCTGCCTCCGTGCCTAATCCTTGATTCTTAAATCAAGTGGAGCAGGAGTGCAGCAAAACTGCTGCGTCGCGCGAGACAGCACACCTGTATCAAATGACGCAAGAACCTAGCGGCAGCCGCAGGCCCCGCCGCAGCAACCGCCGCCGGAAGAACCCATGCCTCGGTCACGCCCCGACGCCAGGCCACCGACCGAAACCGTGGACAGGAGCTTGACCGTGTCGTCGTGACCCTGCGGGCAGGTGCACGGCGCCGATGACTCGGCCATCGGGCGGTTCAGCTCGAACGTGTCCCCGCAGGCCCGGCAGCGGTACTCGTAGCGTGGCACACCCGTATCCTAACTGCCGCCGACGTCAGCGGAATCGCCGGCCACCGTGGCGCAGTCACGGTGCGCGGGGGAGAGGGCACGCCCGTTCGGGCTAATGGCAGGCGGCACCGGTGCGGGCGGGGCGGCGACAGCGGGACCGGTGCCGTGCGGGGCGCCAACCGCGAGACCCGCAGCGAGCGGGGCAGCAACCGCGGGACTCGCAGCGAGCGGGACCTCGTCGGCCCAGTAGAACTGCTTGCCGCGCAGCAGCGAGACCAGGGCGCCCGTAACCGACATGATGGCGGCCGCGGTGAAGACGATGACCAGGCCGTGGTGGAACGGCGCCGAGATCAGGTGCGGGAAGAACTGCCTCCCGGTCAGGACCGCAGCGTTATGCGCGGGCAGCTTGGCCAGCACCCCCGAGGGGGCCAGCAGGTTCTTGACCGGGTTGTAGCCGAGCAGGGCGGCGAACATCGTGCTGACCGGCGGCAGGTGGCTGACCTGGGTGGCCACCGAGAGCGGCACGCCCTGGGCGGTCAGCCCGCCGGTGAGGGTGCGGGGCAGGGTCGAGGCGAGCCCGGCGATCATCAGCGAGAAGAAGATGCCGATGGACAGCGACATGCCGGAGTTCTGGAAGGTGGACCGCATGCCGGACGCCACCCCCCGGTGCCTGGCCGGGACGGCGCTCATGATGGCGGAGGTGTTGGGGGCGGCGAACAGGCCAGACCCGATCCCGTTACCGAAGATCAGCAGCGCGAACACCCAGTAGGAGAAGTCCACTGGGAGCAGCATCAGGCCGGTGAAGCAGCACGCGGCCAGCAGCAGGCCGGCGGTCGCGAACAGCCGCGGACCGTACCGGTCGGACAGCGTGCCCGAGATCGGGCCGGCGATCAGGAAGCCGGCGGTGAGCGGGAGCATGTAGATCCCGGCCCACAGCGGGGTGACCGCGAAGTCGTAGCCGTGCAGCGGCAGCCAGATGCCCGCCAGCCAGATGACCAGCATGAACTGCAGCCCGCCGCGGGCGATCGAGCCGAGCAGGCTGGCCAGGTTCCCAGTCCAGAACGCCCTGATCTTGAACAGGCTCATCTGGAACATGGGTTCGGAGATTTTCGTCTCGAAGACGCAGAAGGCGGCCAGGACGACCACGCCGCCGATCAGCCCGCTGACGATCCAGGGGTTGGTCCACCCGGTGGCGTGCGCGCGGTAAGGCCGGATCCCGTAGGTGATGGCGACGAGCAGGACGCTCAGGCCGCCCGCGAACATGACGTTGCCGATCCAGTCGATCCGCGCCCGCCTGGTGGTCGCGATCTCCCGCAGGCTCTTGTACGCCCAGATGGTGCCGAACACCCCGATCGGCACGTTCACCCAGAACACCAGGCGCCAGTTCCAGGCGGCCAGCGCCCCGCCGAGCAGCAGGCCCACGAACTGCCCCGAGATCCCGGCGATCTGATTGACGCCCAGGGCCATCCCGCGCTTGTTGGCGGGGAACGCGTCGGTCAGGATCGCGGCCGAGTTCGCCATCAGCATCGCGCCGCCGAACGCCTGCACGAACCGCCACCCGATGAGCCACATCGCCCCGTGCGTACCGGTCAGCGGGTCGAGCGACAGCGCGATCGAGGCCAGCGTGAAGACGACGAACCCGAGGTTGTAGATCCGCACCCGGCCGAACATGTCGCCGAGCCGCCCTAGCGTCACCACCAGCACCGACTGAACCAGCAGGTACCCGATGATCATCCAGAGGAGATAGGTGATGTTGCTCGGATCGAGCGGGTTCAGGTGGATGCCGCGGAAGATGGCCGGCATCGAGACGATCACGATCGACCCGTCGATGGTCGCCATCGTCATGCTCAGCGTGGTGTTGGACAGGGCGATCCACCTGTACTTATCCGGGCGGCCGACCGTCGGCCCGGATCCGTTCGATGCCCCGTTCAGGTGGTTCGTCTCAGTACTTTGCCGCACGTTCACCCAGTCTAGCGCCGAACAGTTGCTTAATAGCAACTATCTACTTGGCTGGCTAACACGGCCCTCGGGTTCGAGGCTCGTTGCCGCTGGGGGAGTCGGGGATTGAGGGTTCCCCCGGTTTCCCGGAGGACGCCGAAGACGTGGGGGTGTTCTCGAAGATGTAGTACACGGCGATCACGGCGATGATCACGAACGCCGCGATGGCGTTGACCAGCGACACGATGAGGGCGAGCACGTACGCGAGGCTGCCGCCGGCGAACCGGAAGCGGGCGGCCCAGCGCCGCTCGGCCGGCACCGGATTGGCTACGCGCTCGCCGTGCAGCGTCCATTCGAGGATCGAGGCAAAGCCGGCCGACATGCCGAGGAACACCGCGCTGTACAGCGCCATCGCGAGCCGGACGTCCCCGCCGCCCTTGGTGCCGGCCAGGTACGCGGACATGTACTCGGCCACGAGCCCGGTCGCGAACGGGATCAGCACGACCCACAGCAGCAGCACCAGGTTGAGGAAGAGCAGCGGCCGGTCGACAACCACGATGCTCCTGACCAGGGCGTGGTGGTTGACCCAGATGATGCCGATCACGAAGAAGCTGATCAGGTACGCGGCGAACGACGGCCAGTGCGAGCCGAGCTGGTGGACCAGCTTGCCGTGCCCCGGCCCGGCCACGGTGAGGTTGAGCACGAGCAGGGTGATCGCGACCGCGAAGACGCCGTCGCTGAACGCCTCGAGCCTGGACCTGTCCACCTCGGGCCCGCCGCCTACGCCCCGGCGGTCCCCGGCGCTTCGGCCGGCCCGCCAGGCGTGCTGATGCCCGCCGCGACCGCGGCCCGCACCGCGTTCGGGTCGCCACCGACCGCGGCGATCAGGTGCGCAAGTACCGCGTCCTGCGCCACCAGGTGCTGCTGGATCTGCAAGGCCTCGTGCAGGACCGCCTCGGCGTCCTGGTAGGTATTCAAGGCGCGAGAGTCGGAGGCCTTGGCCTGCAGATTCTGGCCCACGATGATGACCGGCAGGAGCACGAGCTGCAGGAAGTTGGACGAGACCCAGGCGATGATGACGGTCAGGTTGTGGCTGGTGATCGCGGACGGCAGGCTGATCAGGGCGATGATCGCGAAGACGTAGCCGGCCACCATCGTGCCGACCAGCGTGGTGATGGCCAGGCCGATCTTGCCGTTCAGCCCGACCCGCCCGTCGTTGACCTTGACCGGCTTGGGCGCCCGCCCCGTCAGGTGCAAGGTGGTGCAGGGATGCTGGATGTATTCGTAGATATGCATGCAGGAAACTTACGGCACCGACGTGCCGACCACTGCCGTTGTCGCTGGCAGCTAAAAGCTTTCATTATCCGAACGATCGTTGGTGACGCCCCCGCGATACCCTGCTTCGGCCCGCGGGCCGACCGTCGCGGGCTATTCTGTCGGCCATGACCCGGCACGGGCAGAACCGGCAGGGAACCGCGGGGGGGAGCGCGGCCAGCACCAGCAGGCGGGCGTTCCTCGGCCTCGGTGCGCTGGGGGTGGCCGGGGCGGCCGCGTCCTGCGGCGAACCGGTTCCCCCGCCGGCCGGCTCGGCGAAAACCTCACACCGCACCGTGGGGCGCCGGAAGGTGGCGGAGAACTCGCTGCCCGGCGACCGGCACTGGGAGATCCGCCATCTGGGTTCGGCGGACGCGATCACGGGGTACGCGGGCGCCGCCAGCGTGCTGACCGGTGACTCCTTCCCGCTGTTCGTCTCGACTACGTCGTCGGGGTTCCGGGTCACGGCGTTCCGGCTCGGCTGGTACGGCGGGGACGGGGCCCGCCAGGTGTGGCAGTCGGGCCCGCTGCACGGTCACCGGCAGAATGCTCCGGGCTTCACCGGCACGACGAACACGGTGCAGACGGACTGGGATCCGGCCATCGACGTGCCGACCGACAACTGGCCCGCGGGCTCCTACCTGCTCCGGCTCGACGCCGACTCCGGCGCGCAGCGGTACGTGCCGGTGACCGTCCGCTCGGCCACCACGGCGGGCGCGGTCGTCCTGAAGAATTGCGTCGCCACCTGGCAGGCCTATAACACCTGGGGCGGCTACGACCTGTACAAGGGCCCCGACCAGGCCTACGCGACCCGGGCGCTCGCGGTGAGCCTGGACCGGCCGTACGACCTGAACGGCGCGGACATGTTCCTCACCTACGAGCGGAACGCCGTCAAGCTGGCCGAGCACCTGGGGCTGCCGCTCGCCTACGTGACCGGCATGGACATCGCGGCCGACCCGCACCTGCTGGACGGGGCCAGCGCGCTGATCTCCCTCGGGCACGACGAGTACTGGACCCCGGGGGAGCGCGCGAACGTGACCGCGGCCAGGAACGCCGGGGTCAACCTGGCCTTCCTCGGGGCCAACGCGATGTTCCGGCGGATCAGGCTGGACGCCACCCGCCTCGGCCACGACCGGCTCGTCATCTGCTACAAGACCAGCTACACGGAAGACCCGATGTACGGGGTCGACAACGCGCTGGTCACCAGCGACTTCCGCGAGCCGCCCGACCCCGACCCCGAGTCTTCCCTCATCGGCACGATCTACGAGGGCTACCCGGCGCAGGCCCCCTACGTGGTGGTCTCCCCGGGCAGCTGGGTCTTCGCCGGAACAGGAGTCACCGCGGGCGCCAGCTTCAAGAATCTGGTCGGCATCGAGTACGACCGGGTCAACCCGGCCTACCCGGTCCCGCGGCCGATCCAGGTCCTGTCCCACTCGCCGCTGGTCTGCAACGGCGCGAGCAGCTTTGGTGACTCCGCCTACTACACGCACCCGGGAGGCGCCGGCGTATTCAACGCGGGCACGATGCGCTGGGTGGAGGCGATCTACGGAGACCAGCCGCACGGCATCAGCGGGCGGACGCCCGGCTTCGTGAAGCAGGTCACTACGAACGTGCTGCGCGCCTTCGCCGACGGCCCCGCGGCGGCCAAGTACCCGGCGCACGACAACCTCGACGCCATGCACGAGTTCGTCGGCGACCCGATCGGCAACCCCGCGAACCTCCAGTAGCCCTAGGCGGTCAGGCCCGCGTCGACGGGCAGGACGGCGCCGGTAAGGGCGCCGGAGTCCGGGCCGCACAACCAGGCCACGGCGGCCGCGACGTCAGCCGGGTCGAGCAGCCTGCGGAGCAGGGCCTGCGCGGCGAAGGACTCCTGATCGGGCAGGCCGTAGAGCGCGGCGCTGGCGGCCAGCATCGGGCCCCGGGTCGACCCGGGGCAGACCACGTTCGCCGTCACCCCGGTCCCGGCCAGGTCGGCGGCCAGCGCGCGGACGTAGCCGACCACCGCGCCCTTGGCCGCCGAGTAGGCCGCGAGCATGGGCATCGCGCGCAGCGCGGCCGCCGAGGAGACCGCCACGAAGCGCCCGGCGCCCGCCTCGATCATCGCCGGCACGCAGGCGTCGGCCAGGTACCTGACGCCGGACAGGTTCACCTTCATCATCAGCTCGAACGCGTCGTCGGGCACCGCCCAGGCCTGATCTCCCCTGATCACGCCGGCCGCCGCCACCACCGCGGCGGGCACCCGCCCGCCGAGCGCCTCCCGCACCCGGTCGCGCACCGAGCCGTCCCCGACGTCGGCGATCAGCTCGTCGACGCCCTTGGCGCCGGCCGCGAAGCAGTACCGGCCGACCTCGGCCAGGTCCGCCGGCACAGGCATCGGGTAATCGGCCGGCGGCTGCGGCGCGCACGCGTCGACGAGCAGGAGCGACCACCCGTCGGCGGCGAGCTTCCTGGCGACCGCCGCCCCGATCCCGCGGGCCGCCCCGGTGATGACGGCCAGGCGCTCCGTCATCTCAGGCCAGGCGTCCGGCGAACGCGGCGTCGACCTGGCGCATCGCGGCGTCGAGCAGCGCGCCGAGCTCGGCGTCCTCGTCGTCCAGCCACTGCTCGTAGGCCGCGACGGCGACGCCGAGGACGGCGTGGGCGACGGCCTGCGGCGCGAGCGAGTCGGGGCGCAGGCCCGTGCGCTCGGCCACGAACTCGGCGATCACCGCCCGCCAGGAGGCGAACCGCAAGGTGGAGTGAGCCAGCAGGGCGGGCACCCGGAGGATGAGCTCCATCCGGCGCCGGTGCCAGGGGATCTGGCTCGGCTCGACCCGGTTGAAGTCGACCAGCGCGACCCGGATGGCGTCCATCAGCGGCACGTCGCGCGGGCACTCCTTGAGCCTGGCCCGCATCCGCTCGAGCTCCACCTCGAACATGCCCCACGGCACGTCGTTCTTGGACGGGAAGTACCTGAAGAACGTCCGCCGCCCGATCCCCACCGCCGTCGCGATCTCGTCCACCGTGGTCTGCTCGAACCCGTTGGCCGCGAACAGCTCGAACGCGACCTGCTCCAGTTCCCCCCGCGAGGTAACCCGCCTCCGCCCGGGCTGCCCGCTCAAGGCGTCCTGCGTCCCCTCCGCGACCAAGCTGTCAGGAACCGTCGCCGCCGCCACGCTAGTCACCGCCCAGGGGAGTCACCACCGGCTTTCCGCTGCACATCCTACGTCCAACCTTGCCCAGTGGCACTCGGTGCCGTTACGATGGCACCCGGTGTCACTACCCCCGGGAGGCCAAAATGCCCGCCACCACCACCCTCGCCGAGCCGACCGCCCCCCCGACCCCAGAGCCCCCGGCCACCGACGAGCCCCTAGTGGCCGACGACCTCCTAGTCGAAGAGATCTCCATCGACGGCATGTGCGGCGTCTACTGACCCCGCCCCCGTGTCGCCAGCCACCTTTGACCTAGACCGCCCCTGGCGCCTCCACGCGCGTGCCGCCGTCCGCCCCGAGCCCTTCGGCGCCATGCTCTACCACTTCAACACCCGATCCCTCTCCTTCCTCAAGACCCCCACCCTCCTACGTGTCCTAGAGAGCCTCGCGGATCACCCCACCGCCCGCTCCGCGTGCGAAGCTGCCGGAGTCCCCGACCCCGACGTCCCCCTCTACCAGCGTGCTCTAGCCACCCTGGCCACCTCCCAGATGATCGTCCCGGTCGATATCCCGCCCGAGCCAAGGCGCAGGGCCCAGCCGGTTTATCCGCCGGCGTTCGGCACGACTGCCGGCGGAGAAACCGGCCCGGCCGCAAGCCGCCCCGTCCCCCTGACCGAACGCTTCGAACACGGCCTGAACTCTCCCATCTGCCTAACCTGGGAACTCACCTACGCCTGCAACCTGGCGTGCATCCACTGCCTGTCCAGCTCTGGCAGGAGAGATCCCCGCGAGCTGACCACGGCCGAGTGCCGGACCGTCATCGACACGCTCCAACGGATGCAGGTGTTTTACGTCAACATCGGCGGAGGCGAGCCGACGGTGCGGCCGGACTTCTGGGAGCTCCTGGACTACGCGGCCGCGCACCAGGTCGGGGTCAAGTTCTCGACGAACGGGATCAAGCTCGATGCCGCCGCCGCCCGGCGGCTGGCCGACAGCGACTACCTCGACGTGCAGATCTCGCTGGACGGCGCCACGAAAGAGGTCAACGACGCGGTCCGCGGGCGCGGGTCGTACCGGACGGCGAGGGCCGCGATGGCCTGCCTGGCGGCCGCGGGATTCCGGGGCTTCAAGGTCTCCGTGGTCGCGACCAGGCACAACATCTCCCAGCTCGACGCATTCAAAGAGATTGCCGACGAGCACGGCGCGCAGCTCCGGCTGACCAGGCTGCGGCCGTCCGGCCGGGGCGCCGACGTCTGGCCCGAACTGCACCCGACGAGCGCCCAGCAGCGCGAGCTCTACGACTGGCTCGTCGCGCACGGCGACCAGGTCCTCACCGGAGATTCGTTCTTCCACCTGTCGCCGTACGGCGAGCCGCTCCCCGGGCTGAACATGTGCGGGGCCGGGCGGGTGGTCTGCCTGATCGACCCGGTCGGGGACGTGTACGCCTGCCCGTTCGCGATCCACCCGGACTTCCTGGCCGGCAACGTCCGGCAGCCGGGCGGGTTCGAATCGGTCTGGCGATCGTCGTCGCTGTTCTCCGGACTGCGCCAGCCGCAGACCGGGGGAGCCTGCCGCTCGTGCGGCTTTTACGACTCGTGCCGCGGCGGCTGCATGGCGGCCAAGTTCTTCACCGGGCTGCCGCTGGACGGGCCCGACCCTGAGTGCGTGCAGGGCTACGGCGAAGCCGCGCTCGCCGCCGCCGCCGCCGGCCGGTCCGGTGCCGTCGTGCCGCCCCGGCCCGCCGGCGATCATTCGCACCGCCGGGTCGCGGTGACGATCGGGCGGCGCCCGCCGGTGCGCGGCTGCGACGAGGACCCCCTGGCCGGGTGGTCCCTTGGGCCCGGAGCCTGACGGCGAGCTGGCCAGTGTGACGAGGAGCCCTTGGCCGGGTGGCCCCTCGGGTCCGAGGCCAGACGGCGAGTCGGCCACTAGGACCAGGAGCCCCAAGCCAGGTGGCCCCTCGGGTCCGGGGCCAGACGGCGAGCTGGCCCCGGCCGGACTCGTCCTGCGGCCCGACCCGGGCTCGCGCCTGCTGGCGGGCGGGACGGTCCTGGCCGGCGGTTCCCCGGTCCGGGTTCTGAGGCTCACGCCGCACGGGGCGCGGATGGTGTCCGGCTGGTGGTCGGGCACGCCCGTCCCTGATAACCCCAAGGCCAGGGCGCTGGCGCGCCGGCTGCTCGACACCGGGATCGCGCACCCGGTGCCGAACCCGGAACCCGCCGGGGGGTCCTGGGGTACCAGCGACGTTACGGTCGTGGTCCCCGTCCGCGACCGGCAGGCCGAACTGGCCCGCTGCCTGGCCGGGCTGACGCCGCTGCCGCGCGTGATCGTGGTGGACGACGCCTCGGCCGATCCGGAGGCGATCGCCCGGGTCGCGGCCGGGACCGGGGCCCGGGTGCTGAGGCGGCCGGTGAACGGCGGACCCGGGGCGGCCAGGAACACCGGGCTGGCGGCGGCGCAGACCCCGCTCGTCGCGTTCCTCGACTCCGACTGCGTGCCGGGACCGGGCTGGCTGGACCGGCTGCTGCCGCACTTCGCGGACCCCGCCGTGGGGGCGGTGGCGCCGCGCATCGTCCCGGCCGGGGACGGGCGGACGTGGCTGGCGCGGTACGAGGGGGCCAGTTCCACCTTGGACATGGGCGCTCGCGCCAGCATCGTCCGGCCCGGAGCCCGGGTCCCTTACGTCCCGGGCGCGGCCCTGGTCGTCCGGAAGGACGCGGCCGGGTCGGGTTTCGCCGAGGACATGCGGGTCGGGGAGGATGTCGACTTCGCCTGGAGGCTGGCCGCGTCCGGCTGGCGGGTCCACTACGAGCCGGGCGCCGTCGTCCCGCACCAGCACCGGGTGCGCCTGCCGGCCTGGTTCGCCCGGCGCCGGGACTACGGCACCTCCGCGGCGGCTCTCGAACTCCGCCACCCCGGCGCGGTGCGCCCGCTGTATATCTCGGCCTGGACCGCGCTGGCCTGGCTGGCCGCCGCGTCCGGCCGCCCGGCGGCAGGCGCCGCCGTCACCGGGGCGGGTATCGCGCTGCTCGCCAGGCGCCTGGCCGACGTAACCGGCGAGCCATGGCCCCGCCCGGCGGCCCGTACCTCCTGGCTGCTGGCGGCCCGCCTGGCCGGCGGCGGGACGCTCGCGGCGGGCAGGCCGCTGGGCAGCGCCATCTCGAGGACCTGGTGGCCCGCGGCCGTGCCGGCGGCGATCGCGGTGCGGCGACTCAGGCTCCCGCTGGCCGCGCTGGTCCTGGCGCCGCCCCTGCTGGACTGGCTGGACCGGCGGCCGCCGCTTGATCCCGCGCGGTACGTCGCCGCCCGGCTGCTGGATGACCTCGGCTACAGCGTGGGGGTCTGGCAGGGCTGCGCCCGGCACCGGACCGTCCGGCCGCTGCTGCCCGTGCTAACGGGCCGTCACTTGGACAGGCCGCGGCTGAAATCGGCGGGAACGATGACGTCGTCGGGGGACAGGTCGTGAACCGAGGGCCGGCCGAGCGCGAGCAGCGTCGAGTCGATCCCTCCGCGCAGGACGTCGAACACGTTTTTCACCCCGGCCGATCCGTTGGCGGCCAGGCCCCACAGGTAGGCGCGGCCGATCATCACCGCGCGGGCGCCGAGCGCGAGCGCCTTGACCACGTCGCTGCCGCGCCGGATCCCGCCGTCCAGCAGGACCTCGACCTGGCTGCCGACGGCCTCGGCGACCGCGGGCAGCGCCCGGATGGACGCCGGGGTCCCGTCCAGGTTGTTGCCGCCGTGGTTGGAAACCGAGACGGCCGTGGCCCCGATGTCTACCGCCCGGCGCGCCTCGTCGGTCCGCATGACCCCCTTGACCAGGAACGGCCCGTCCCACTGGGTCCGCAGCCACTCGATATCGGCCCAGGTGGGCGGCGGGGTCTGCATCCACTCGCCGTACACCCCCCAGAACGTGGGCCACGGCTCGCCGGGGGCGGCCATGTTCGGCACGGTGAGGTCCGGCAGCCCGCCCGCCCGCAGCCACCGGCTGACGTAGCCCGGCCGCACGAGGCCTTCCGGCGCGAAGCGGACGAGGGTGCGCAGGTCCAGCTTCTCGGGTATCGAGGGGCTGCCCCAGTCCCGCCCCGACGAGAACGACCAGTCCAGGGTGACGATCAGGGCCTTGGCGCCGGCCTGCCGGGCCCGCTCGGCCCGTTGCAGCATGGTGTCCTTGCTGCCTGACCAGTAGATCTGGAAGAACAGCTTCGGATTAGCCGCCGCCACGTCCTCCACCGGCATACTCGCGAACGAACTCAGGCCCATGGCCGTGCCCGCCTCGGCCGTCCCGCGCGCCACGCCCACCTCGCCCTCGGGGTGCACGGCCTGCACCCCGGTCGGCGACGCGATCACCGGCAGCGAGATCTCCTGCCCGAGGACCGACGTGGCCATCTGGCGGACCCCGGGCAGGTCGGCGATATGCGGCGGGGTGAAGCGCAATTCGCTGAACGCCGCCACGTTGTCCCGCAGGGTGACGCCCTGCTCGGCGCCTGCCACCAGCGACAGGTAGACGGACCTCGGCAGGTTCCGCCTGGCTCTCCTGCGGGCCTCCTCGACCGTCTCGAACCACTCGCGCGTGCTCGCCATCGGAATATTTTGGCACTCAGTGCTGTAATTATCCAGCCCGGGGCGGCCCGTAGTATCCACGATCATGCCGTCCGCTCCTTCCGGCGACGAGCCGGTTCCACCTGAGCAGGGCCATCCGGACCGGCTCAGGTGGAACGCCAGGTACGCCGAAGGCCGCGCGCCGTCGTTCACCCCGCACCCGCTGGCGGTCCGGGCGCTCGCGCTGGCGCTGCCGGACGGCCCCGTGGCCGACCTGGCCTGCGGCCCATCCGGCGCCGCGCTGCTCGCCGCGGCCGCCGGGCGCCCGGTCACGGCGGTGGACGTCTCCGACGCGGCCCTCACGACGCTCGGCGATGAGGCCGGGCGCCGGGGCCTCGGCCCCCTGATCACCCTGGTGCACGCTGACCTGGCCGCGTGGCGGGCCCGGCCCCGGTCGTACGCGCTGGTCCTGTGCACCGGTTTCTGGGACCAGGCGGTCTTCACGGCCGCGACCGAGGCGGTGGCCGGCGGCGGCCTGCTGGCCTGGGAAGCCCTCACCTCCGAAGCCCGGCGGGCGCGGCCCACCGTGTCCCCGGCCTGGTGCCTGGCTCCCGGCGAGCCCGCCAGCTTGCTCCCGGCCGACTTCACCGTCCTCGACCAGCGTGACGTGCCGGGTAACAGACGGCAGCTGCTGGCCAGGCGCGAGGCGGAACCACGGCGGTAAGCTCATCCTCCGATGACACGCCGCCTCATAGATCTGCTGCCGCGCCCGGTGGTCGTGGCGCCGATGGCGGGCGGGCCTTCGACCGCCGGACTGGTCGTCGCGGCTGCCCGGGCCGGAGCACTGGGCTTCCTGGCCGCCGGGTACAAGACCGCCGAGGCCATGACCGCCGAGATCGCCGCCGTCCGGGCCGCGACCGGGGAACCGTTCGGCGTGAACGTCTTCGTCCCCGGCGTGCCGGGCGGAGACCCCGCAGAACTCCGCAGGTACCTGGACGCGCTGAGCGCGGACGGGACCATCGGAGACGCGAGCTGGGACGATGACCACCTCGACGCCAAGATCGCGGCGCTGCTGGCCGACCCTCCGCCCGTTGTCAGCTTCACGTTCGGCTGCCCGCCCGCGGAGGTGGTCACGGCCCTGCAGCGCTCGGGCGCCACGGTGATCATCACGGTGACCAGCCCGGACGAGGCGATGGCCGCGGCGTCAGCCGGAGCGGACGCGGTCTGCTCGCAGGGCTTCGAGGCCGGCGCCCACCGGGGCACGTTCGCCAACGACGACTCGCCCGGGCGGGATCTCGGGCTGCTGTCGCTCATCGGGCAGGTCAACGCCGTCACGAGCCTGCCGCAGATCGCGGCGGGCGGCATCATGGGTCCGCGCCAGGTGAACGCCGTCCTGGCCGCCGGGGCGGTGGCCGCGCAGTGCGGCACCGCCTTCCTGCGCTGTCCGGAAAGCGGGGCGCACCCGCTGCATAAGGCGGCGCTGGCCGACCCGCGTTATGGGGCGACCGCCCTGACCAGGGCCTTCAGCGGACGGCCGGCCCGCGGGCTGGTCAACCAGTTCATCCGCGATCACCCTGACGCGCCTGCGGCTTATCCGGAGATCAACAACGCCACCCGCCCACTGCGGGCGGCCGCGGCCGCGAGCGGCGATACGGAGCGGATGTCATTGTGGGCCGGCCAGGGTTACCGGTCGGCGATCGAGCAGCCGGCCGGCGAGGTCATCGAGCGATTGTCTGGGCACCACGGCGGTCCGTAGATCAGGCCGTGCGACCCTTACCGCGGTGGGCCCACTCGGTAAGGTCGCGCCGGTCGATGGCGGCGGCCATCAGCTCGGGGAACGCGTCGGGCGTGCAGGCGAAGGCGGGCACGCCGAGTCGGGCCAGGGCGGCGGCGTTGTCGTGGTCGTAACCGGGCGCGCCGTCGTCGGACAGCGCGAGCAGAGCGATCACCTGCGTGCCCGAGGCGGTCATGTCCGCGATCCGGCGCAGCATCTCCTCCTCGTTGCCTCCCTCGAACAGATCGCTGATCAGGATGACGATCGTGCGGGCCGGGCGGGTGATCAGCCGCTGGCAGTAGGCCAGGGCGCGGTTGATGTCGGTGCCGCCGCCGAGCTGGGTGCCGAACAGTACGTCCACCGGGTCGCTGAGCTGCTCGGTCAGGTCGACGACCGAGGTGTCGAACGCGACCACCGAGGTGCGCAGGGACCGGATCGACGCGAGCACCGCGCCGAACACCCCGGCGTACACCACCGACGAGGCCATCGAGCCGCTCTGGTCCAGGCACAAGATGACGTCGCGGGCCACCGCCTGCTGCTTCCTGGCGTAGCCGACGAGCCGGTCGGGCACGATCGTCCGGTGCTGGGGCAGGTAGTGCCGCAGGTTGGCGCGGATCGTCCGGTCCCAGTCGATGTCGGCCGGGCGCCTGGGCCTGCTCGTCCGGCTCGCCCGGTTCAGCGCGCCGGTGACCGCCGAGCGGGTCCGCTGGGCCAGGCGGCGCTCCACGTCGCTGGTCACGGTCCGCACCACCGCGCGGGCCGACTCCCGGGCCTGCTCGGGGATCACCCGGCTCAGCGAGAGCAGGGTGCCGACCAGGTGCACGTCGGGTTCGACAGCGTCGAGCAATTCGGGCTCGAGCAGCAGCCGGGTCAGTCCGAGCCGCTCGATCGCGTCTTTCTGCATCACCTGGACCACGCTGACCGGGAAGAACGTGCGGATATCGCCGAGCCAGCGGGCCACCCGAGGGGCCGATGCGCCGAGCCCGGCCTGCCGCTGCGACGCGCCCTGCCGGCCGGCGCTCTCCTGGGAGTCGGAGTCGTACAGGGCGCCGAGGGCCGAGTCGATGCGCGCGTCGGAGCCGTCTAGCGGAACGCCGATCCCGTCGTCGGCGCCGCCGAGGACCAGCCGCCAGCGGCGCAGCCGCTCGTCGTGGCCGGCCGTCATGGCACCGCCCCGGCCGCGGCGGGCAGGCCCAGGATGGCGGCCACGGCCCGGACCGCGATGGCCGCGCGGTCCTCATCCAGATCGTCGTCGGCCGACGCGACCGCGACGGCCGGCTGGCCGCTCCCGTCGAGCCGGGCCGCCTTCTCCCCGATGGCCCGCCGCTCAGGCGGCGCGAATCCGCCGAAGGTGCGCCGCAGCGCGGGCAGCACGGCGGCGAACCCATCGGGGCTCAATCCGGCCAGCCAGCCGTCGGCCAGGCTGAGCAGCTTGTCGTCGTGCACCAGGAGCAGGCCGCTGCCGGCCAGGAAACCCTCGGCCCAGCCTGCCGCGGCGGCGGCCGGGGCGGCGACGGAAAGCTCGCGGGACACAGCGACGCTCGCGTCGTCGGCCGTCAACTGTCCCGCGTCGAGCAGCAGCCTGGTCAGCCGCCCCGAGATCAGCGGGGGGCAGTGGCCCGACGACGCGAGCCGCGCCACGGTAGCCAGCCAGCGCGC
This sequence comes from Streptosporangiaceae bacterium, assembly GCA_050698755.1. Taxonomy (GTDB): domain Bacteria; phylum Actinomycetota; class Actinomycetes; order Streptosporangiales; family Streptosporangiaceae; genus Palsa-504. The sequence goes on along the minus strand of JBOHCK010000011.1, from coordinate 16,119 downwards.
CCGGCTCGGGCCGTCGGCGAGCAGCCCGGTGGCCGCGTTCACGGCGTCGACGCGGTCCCGCATAACTCGTTCGGCCTCCTCGTCAAGCGAGGCCAGGGCGGCCGGCAAGCCAGCGCAGATCCGGGTGATCATCTCCACGGCGACCTCGCCGAGCCGCCCGGGGTCGGTGCCGCGGACGTCACCGTACCTGGCCGCCCGGACCAGCGCCGGCACCGCCGCCATCAGGTGGGTCACGTCGCCCTCCAGCGCGGCGCGGTCCCTGACCGCCGCCAGCACCTGCGGCAGGGCGTCGCCCAGGTCGCCGAGCAGGCACCGTTCGACCAGCACGGCCAGTTCCTCGAGTGCGATGGCCTCGGACGCCAGGGAACGCGCCCGCTGCGCCGCGGCGGCCGCGACCGTGCTGCCCCACATGCCCGCCTCGATCAGGGCGACGTCCAGCTCGGGCCGCCAGGTCAGCTGCCACGTTTCGCGGAACGTCCCGATGTTCTGGGTCCGGCTCTCCTGCGGCACGCCCCAGGGCACGCCGAGCAGGGCGAGCCGGTGCAGCAGGTGGCTACGGGCCAGGTCGGTGGGCTTGCGCAGGTCTAGGTCGTAGTCACGGGGCGCCGCCTCCGGCCGCAGCCGCAGGCTCCGCTGTTGGTCGCGCAGGTCCCGCTGCAGCGGCACCATCGGGGTCGCGGCGGGGACCGCGCCGAGCCGCTCACCGACCACCATCCGCCGCTGGATGAGCTCGGCGAGCAGGTCACTGCCCTCGCACAGCACGGCCCGGGCGGCCTCGGTGACCTCCTCCAGGCCGGCCAGCGGCCGCCCGCGCAGGACGGCGAGCGTCTGCGCCAGCCGGACCGATTCGATCACGTGCACCGTAGACGCCGGGATGCCCTCGCCGCGCAGTACGGCGGCGGCCTTGGCCAGCCACCGCTCGATGGGCTGCCCGTCGGATGAGAACAGGTGGTCGTACCAGCCGGGTGATCGGATGCCTGCCCCGTAACCAGAGGTGTAGGCGAGACGGCCGTAGGTCCACGGGACCCATGTCAGGGAGGTGGCCTTGGCCTTCGGCAGGCCACGCAGCAGGCGCTCGTCGGCCGCGGCGGACGGCAGGCGTTGCAGGGCGGGGACGTGCCACGCCCCGCAGACCACGGCGATCCGCTGGTAGCCATCCCTGACCGTCTTGCGCAGGATCTTCCGCATGTGCGCTTCGCGGATCGCGTCGCGCGGGTCGGGCTCGTCCTCATCCGCGCGCAGGATCCCGATGGCTTCGGCAATGGCCCCGAAGACGGAGCTGGGGCCGGGCACGTGCTCGATCACGTCCTCCCACCACCGCTCGGGGTCGTCGTATCCGGCGGCCAGGGCCAGGTCCCCGATGGGATCATGGCGCGGCTCCGCCTCGCGCCCGGTCATGGCCAGCAGGTGCGCGGCCGGCAGGTCGCAGAACCGGACCGGCAGGCCGGCGTCGAGCGCGTACCTGATCGCCTGCCACTCCGGCGAGAACACCGCGAACGGCCAGAACGCCGCCGTCTTGGGCTGCCCGGGCACGTACCCCAGCAGCGCTACCGGCGGCCGCATCTCCGGGTCACCGGCCAGCCCGACCAGCCCGTCGGCCTCCGGCGGCCCCTCGATCAGCACGATGTCCGGCCCCAGCTCGGCCAGCGCGTCCCGCAGCGACCGCGCCGATCCCGGTCCGTGATGCCGCACCCCGAATAGCGTGATCAAGATCTTTTGCCCGAACGGACTCTGGTGCCTCTACCCGGTAGATACGGGCCCGAGTGCCTCACCCGGCCACCTCCCGGCAGGCACGGTAGAAGTCGCTCCAGTCGTCCCGCTCGCGGACCACGGTTTCCAGGTACTCCTGCCATACCACCCGGTCGGATACGGGGTCCTGGACCACCGCGCCGGTGATGCCGCCGGCCACGTCGGCGGGGCGCAGCACGCCGTCACCGAAGTGCGCGGCCAGCGCCAGGCCGCTGGTGACCACGGATATCGCCTCGGCCGGGGACAGCGTCCCGCTCGGCGATTTGACCTTGGCCCGGCCGTCCTCGGTGACACCCTGCCGCAGCTCGCGGAAGACCGTGACCACCCGCCGGATCTCGTCGGCGCCCGGCGAGGTCTCCGGCAGGCCGATCGACCGGCTGAGCTGGGCTACCCTCCGGGTCACGATGTCCACCTCCTGCTCGGCCGAGGCGGGCACCGGCAGCACGACCGTGTTGAACCGCCTGCGCAACGCGCTGGACAGCTCGTTCACGCCGCGATCCCGGTCGTTGGCGGTGGCGATGACGTTGAACCCCCCGACCGCCTGCAGCTCACCGCCCAGCTCGGGGATGGGCAGGGTTTTCTCGGACAAGATGGTGATCAGCGCGTCCTGTACGTCCGAGGGCATCCGGGTCAGCTCCTCGACCCGCGCGATCTTGCCCCCGCCCATCGCGCGCATGACCGGGCCTGGCACCATCGCTTCCCGTGACGGCCCCTCGGCAATCAGCCGCGCGTAGTTCCAGCCGTACCTGACCGCCTCCTCCGCGGTCCCCGCGGTGCCCTGCACCATCAGGGTCGAGTCGCCGGAGATGGCCGCGGCCAGGTGTTCTGACAGCCACGTCTTGGCCGTCCCCGGCACGCCGAGCAGCAGCAGGGCGCGGTCGGTGGCCAGCGTGGCCACGGCCACCTCGACCAGGCGGCGGGAGCCGATGTACTTCGGCGTGATCTCGGTGCCTTCGGCCGTCCCGCCCAGCAGGTAGGTCGTCACCGCCCACGGGGATAGCCGCCAGCCGGGCGGCCGCGGCCGGTCATCGGCGGCGGCCAGCGCGGCGAGCTCGGCCCGGTACTCCTGTTCGGCGTGCGGACGCAGGACCGCGCCAGGTTCAGCCGTCGCCGTGGTCATGAGCAAGCTCCTTCAGCATCTCGTAGCGAAACCGCAGCACCCGCAGCGCGGCACCGACGGCCGGCACCGCGTCCGGCCGTGGCCCAGGCAGCGCATCCGGCGCGCCCAGCGCGGGATCGGCGCGACGGACCAGCGTGTCAAGCGCCTGGATCTCCGCGGCCATTCTCGGCGACCGGCCGGTGAGCGCCTGTCCGATCAGCGCGGCCATCCAGTCATGGTCACCCTGCCAGACCGCCGCCCTGGACCAAGCGGTGAACAGCGACGGTGCCCACTCACCAGCGGGCACGGCGACGATCTGCGCCGCCGTCAAGCCGAACTCCTGCGTCCAGGTACGCAGCGGGATCCGAGCAACGATATGGAAGGTCATGCCGCCCGTGGGGGCCAGCCCTGGGCCTGCCGCGTCCAGGCCGGGCGTGATCCCGTCCCGCTGCATCGCGGCGTCGGATGCGGTCGGCGGGACCAAAACCAGGCGCGGGCCGCGCCTATCTTGTTCTAGCCGTAGCCGACGGACGGCGACCCCCGCCATCCGCTGGGAGAGAGCGGATCCGGGCAGGGCCATGAGCGCGTCGGCCGCCATCGCGCTTACCGAGCCCGGGCCGCCGCCGCGTGCGGCTTCCAGGAGCGGCTCATCGGCGAGGCTCAGGCCGCGCGTCATCACCTTCATGAACATGACCCGCTCAGCCGTGCCTGCCGAGGCCCAGCTGGCCGCGACCAGTTCCCTGGCCGCCCCGGGGTCACGGGCGCGGAGCGCGGTGAGGTAGGCCCGTCGCTGACTTGCGGTGCCGAGCCGCCAAGCCTCGTCTCCGGTCGTGGTTTCCGCCAGCGCGAACTGCCATTCCGCGTTGAGTCCGGCCAGCCACCTCGCGCGCGGCCCGCCTGCCTCGGCCACCAGACGCGGCAGGTCCCAATCCTCTGACCCGCCGCGACGAGCCCGGTCGAGCAGCGCCGGAAGCAACTGCGGGGGAGGCCGGAGGCCGCTGGCCGTGGCCGCGGTCAGCCACTCGGCCAGCAGGTCGGGGTGCTCGCCGCCGAGCATCCGCGCGAGCCGGCGCCCGGCGGTCCGGCTCACCGCGGGCCTGGGGTCCGGCTCGGCCGCCGGCGGCGGTTCCGCCTGGTCGGGCCGCCGGCCCGCCCGGCGGGCGGCCGTCAGCAGCGCGGCCCGGTCGAGCAGGATAGCCGCGGGATCCCGGCCGGGGGAGGCAGGATCCGGGGTGAGCACGCCAGGGATTCCGGCCGGTGGAACCGGGCTCCGTTCGGTGCCGATGAGACTCGCGGTGACCAGGTCCTGCCATGTACTCAAAGTCGGACCACCGTCCCGTCCTGGTCCCAGGCGGTCAGTGGCCGCAGGCCGCGCGGGGTCCACTCGCCCGCCACCGTCACCGGGCGGCCGCCGGACAGCGCGAACAGCGGCCAGCAGTCGGCGGCGCCCGGGTGCAGCGGCAGGGCGTCACCGGCCGCGTCGCACACGCAGGGGAGCGGAGCACGGGCCGGGGTCACCTCGAGCAGGGCGGGCCAGGTGTCCAGCCACGGGTCCTGGCCGAGAGCCGCCGCGTACCCCGCCAGCAGTCCGCCGATCGCGCCGCCGGGCGGCGCATCGGCCTTGACGGTGTCGTACCTGGTCGCGACCAGGGCGCGCAGCGGGCAGGCGGCAGGGTAGAAGGCCAGGTCCGCGTCGGTCTCGGTGCCGACGATCAGCGAGTTGTCCAGCGACTCGCCGGCCGCGGCGAAGCTGAGCACCAGGGCGAACCGGCCCGTGCGCACGCCGCGCAGCCAGACCCGCCGGGTGCTGATCCGGTCCTGGTCCAGGTCGCGCCGGGCCAGCACGTGCCAGTGATCCCTGACCGGCGTGGCGCTGGCCAGGACCTCGGCCTGGCGGACGGTGAAGCCGATCCGCGACCGGATCGTGTCCCGCAGCGCTGGCGACAGCGCTTGTCGTCCGCGGTAGGTGCTGGCGAGCAACCGGAGCAGCGCGTACTCCTCCAGCAGCCGGCCCTCCCAGCCGGGGCCCGAGTGCGGGAGCGCGGCCAGCGCTCGGAGGCGTTCGGCCAGGCCGGGCGCCTGCGCGTCCACCATGCGGGCGGCTATCTCGTCCCAGTGCCGGTAGCCGGAACGCTGGCTGGCCGCCAGGCCCTGACGGACTTGATCGCACAGCCACCGGTCGAGTTCGGCCAGGCCGGCCGCGACGCGGGCCTCGCGTTGCTGGGCCCGGTGGAGCGCGGCCGCGGGGTCGGCGGCGGGCTTCGGGTCCGTCGTGTCACTAGCCTTCGCCGCCCGAGAGGCCAGCCAAGTCGCAGCCCAGTCGGGCGCGGCGGCGTGGTTCGCGACGGCACCGTCGGACCACAGCAGCAGCAGCGCCAGCGCATGCTTACACGGGAACTTCCGGCTCGGGCAGGAGCACCGGTAGGCGGGACCCGACAGGTCGACCGCGGTGCGATACGGCGCGGCGGCACTGCCCTGGCATTCGCCCCACACCCCGTCGCCGTCCTCCGCCCCCGTCAGTGGCCACGAACCGCTGGACGCCAGGGTCTGCGCGGCCCGCAGCGACGAGGTGTCGGGCGCCAGCGCCACCACCCGCGCACGATCCCAGCCTTCAGCCACAGGGGCACCCTATGCGCCGGGTACGTCAGCGCCAGCGGGCATATCAGGGAGTGACCCGCGGTTGACTGCTTCCTGAAGAACGGAGGCACGCCGGTGAAGGCAGTCCGGTTCGACGAGTACGGTCCGGTGGACGTTCTGCAGGTGGTGGACGTGCCGCGGCCAACGCCGGCCACGCTGACGCGGACCTGCTCGATCAGGTGCCGGATCAGCCGCTTGCGGTCGGCGTCGGTGGTGGTGGGCGCGTGCCAGATGCCGGGAACGTCGGCGGCCAGCGCGCGGATCCGGTCCCGTTCGGAGGCGGTGAGGGTGCGCGGCCGCGCGGCGGTGAAGCGGTCGTATTCCTCACCCAGCTTTTCGCGGTCGGCCAGCTCGGTGGCGTGCTCGGTGATGAGCAGGTCGGTCTCGTTGCCCAGGATGCCGTCGAGCGCGTAGGGGCTCTCCGGCGACGTCGACGTGATCACCTTCGTGTCGAACGTCGAGTGCTGGTCCGAGACGTGGGTGTAGGTGGACACGCCATGCCCGCGAGCGAAGTGGCGGGACAGGTGCACCGCGGTCAGCGACTTGCCCTTGACCGGGAACTTCTGCCCGTCTGACGATGACAGGGTGCCGGTGCCGAACGACTGGGTCATCGGCAGCCGGTGGTGGTAGTTGACGATGGCGGCGTTGGCCGCCTCCAGCGCCTCCTCGCTGAGGTACCACTCGGCCGTCCACGCCAGCGTGTCGTACGGGACGCCGCACGATTCCGACATCGCGGACAGGCCCATGTTGGTGGCCTCGGCGATGATGACGTACAGCAGATTGCGCCGCAGGTCCGGCGGGCGTGGAGATGGCGCCATCCAGCGTTCGGATGCACCTGGCCGACCGGGGCCGGGCCGCTGGTGTTCTGGTCGGGGTACCGGCGTTATGTCCGGGAGGCGGGCCGGTACTGGAAGATCTTCGTGCCCCGGCCGCGGTGCGCCCGGTGCGGGGTGAGCCATGCGCTGCTGCCTGCGCGCGGCATTACGAGTGCGGGCGGTGGTGAAGGCGACCCACTGGCGGCCGAGGGCATCCCGCAATCCCAGGGGCACCTGGCGCCGGAAACCCGCCAGCCTCCCCGGTTTGCCCCGCTCTCCGTCACGGTACGGTTACGGCTTGGGCGGCCGCCCGGGACGGAACTGCTTCCGGTCAATCCCGCCCCGGACGAGTTCGGCAGCGATCTCCCGCACCTTGCGGTTGCTGTTCTGCGACATCCGGCTCAGCAGCCGGAACGCCTCTTCCGGGGAGACGCCGAATTCGGCGTGCAGGATGCCTTTGGCCTGCTCGATGACCGCGCGCGACTCCAGTGCCGTGTGCAGGTTGCGGATCATCTGGCGGCTGGTCCGGTAGACAGCGGCGTTATGGACCGCCGTGCCGCCCTGCGCGGCGAACAGCAGGGCGACGTCGTGCGCTGCTCCCCGGAAGGCGTTCTTGTCCCGGCCGTAGAGCGTGACCGCGCCGGCGGGCCGGCGGTCGGTGCGCAGCGGCAGCACGATGCAGCTGCCGAACCCGGCCTGGGCGGCCGCCTGGCAGAACGCCGGCCAGCGGCGCTCGCCGGTGGTGTCTTCCACGTGCCGGGGCTCGTTGTGCCGCAGAGCTTCCACCACCGGTCCCTCGCCCGTGTCGAACTGCAGCCGGTGCAGGTCGTCGATCCGCGGGTCAGACGCGGCGAAGGTCAGCGCGTGCCCGTCTCCCTCGATGGTCACCGCCGCGGCAGTGCCGCCGGGGACCAGCTCGACTCCGAGGCCGGTCAGGCGGCGCAAAGCCGCGTCTGAGTCCTCATCGCTGATCAGCAGCCGCGCGACCTCCGAGATACGCTCGGCCAGTGCCCGGGTCACCTGCATCATAGGGAATCACAGTGGCTGTGCGCGCCGCCTGTGTCAAGGGCGGGGCACCACCGGGGATCCGGCCCGAAACCGTTCTGCCACGGTCCCGCGCATGCCCATGGCCGGCACCGCGCTTGTTTCGCGGCCGGACGGCCTGATATCGTTGATATGCCGGCGCTGCGGGCGCGGGCTTGGCCCCCGAAACCTGGCGGGGTCGCCCGACGCGGCAGGAACTGCCTCCGTCGTTGCCGGCGCCCGGTTGAGTAGTGACTGCGGCCCTCGAAACCCGCTGGGGCTTGCCCTCGAGTCGGCGGCGGTCTGGCATGCCGCCGCCGGCTGGAGCTGATCACCGGATGGCGGAGGCCGGTCATGAGAATCGTGACGGCGGTGCAGGGCGGCAGCTCATCGGCCGGGACGCTCACCGGCGGGGACTAGGCGAGTCTGATGGACGTCATCGACCTGATCCTGGCCGACCACGCACGGCTGCGACGGCTGTTCGCCGTGCTGGAGGACGCTGCACGTTACGGAGAGCAGCCCGGCGCACGCGCGATGCTCAGCGAGGCATGGGCCAGGCTGGCAGGCCTGCTGGAGCTGCATGCCGGCGCCGAGGAGGAGATCTGCTACCTTGCGTTGTTCGGGCAGGGAGCCCAGGCCGCCGCGGAGTTGCAGGACGCGCTCGCCGACCACGGCGGCATCCGCGAGGCGGTACACGAAGCGGGGCTGCACGAGGTCGGTGACAGGGCCTGGTGGCGGGCGGTGACCGCCGCCGTCAGGGCCAGCAGCGACCATCTGGCCAGCGAAGAGCAAGGTGTCCTGGCGGATTTCCGGCGCCATGCGCCTCTGGGATTGCGGGATGCCCTCGGCCGCCAGTGGGTCGCCTTCACCATCGCCCGCACTCGTGATGCCGCAATGCCTGCCGCACGGCCGCGTGCCGGATCGGAGGCAGCGCGTGCGGAACCGGGTGCCGGCACAGCCATGAAGGCGGGGCAGGCGTGCCGGATGGGTGGACGCGGGCTGGGCAGCGCAGCTGCCGGTGACCGGATCAAGGTGCCGGGAAGGGCGGGCGGTCAAGCGCCGGCCGGAAGGCATGACCGGGATGCCCGGACATGATGCAGGACCGCGTGACCGCGGGGAGGATGCAGTTGGCGGATCCCGTCCAGGTCGCCGCGGTGCGAGGCGGGCGGCTGTCACCGGGTGCTGCCGCGGGCGGCAAGCACACACGCAGGACAGCGGGAAGGGTACGGCGTGATGAAGCACATCCCAGCCGGGCGGCGCATCGTGGTCGGCGTCGACGGCTCGAAGGCCTCGGCCGCCGGGCTGTGCTGGGCGGCCAAGGAAGCAGGGCTGCGGCGGGCTGCGCTGCACGTGGTGCACGCCTGGGACGGGGCCGGCCGGCACCGAGCGCCCTACGCGCCGCTCGGCGGCCTGGCGAGCCCGGAGGAGGACCGGGCGGCGGCGGCGCTGCTGCTTGCCGCGATCATATTCGCGGCGCTCGGCCCGGCCACACCCGTCCCGCTGCGGGCGGAGCTTGCCGAAGGGCGTGCGGAGCGCGTGCTGCTGGACCGTGCTGCCGGAGCCGAGCTTCTGGTGCTCGGGAGCACGGGCTGCCGTGGCCACCTCCAGGACGCGCTGGGCCCGGTCCACCGCGCGTGCCTGCGCAGCGCACCGTGTCCGGTCGTCATCGTGGGCGGCGCCGTGAAGGCATCCGCGGCACCCGCGAGGGCCGCCGGTGTCAAGAGGGTAGCGAATCTGACCCGGTGACTTGGGTGGTGTCGCCGGGCTGGCCGCACAGACGGGACATCACCGCATCGGGTGCTCGCGTTAGGAGGGTCAGTGAGCGAGCCGGATGACCAGATGAGCGTGACCAGTAACGAGGAATGGCGATCCCTGGCAGCCTGCCGGTCAGCAGACCCCGAGCTGTTCTTCCCGATTTCAGCGAAGGGCAGGGCGACGGCTGAGATCGCGCGGGCAAAGGCGGTGTGCGCCCGCTGCCGGGTCCGGTCGCAATGCCTCGATTACGCCCTGGCCACCCACCAGGTGCACGGCATCTGGGGTGGGACAACCGAGGAAGAACGCTACCTTTTGCGGCTGTCCGCGGCGGGACACCGCGCACAGCACGGCGGGCCCGGACCGCCCGGCGTCCCCGCCAGCGGGGAGCGGCGGCAAGGGAGCGCGCGCCGGCTCAGCCCGGGGCAGCGAGTAACGTGACCCCCTACCTCATATCCGGTGGTTTTTCGGCGGTTGGCCCCGGAAGCCCTAGACAGGGGACCTTGGGCATCGTTCTGGCGGGTGCGGCAGGCAAGCGGCTCGCGCCGCTGACCGCGGACCGGGCCAAATCGGCGGTTCCATTCGCCGGCCTGTACCGGGTGGTCGATTTCGCGCTGTCCAACCTGGTTAACGGCGGTATCCACCGCATCTGCGTGCTGACTCAGTACAAGAGCCACAGCCTGAACAGGCACATCACCACTACCTGGCAGCTGAGCAGCGTGCTAGACACCTACGTCATGCCGGTCCCGGCGCAGCAGCGGCTCGGACCGCACTGGCAGGTCGGCTCGGCGGATGCGATCTACCAGTCGCTGAACCTCATCCACGCCGTCCGGCCCGACCTCGTCGTGGTCGTAGGGGCCGATCATGTGTACCGGATGGACCCCAAGCAGATGATCGACCAGCACATGGCCTGGGGGGCGGGAGTCACGGTCGCGGCGATCCCCGTCACGCGGAAGGAGGCGACGGACTTCGGCGTCGTGCAGACCGCACCGGACGGCCACCTTATCGAGGCGTTCCTGGAAAAGCCGACCGATCCGCCGGGCCTCCCGGACCGGCCGGACGAGGCGCTGGTGTCCATGGGCAACTACGTGTTCGACACCGAGGCGCTGGTGGAGGCGCTGCACAAGGACGCGGCCGACGATAGCAGCCGGCATAGTATGGGCGGCGACATCATCCCGATGCTGGCACGGCAGCGCACCGCGCATGTCTATGACTTCCTGCAGAACCAGGTGCCCGGCGCCGAACCGCGCGACCTGGGTTACTGGCGGGAGGTGGGGACGATCGACTCGTACTTCGAGGCGCACATGGACCTGTGCGCGGTCCACCCGGTGTTCAACCTGTACAACAACCGGTGGCCGATCCTGACGCACGTGCCCCCGAACCCGCCGGCCAAGTTCGTGCATGACGACGGTCACCGGGTGGGCCGGGCGATCGACAGCCTGGTTAGCAACGGCGTCATCGTCTCCGGCGGGCTGGTGCGCAACTCGGTCCTGTCACCCGGGGTCCGGGTGGATAACTGGGCCCGGGTGAACCGGGCGGTGATCCTGAACCGTTCGCGCGTCAACCGCCACGCCGTCGTCGAGGACGCCATCCTGGACAAGAACGTCGTCATCGCGGAGGGCGCCACGGTCGGGGTGGACAAGGAGCACGACAGGGCCCGCGGGTTCGTGGTGTCCAGCGGCGGTATCACCGTGGTCGGCAAGGGGCAGGCGGTTACCCCGTGACCGCCGGTCGTTAGGAGGCATTTCCCCAGATCGACGCTGATCCCGGCGGCAGCGTGTTCGCGGCCGCGGATGTCCACTATCCGCGCTCCGGCGGTGCCCGCGCGGCGGCGGTGATGGCTGCCGATGCCTAGCTACTCCCGATCGTCGCCTTCGGCGATCCCTGGCGGCTGGCCGTCGCCGTCGGCCATGGCGGCCTCGCAAGCGCCGAGCCTTGCCAGCAGCACGGCGGCGCGGGTGCGGATCAGCTCGGTGCGGGCGTGCCGGGCTGCGTATTCCGCTGCGGCGCGTGTCTTGGCGAACGCGCTCATCGGTCACCCACCTCCGCACAAGTTGTATGCCGGCGCTGAGCCCGGTCAGGCCCTGACGGGGCCTGTTCGCGGCTGCGGACGGCCGTTCGGAGTTGCCCGGCGGGCGCGCAGGCAGACCAGGGCTTCGGCCCTGGCGCGAGCCAGCGGTATCTGCCGGTCCAGGCAGATGATCAAGAACCGGCGGCAAGCGGGTCCAGGACCGGGGCCAGCTGCTGGAGTTCTTCCAGGTGGGCGGCGGCCAGCTGGTTCAGCCGTTTCTCGCCGTCGGCGGTGAGCCGGACGCGGGTGAGGCGCGCGTCGCCGCTGTCGCCGGATCGTTCCACGAGCCCGCTGGTTTCGGCGCGGTCGACCAGTTCGACGGTGCTGTGCGGCTGCCGCAGGAGGTAGCCGGCCAGGTCACCGATGGCCGGGCTGGCCGGCCCGCAGTGGCCCTTGATGGCCAGCAGCAGCTGATGCTGGGCCGGGGTCAGGCCGACCGCGCGGGCCTGGGCCTGGGACCAGTGCTGGAAGCGGCGCAGGCCGGTCCGGAAGGCCAGCAGGTTCTGGTAGTCCTGGCTGGTTAGCTGATGCATCCGCGCTCTTTCCGGCGTGACGCCGGGCGGGGCACGGCCGGCGTGGCCCGCTGCGGCCGTCTGGCCGGCGGGGCGTGCGGGCGGGAACGGCCCGGGCGGCCCCGGCGGGAGGGCGGGGCCGCCCGGGCGGGGCGGGTCAGCTGGCCGCACGTGACCTGCCCAGGCCGATGACGGCGAGGGCGGCCACAATGACGATGGCCCCGGACCAGATGTTGCTCCAGTACATGGACGCGGTGATGGGGAACTTCGCGTCCAGGATGAACGGCGAGATGATCAGCCAGACGCCACCGAGCAGGGCCGCGGTCTCGAGGCCTGCCAGGCTGCGGGTCCCCCTGATCGCGAGCAAGCACAGGCCGGCCACGGCCAGGCCGATGATCAGGTCATTGACGGCGGCGTTGCGGCCCGGTGAGGTCTGCAGGGTCAGGAACCACGGTGAAATGGCGACCCACAGGCCGGTGAGCATGCCCGCCATCGCGGCGAGCTGGGCTGCCATCGGGACCGCGGCACGCCCGGCGGCGGATACGGTTGCTGCTGGGCCGGCGGCGGTGCCGACGGCGGGGACCGCCGGGGCGTTGCCGGCTGGCTGGCGCAGCGGGTGAACATGCATGGTCGTCCTCCTTGTAGTCAGGTCGCGGATCAGGCCCGTCGAACGGGGCCGCACCGCGCCACGCGCGACGGACCCTCCGCAGATTTCACATCGTGCCACGATATACTTATATCGTGCCACGATATAAGTATCGTCCGGTGACCCAGGGTGTGTCAAATCGGTGCAGCAGCCCCGGCTCGCCTGCAGGTCGCCGGAAATGCGCACTCCGGCCCGTGTTGACCGCATGCCCAGTTATATCGTGCTACGATATAGCTGAGCATGAGAGACGTGCCTGCGGGCCGGTGAAGGACGGCAATGCCCGCCGGAAGGCTCTGAGCCACGGCACGGCGATGGAGGTGGCGGCGATGAGCCTCAGTGCACGGGAGGAGCAGATCCTGGGCTCGATCGAAGACGGGCTGGCCCGCTCCGATCACAAGCTGGCCTGGATGCTGGCCGCATTCACCCGGCTGGCGTCGGGTGAGGAGCTGCCGGCGCGCGAGAAGGTCCGCGCCGCCGGCCTGGTCGCTGACCTCCGCGGCCGGCGGCACCGGCGCCGGAACGTCGCGCGCCGGAACGTCGCGCGCCGCCTGTGCCAGCTCCTGGGCCTGGCGCAGTACCGGGGGCTGTGGCTGGCTGCCGCGGCTGCCGCGGCTGTCGCGGCTGTCGCGCTGGTCACGGTCGCGCTGGCCGTCAGCCACGGCGGCAGCGGCAGCGGCCGGGGATCATGCCCGGCACCGCGGTCAGCGGCCTGCGCCGCCCAGGCACCGGCGCACCCACCGGGCTCCGGGGTGCACAAGGCTGCCTCCGGCCAGTCGCCGCACGCCGGGTAGGTCCCGGCGGCCGGGCGCGCCTGCAGCAGCCGCCCCCGCACTGCTTTCGCTTTCGTGCCGAGCCAGATGAACAATGCGCGGGGACAGGCACACCACGGTTCCCCTGGGAATTGCCACGGGAACAACAACCATGTATATCGTATCACGATATAACTCTAATCGTGATACGATATGACTTAGCGTCGGCCTGGCTAGGCTTCCCGGCCGTCTCGCTTCGCTCTGGAGGAACTTATGTCAGATGCCGCACTGCACTACGCCGACCGCATCGTGTGCTTGCCGGTCACCGGCGCCACCGAGGGCCCGTCCGGGCTGGAGGTCGGCAGCCTGCTGGGCGAAACCGGGCAGGTGACGCTCGACCCGGGCTTTGCCAACACGGGCTCGTGCACCTCGTCGATTACCTTCATCGACGGCGAGCGGGGGATCCTGCGCTACCGGGGCTATCCGATCAATGAGCTGGCCGGGAGGGTGACGTTCCTGGAGGTCGCTTACCTGCTCATCTACGGGGAACTGCCGGACCCGGCTCAGGCGGCGGAGTTCACCGGCAGGATCCGCGAGCACACGCTGTTGCACGAGGACTTCAAGGAGTTCTTCTCCGGCTTCCCCCGCGACGCGCATCCGATGGCGGTGCTGTCGGCGGCGGTCAGCGCCCTGTCGACCTTCTACCAGGACAGCCTGGACCCGTTCGACCCGGAACACGTCGAGATATCCACGGTGAGGCTGCTGGCCAAGCTGCCGGTGATCGCCGCCTACGCGCACAAGAAATCGATCGGCCAGCCGTTCCTCTACCCGGACAATTCCCTTGGCTACGCCGAGAACTTCCTGTGGCTTACCTTCGGCGTGCCCGCGGAAGCATATGAGGTCGACCCGGTCATCGCCCGCACGCTGGACATGCTGTTCGTGCTGCACGCCGACCACGAGCAGAACTGCTCGACCTCGGCAGTGCGCCTGGTCGGCTCCAGCCACGCGAACCTGTTCGCCTCCGTCTCGGCCGGCGTCAACGCCCTGTTCGGTCCGCTTCACGGCGGCGCCAACCAGGCAGTGCTGGAAATGCTCGGCCGCATCCACGCCGAAGGCGGCGACGTGGAGGGCTTCGTCCGCCGGGTGAAAGCGAAGGAGCCCGGCCTGCGGCTGATGGGATTCGGCCACCGCGTCTACCGCAACTACGACCCCCGCGCCGCCATTGTCAAGCACGCGGCCGGGGAGGTCCTGAGCCGGCTGGGCAAGCCGGACCCGTTGCTCGACGTCGCGAGGCGGCTCGAGGAGATCGCCCTGGCCGATGACTACTTCACCGAGCGCAAGCTATATCCGAACGTCGACTTCTACACCGGGGTGATCTACAAGGCGATGGGCTTCCCGGCCGAGATGTTCACCGTCTTGTTCGCCTTGGGCCGGCTGCCCGGCTGGATCGCGCAATGGCGTGAGATGATCAGCGACCCGAGGACCAGAATCGGCAGACCGCGCCAGGTCTACGTCGGCCCAGCCGAGCGGCACCTCCCAGCGGACGAGCGCTGACGCCACTGACATGTGGCGGCGGAGCCGGAGACCGGGCTGGTCACCGGGTGCGAGATGACGATGGCCGCCGGGCCGGGCAGCACGGATGCGGAAAACGGCGTGAAGATGGCCGCCCGCGACAGGAACTGCTGCGCGCCGCCCGTGCCCAGGCCCGCACCGACGATTTCAAAAAGGCCTACCCCACCCGGTCAGCGATCGAGCGGATCATCTCCTGGACCGCCACCCAGAACGGCCGCCGCATCCGGCTCCGCTACATCGGAGCCGCCAAAAACGACGCCTGGCTGCACACACGGTGCGCCGCGATCAACCTGCGCACCCTGCTGCGGCACGGGCTGACCCGCCGGGACGGCGCCTGGGTGCTGGCCTGACCCGGCCAGCCGCCTCCAGCCCGGCAGGGCCGCCTCCCGCGCCCGCCCAAGGCCGCGCCGTCGGCCCCGGCAAGGGCAATACCCAGTCCGCCGCTGCTGGCCAGGGCACCCGGAACCGGCCATGCCCTTCCCAGGCGGCCGTGCGATCGGCCTTGTTCAGAGCCGTCCTAGGCGCCCCGGGACAGGCTGGCCGCGTGCGCGTACTGTCAGCGTATGAGCGAGACGCTGCCGTTGTTTCCGCTCGGCGCGGTGCTCTACCCCGGAATGGTGCTGCCGCTGCACATCTTCGAGGAGCGGTACCGCCAGCTCGTCCGGGACCTGATGGACAGGCCAGATCCCCGGCGCTTCGGCGTGATCGCGATCCGCAAGGGCCGGGAGACCGGTGTGGAGGGAGTGCAGTCGCTCTACGAGATCGGCTGCATCGCGACCCTGCGCCGGGTGGAGCAATATCCCGACGGGCGATTCGACATCGTGACCGTGGGCACCAGCCGGTTCAGGCTCTTGGCCCTCGACCAGAGCCTGGATTACCTGCAGGGCGAGGTCGAGCTCCTGACCGACGAGGCCGTCGACCCTGACGCCGTGGCGCCCCTGGTGCGCGCCGTCCAGGTGGCCTTCCACGCGTACGTGGACGCGCTCACCGAAAGGGGCGGCGCCGTCGTGAAGGTCGACGACCTGCCCAGCGAGCCGACCCTGCTGTCCTTTCTTGTCGCCGCCGCCATGGTCATCGACCTGCCGGAACGACAGAGCCTGCTGGCCGAGCCCGACGCCGTGCGCAGGCTGAGCGCACAGCGCTCCCTGCTGGCGCACGAGACCGCGATGCTGAAGGCCACCACGTCACGCCCGGCCCCTGATCTGCGCCATACGCCGCAGAGCCCCAACTGACCGGCCTCGGGGCCCGCACGGGGGCCGTCGCGATTGAGCCCCAGCTGCCCTCCCCGCCCCGGACGGTGGGTCGCCTCGATCACGGGTAGGGGGAGGACATGGCAGAACCAGGATCCGAACCGAGCGAGATCTCGCTGCGCGCCGCCGAGGTCGCCGCCGATGCCAGCGAGGCCGAACGCCCGCAGGACCGGCGCAGGCTGGTCAAGGCGTTCGCCAGGGCCGCGCATTCGGGCGCGCGGGCGGCTGGGCGCGGCACGCGGGC
>JBOHCK010000010.1:0-40451 GCA_050698755.1 Streptosporangiaceae bacterium | reverse complement strand
GGCCGCCGCGAAGCCGGACAGGAACTTGTTGGCGGTGTAGGGGCCGTCGGTCAGCTGTGAGCTGTACGGCGGGAAGAAGCCCTGCAGGTTCGCGAACGAGGTGGAGTTCGACAGGTTGTCCATGACCGAGATCAGGTCCCAGTCGGCCTGCGGATACTTGCTGGTCTTGAAGATACCCAGGTCGGAGCCGCCGGCGAAGACCGGCGCCGGGTTCGGGCCGTTCTCGCTGGGGATCGGGAACGAGGCCCAGTTGGACTTGTCCACCGAGTTGGCCGGCATCTGGGCCGACGCCCAAGGACCGTCGATGTACAGGTCGAGCTTGCCGAGCCCGAAGTCCGTGTTGGCCCCGCCCGCGGTCGAGCCGGTGTTGCCGAGCTCGGTCTGGCCGATGTACTTCGACGGCGACAGGTGGTACGTGCGGTACAGCGAGATGTAGTACTTGATGGCCGCCTCGTCCGCCGGGGTGGTCAGGTCCGCGGTCCAGGTCCCGTTGCTCTCGGTGGCGATCTGGCCGCCGGCGCCCCAGACGAAGCTGGCGAAGGCGTTCGAGTCGTCGGTGATCGCGTCGATGCCGTAGGTGCCAGGGAACTTAGCCATCAGCTTCTGCGCGTCGGTCACGAGCTCCGCCCAGGTGGCGGGCGCGCTGGTGATGCCCGCCGCCTTGAACTGGTCGGTGCGGTACCAGACGCCGCGCACGCCGCCGAACCACGGAACCCCGTAGATGGTTCCGTTCTGCGTGTCGTTGGCGAGCATGCCCGCCACGATGCCTGGCTTGCCCGACCAGGAGTTCACGTAGCTGGTCACGTTGGCGAGCACCCCGAGGGTGGCCTCGGTGGGCGTGTCGGTGTTGCCGAGCTCGGTGATGTCAGGAGCGTTCTTGCCGCTGGACAGTGCGGTGTCCCAGTCGGTGGTGCGGCTGGTCCACGGGACCCAGACGACGTTGACCTTGGTGTGGGCGTACTGAGGGAAGTCCTGGTGGAACTGGGTGACCACGCCATTCATCCAGGTGACCTCGGACGGGACGGAACCGCCCATCCGCCAGACCGTGAGCTCCGCTGGTGCCGACGACGATGATGATGATGACGACGTCGTAGTACCGGTCGACGAGCTGCTCGAGCTGCAACCCGCGATCGCGAGCGCAGCCGCGGTACCGAACGCGACCAGCGCGGCCGGGGTTTTTCTGAGTCCCACTGCTGGCACTCCTTCCGGGTGATGAAGTCGGCGTAAAAACTATGACTAGCCGTGAACAGAAACTAACAGGAAACTTTCCTATAGGATAGTCTCCGTTGCCGGATCGAGACGGAAGCTGCTCCCGCGACGTGATAGACGGGGAGCACCACGAAGGGACCGCGATGCAGCACCCACTTCAAGCACGGGCTCAACACGAGCCACGCGCCAGGCCGGGTACCCCGAGCCTGCTGCGTGAGCTCAACGACCGGGCCGCGCTCGAACTGCTGCTCCGCGGCGAGATGCTGACCAGGTCCCAGATCAGCGAGTACACCGGGGTGTCCAGGGTTACGGTGGCGCAGATGCTGGCCAGGCTGGAGGAACGCGGCCTGGTGGCGGTCGTGGGGGAGCAGGCGGGAAACCGCGGCCCGAACGCCGCGCTGTACTCGGTCGTTCCTTCCAGCGCCTACGTGGCTGGCCTGTACATAGAGGCCGACCTCGTCAGCGCGGCGGTGGCCGACGTCACGGGCCGCCGCGTCGCGGACGTGAGCGTCAATCCCAACGGCGCCGAGGATCCCGTCGAGGTCGTCCTCGGGGTGGTCGAGCGAGCCTGCGCTCGCGCCGGGGTGGACGTGGCCACCCTGAGGGCCCTGGTGATCGGCAGCCCCGGCGTGGTCGACCCGCGGACCGGCGACCCCAGGCTCGCCGTGAACCTGCCGGCGTGGCACGAGGGCGCGCTGGACGCGCTCAGGGGGGTCCTGCACAAGCCGGTCGTGATCGAGAACGACGTGAACCTGGCCGCGATGGCCGAACGCGCCGCGGGCGCCGCCGTCGGCGCCGATGACTTCGTCCTGGTCTGGCTCGGCGGCGGGCTCGGCCTGGCCACCATCCTCGGCGGGCAGCTGCACCGCGGCACGGCCGGGGCCGCGGGCGAGATCGGCTACCTGCCCGTGCACGACGCCCCGCTGCCCTCGGACATCAGGCATCCGGCCAGCGGAGGCTTCCAGTGGCTGGCGGGCGGGAGCGCAGTCCGCGCGCTCGCGGCCAGCTACGGGTTCACCGCGCCGACCGCCGCCGAGGCGGTCCACGCCGCCGTCGCGCACGCCCGCACTGCCCCGGCCGGAGCCCAGGCCGGCGCCCCCCAGCCCGCGGCCTCGCCGTTCCTCGATGACCTGGCCCACCGCGTGGCGGTGGGCGTCGCCTCGGTCTGCGTCGTGCTTGACCCGGGCCTGGTGGTGCTCGGCGGTGAGGTCGGCCGGGCGGGCGGTGACGCCCTGGCGTCCCGGGTGGCGGCCGAGGTGGCGGGGATCTGTCCCGCCCGGCCGCGCGTGGTGCCTACCGGCGTGCCCGACGAGCCGGTACTGCGCGGCGCGATGCTGGCCGCCGTGGGGCTGGCCCGGGCGGCCCTGCTCGCCTCGGTGGCCGACCCGCAGTAGCGCCCGCGCCAGAGCCCGCCCACCAGCCGCGTCATGCACGTGCATGGGGTTGCTGCTGCACGTGCATAATGAAGGTGTCAGCGCAGATCCCGATATGGAGTAATGCTCCCGCGTACCAGAACCCCCCGTGTGACGCAATGGGATTTTGGGGAGGTTTAGGTACAGCCAGATTAGATGGGGGTAGCAGGCGGTGGTGCCCTCGCCAAACCAGCCGGCTGGGTTGCCAGCCCGGCGGTTCCGGGTGGGCGAGGTGCCTCCGCTGGCCGAGGGATTTACCGAACGGCCCGATACCGCCCGCGGGATCGTGGACGCGCTGGTCCCCGGATCCACCGTCGCGCTGGTGCCCGGCTCGACGTTCGCCGAAGGCCCGCAGAACTGGCTGGGCGCGTGCGGCAAGACGCAGATCGCGGTGCTCCTCGCGGAGTCGTTGTGGGGATCCGGGGCCATCGACATCCTGGTCTGGATCTCCGCCACCAGCCGGTCGTCGGTGCTGACCGGATACGTGGAGGCGTCGGTGGCGGCGACGGGCATCGAGCCCAGCGGGACGGCCGAATCCGTCGCGGCGCGCTTCGTCAACTGGCTGGCCACCACGAGCCGGCGGTGGCTGGTGGTCCTCGATGACCTGCCGGATGCGGCCGAGCTGGAAGGGCTCTGGCCCGAGGGGCCGGCCGGCCGGGTCATCATCACCAGCGCGCAGGCGACGGTGGTGACCGGCCGCCGCGGGACGCAGGTGTACCCGGTAGGGTTCTTCAGCACCCGCGAGGCCCTCGGCTGCGTGACCGAACGCCTGAGCGTGAATCCCGCCCAGCGCCAGGGCGCGATCGACCTGATCGAGGCCCTCGGCCGCGAGCCGCTGGCGCTGGCCCAGGCCGCTTCCGTGGTCGCTAACTCCGCCCTGGCCTGCAAGGACTACCGGGATTACTTCGTCCGCAGGCGGCAGCAGATCGGGGTAGGCGCGGGCGAGGTCCCCTCGGCCGCCTCGGTCACGTGGACGCTGTCCCTGGGCCAGGCCGAGCTGCTCAGGCCCGGCGAGTCGGTGCGGCTCATGCTGGTCTTCCTGGCCCTGCTCGACGGGCACGGCGTCCCTGGAACCCTGTTCGCCACGCCGTCGGTGAGCGCGTACCTGGGCAACTCCGGCCCCACGTTCACCCCGGTGGTGGACCCCAGGCCGGTCTGGGACACCCTGCTGGCCATCGAGCAGGCCGGCCTGATCAGGATCAACCGGACCCCGTCGCCGCCGACGGTCATCATGCACTCGGTCGTCCAGGCCGCCGTCAAGCAGGCGGCGCCGGGCCATTTCCACGACCGTGCGGCCCGCGCGGCCGCGCGCGCCCTCCTCGAAGCCTGGCCCGCCGACGAGCCGCAGCCGTGGACGGCCGATGTCCTGCGCGCGAACGCGGCCAGCCTGCACGCCGCGGCGACCGACGTGCTGTGGGCCGATGGCTGCCATCCGCTGCTACTGGCGGCCGGGCGCAGCCTGGATGCGGCCCGACTGGCCGGGCCCGCCGTCGAGTACTGGCGAGAGCTGGCCGTCCGCTGTGACAACAAGCTGGAGCCTGGTCACCCGGACGCCCTGGTCGTGGCCTCCGAGCTGGCCACCGCCTACCTCGCGGCCGGGTACGGGGCCGAGGCTGTCACTTGGTACCAGCGGGTCCTGGCCGAACGCAGCCGCGAGTTCGCCCCGGGCCATCCGTCCATCATCGCGGCCCGGGTCAACCTGGCCCGCGCGCTGACCATGGCGGGCGAGCCCGCCGAGGCAGTGACCGTCCTGCGGCGGGCTATCACAGAAAGCGAGCAGTTCCGCGGCGCAGGCCATCCTGACACCCTCGCGGTCAGGGACGAGCTCGCCGCCGCCCTGCAGGCCTCGAACCAGGCCGACGCCGCGATCCGCCTGCTCGCCAGGACACTGGCCGAACGCGAGCGCCTGCAGGGTCCCCGCGATGCGCACACCCTGGCCACCCGCGACCAGCTGGCCGCGGCCTACCTGGCCCAGGGCAAGGTCAAGGACGCGATCTCGCACTACCGGCGGGTCCTTAGCGATCGCGAGCGCGTGCTCGGGAACGGCCACCCGGACACGATCACGACCCGCGCGAGCCTGGCTGGCGCCTACCACGTGGCCGGCCGGATGCCGCTCGCGGTTCAGCTATCCGAGCAGACGTGCGCCGAATCGGAGCAGGTCCTCGGCGCCGATCACGTCCAGACGCTGGCGCGCCGCGCCAACCTGGCGCACCTGTATTACGCCGTAGGCCGGGTGGGTGACGCGAAGACCATGCTCCGCGAGACCGCCGCCCGCTGCGAGCGGGTGCTGCCGTTCGGGGACCCGCTCACCCAGGACGTCCAGCAGAGCCTGGCCAACATCTCCAGCGCCTGACGCACTGAGATTCCTCCGTCCAGGCCCAGTACGCCAGACCGGGCCCGCCCGGCGGCAGGGCCAGCGCTGACCCCGTTGCACGTGCGACGAATATGGACAAATCGCTCCGTCCTGGAACCTCGGCGTGTTAGTAACTATTTGGGTGGGTTTTAACCAGCGTTGCAAGTGGGGTGGGGGGGCGGTGATGCCCTGTGCCAGGGCAGGCCGAGCTGGCGTCGAGGTTCCGGGTAGGTGAGGTTCCGCCGCTGGTCGACGGGTTCACCGACCGTCCGGACAGCGCTGGCAGCCTCATGAACGCCCTGGTCCCTGGCTCGTCGGCGGCGCTGGTGTCAAATCCGGCCGCCGCCGGGAGCGAACCGAACTGGCTCGGTGCATCCGGCAAGACCCAGATCGCGGCCATGACCGCGGAGTCACTGTGGCGATCCCGCGCCATCGACGCGCTGATCTGGATCTCGGCCACCAGCCGGGCGTCGGTGCTGTCCGGGTACGTCGAGGCGTCGGTGGCGGCCACCGGGATCGCGCCCACGGGCACGGCCGAGTCGGTCGCGGCGCGTTTCGCCGGCTGGCTCGGCGAGACCAGCCGGCTCTGGCTGGTGGTGCTTGACGACCTCCAGGAGACGACGGACCTGGCGGGGCTGTGGCCCCGCGGGGCGACGGGCAGGCTGCTGGCCAGCACCAACTGGCCCGCCACGGTGGCCGGCCTGACGCAGGCCATCCCGGTCGGTTCCTACAGCATCCGGGAGGCGCTGAACGGCCTTTCTGAACGGCTCAGCGCGAACCCGGCCCAGCGCCTGGGCGCCATCGACCTGGTGGAGACGCTCGGCCGGGAGCCGCTGGCGCTGGCGCAGGCTTCCTCCGTCATCGCGAACTCGACCCTGGCCTGCCGGGACTACCGGGACTATTTCGTCCGCAGGCGGGAGCAGATCGAGGCGGCGGCGGGCGAGGTCTCCGCGGCGGCCATGGTGACCTGGACGCTCTCCCTGGGCCAGGCAGAATCACTGCTGCCGGGCGCGTCGGTCCGGCTCATGATGGTCCTCGTCGCCCTCCTCGACGGTAACGGGATCCCCGGGGCCATCTTCGGCACGCCGGCCGTCGCCGGGTACATGACCGGCGCCGCGGTCGCGTTTCCCGCGGCCGCCGACCCGAAGCCGGCCTGGGACGCGCTGCTCGCTCTCGAGCGGGCCGGACTGGTCAGCGTCAACCGGGAAGTTACGCCCCCGACCGTGCGGATGACCTCGGCGATCCAGGCGGCGGTCAGGACCGCCGCGCCCGCCCAGGCCCAGGCGGCGGCGGGGCGGGCGGCCGCCAGCGCGCTGCTTGAGGCCTGGCCCGCCGACGAGCCGCAGACCTGGACGGCGGCCAGCCTACGGGCGAACGCGGCCAGCCTGCAGGGCTCGGCCGCCGACGTGCTGTGGGTGGAAGGATGTCATCCCCTGCTCATGCGGGCGGGCCAGAGCCTGGACCAGGCCCGCCTGGTCGGGCCGGCTGTCGAGTACTGGCGCGACCTTGCCACCCGCTGCGACACCAAGCTGGCGCCCGGCCACCCGGACATCCTGGTCGTGGCCGCCCAGCTGGCCGATGCCTACCTGGCGGCGGGCTACGCGCAGGACGCCGTTCAGTGGTACCAGCGGGTGCTGGCCGAGCGGGGGCGTGAGACGGCGCCCGGTCACCCGGCGATCGTGGCGATCCGCGTCAGCCTGGCCCGGGCCCTCATCATGGCCGGGACGCCCGGTGACGCGGTGACCGTCATGCTCCGCGCCGTCAGCGAATGCGAGCAGTTCCGCGGGCCAGGCCATCCCGAGACCCTCAGCGCGCGAGATGAGCTGGCCGCCGCCTACCGGGCCGCGGGTGATGTCGCGGCGGCTAGCGGCCTGCTGGCGAGGAGCCTGAAGGAACGTGAGACGCTGTACGGACCGCGCGACGCGCAGACCATCGCCACCAGGGACCGGCAGGCCGCGGCTTCGCTGGCCGAAGGCAGGATCAAGGACGCCATCAAACAGTACAAGCGGGCCCTGTCCGACCGTGAGCAGGTCCTGGAGCGAGATCACCCGGATACCATTGCGACCAGGGCGAACCTGTCCGCTGCTTACCAGGCGGCCGGGCGGATCCCGGACGCGATGCACCTGGCCGAGCAGTGCTGCGCGGACTCCGAGCGGGTCTTCGGTCCCGACCATGCCGACACGCTGGCCCGGATGGCGAACCTGGCCCAGTTGTACTACGCGGCGGGGCGGGTGGAAGACGCCGTGGCGGTGCTCCGCCAGACCGCGATCCGCTGCGAGCGGACGCTGCCGCCTGGCGACCCGCTGACGCAGGCGGTCCACCGGAGCCTGCAGAACATGGGGCGGGCCTGATGCGACATTCACTTACGCACGGCACCACGATCAGGAGACCAGATGGCGATTGAATCCCCGGCTTCGTTCACCGCGGCCGGAGCTTCCCCCGCGACCAAGCTTGAGCCCAACGCGATCGGGGTGGCGCAGGATACCGTCATCGGGATGGCCACGGCCGCGCCCGCCGCATCGTCCGGGCTGATCCTGGCCGGACTCGCCGGGGCCACCGCGTACGCGAGCGGGCCTGCCCTGATCCTCATGGCGCTGCCGATGATCATCATCGCGAACTGCTACCGGCGCCTGAACCTGTGGAACGCCAACTGCGGCGCGGCGTTCGAGTGGGTCGGCCGCGTCATCAACCCCTACGTCGGCTTCATAGTCGGCTGGCTCATGATCATGGGCGGCATCATCGGGACGGTCAGCACGACGGTGGTCCTCGGGCCCTCGGTGCTGGCCGTCTTCGGATCCAGTTCCACCGCGATCCCGCCCAACCTGGCCATCGACACCGTCGTGATCCTCGGCATGCTCGTCATCGCGATCATCGGCATCCGCATCACCGCCCGCACCCAGGTCGCCATGGGGCTGATCGAGTACGTGATCCTCATCGGCTTCGCCATCGTCGGCCTGGCGGCGGTCCTCGGTCACCATCACGGCACCTTCCCCATGACCAGGGCGTGGTGGACCTTCAGCGGGATCGGGGGCCACGGCAGCCTCACCGCGGGGTTCCTGGTCGCGCTGTTCGCGTATACCGGGTGGGACGGCACGGTCTACGTCAACGAGGAGGTCAAGCACCGGCGTGTCAACCCCGGCAAGGCCGCCATGATGGCGGTCGCCTTCCTGGCCATCGTCTATACCATCGCCCAGGTGGGCCTGCAGGGTGCGGTGTCGCCAGCCAAGCTGCAGGCCAACTCGACCTCGGCCCTGGTCTACGTGGCCCAGGCGCTGGGCGGCAGCACGTGGGCCAAGGTCATGGCCTTCGGCCTCGCGCTGTCGGTGATCGCCACCACCGGAGTCGGCATCGTGCTCGGCGCCCGGGTCATCTACGGGATGGCCAGCCACCGGGTGCTGCCCCCGTTCCTCGGCAACGTGAACCGCAGGTTCTCCACCCCGGTCGCCGCGAGCCTGGCCGTCGGCCTAGTCCTGCTCGGGGGAACCTGGGCCTACCTGCTGTCCACCTCGCTGGCGAACGCCTTCAACGACGCCATCGCGGTGACCGCGCTGCTGTACGCCGCGTTCTACATCCTCACCGCGCTCGCCGCGATCATCTACTACTGGCGGCGGGTCTTCAGCAACGTCCTGGACGCGGTGATCATCGGCCTGCTCCCGCTGGCCGCCGCCGGGTTCCTCGGCTGGATCCTGGTCAAGTCGCTGCTCGCAGCCTCCTCGCCGCAGCTCTGGTCACTGGTCGGGATCGTGGGCGTGGGAGTCGTCCTCATGCTGGTGGCGCGCTTCGTGCTCCGGCCGCAGTTCTTCCACCTCAAGCCGGAGACGGAGGGCCGGATACGCTGAGGAGTGCGCGACAGCCGTTACGACATCCTGTTCGAGCCGGTGCAGCTGGGGCCGGTTCGCGCCAAGAACCGGTTCTTCCAGGTGCCGCACTGCAACGGCATGGGGTACCGGGATCCGACGGCTCAGGCCGCCATGCGCAACGTCAAGGCCGAGGGCGGCTGGGCCGTGGTCTGCACCGAGCAGGTGGAGATCCATCCCACCTCGGACATCACGCCCTTCATCGAGCTGCGCTTGTGGGACGACGGCGACCTGCCCGCGCTGGCCAGGATCGCGGACGCGATCCACGCGGGCGGCGCCCTCGCCGGGATCGAGCTCGCGCACAACGGGATGAACGCGCCGAACCTGACCAGCAGGGAAGCCCCGCTTGGCCCGGCCCACCTGCCCGTCGTGACGTGGTCGAACGACCCCGTTCAGGCCCGCATGATGTCGGCTAGGGACCTCGCTGACCTGCGGCGCTGGCATCGCCTGGCGGTCCGGCGCGCCCTGGCCGCCGGGTACGACGTCATCTACGTCTACAGCGGACACAACCTGAGCATGCTGCACCACTTCCTGTCCCGCCGCTACAACCAGCGCACCGACGGCTACGGCGGCTCGGTCGCCAACCGGGCGCGCCTGCTGGCCGAGGTCCTGGAAGACACCCGCGAGGAATGCGAGGGCCGGGCGGCAGTGGCGTGCCGTCTGACCGTTGACGAGGGAATCGGCGAGGCCGGCATCACGCCGGCGGAGGCAGCGGAAGTCATCTCGCTCCTCGATCACCTGCCCGACGTCTGGGATCTGGTCCTTGGCACCTGGGAGCTGGACTCGGCCACGTCGCGCTTCGCGGCCGAGGGCGAGCGCGAGCCGCTGATCGCGGGCCTCAAGCGGCTATCGGCCAAACCGGTGGTGGGGGTCGGGCGTTTCACCTCGCCGAACACCATGGTGCACCAGGTCCGGGCCGGAGTCCTGGACATGATCGGCGCGGCCCGGCCGTCGATCGCGGATCCGTTCCTCCCGGCCAAGATCCAGGCCGGGGACCTGGACGACATACGCGAGTGCATCGGCTGCAACATCTGCATTTCCGGCGACATGACCATGTCGCCGATCCGCTGCACGCAGAACCCGGCCATGGGCGAGGAGTGGCGCCGGGGGTGGCACCCGGAACGGATCAGGCCGCGGGAATCCGACGCCAGCGTCCTGATCGTCGGGGCCGGCCCGACCGGCCTGGAAGCGGCCCGGGCCCTGGGCCAGCGGGGCTATCCCGTGATGCTCGCCGAGGCCAGCAGGGAACTCGGCGGGAGGGTCGCCCGTGAGGCCGGGCTGCCCGGGCTGGCCGCCTGGCGCCGCGTCGCCGAGTACCGGATCGGGCAGCTAGAGCGGCGTTACCGCGACGCGGTGACGATCGGCCGGGGAGAGCAGGTCACGCCGGATGACGCCCTCGGCTCCGGGTTCACCGACATCCTGGTCGCCACCGGCGCGCGCTGGCGGGCGGATGGCGTCGGGCGATGGCACACCACCGCGATCCCGGTGGCCGCCGGGGCCCGCGTCCTGACGCCCGATGACCTGCTGGCCGGTGATCATCCGCTCGGCCGGGCCGGGGCCGCGCCGCAGCGGATCGTGGTGTTCGACGATGATCACTATTACCTCGGCGGGGTCCTGGCCGAATTGCTGGCCCGGCTCGGGCACGAGGTCCGGCTGGTGACCCCGGCGCCGCTGGTGTCCTCGTGGACGGCCAACACCCTGGAGATCGGCGACATCCAGCGGCGGGTACGCGCCGCGGGCATCATCGTGGACACCAGCCGGGTCCTCGTCGCCGTCGGTGCGGGCGAGGCGCGGACGGCGTGCGCGTTCACCGGCTCGGAAGCCGGCGTGCCCGCCGACGCCGTGGTCCTGGTGACCGCCAGGATCCCGCGTGACGACCTGTTCCTGGCGCTGGAGCAGCGGCAGGACGAGTGGTCGGCGCAAGGCGTCCGGTCGGTAAGGTGCGTCGGGGACGCCTGGGCTCCGAGCACCATCGCCGCCGCCGTGTGGGCAGGCCGACGCTACGCCGAGGAACTGGACACCCCAGGCGACCGAGGCTACCTCCGGGAATACACGGCCCTGCGCGACTACACGGCCCCGGTCGCCCCGCCGGCATAACCCCGGGATGACCGGGATAACGGGGATAACAGGGATAACGGGCCGGCCGGGGTCTCGGATTCGCCGGGAACCGCGGCGGGCGCGGCCTGCGCCTGGGCCGCTTGGCGGCGCGTGGGCCTGCCGAGGGCGTAGAACAGCAGGCCGATGAGCACCATCGCGCCAAGCGGGATGACCTGGGACAGCGTGTATTGCAGGCGCTCCCCGGCAAAGGCGGACGGCAGCGACGCATCGGGATCCGACGTGCCGATACCCGGGTAGATGATCGCGATGGTCGTCAACAGGGCCCAGGCCGTGGTCAGGATTCCGACCACCCAGAGCCCGACCGTCCCCCCGGGTATCCGGTACGGACGCAGGACGTCGGGGTATTTGTACCTGAGCTTGATCACCGCCGGGAAGATCAGCACGTACGTGATCGTCACCATGGAGATGACCAGGCCCAGGGTGACGCTGAAGTACTTCGCCGCGTTGCCGCTGGTCAGCGTCAGCGCCAGGATCAGGACGCCGGTCGACACCACGCCCGAGAGCAGGTTGACGCCGATCGGGGTGCCGAGGCGCTTGGAGAAGTACCCGAGTGCCCTCGGCGCGGCACCGTCGAACCCCGCCACCGCCTGGGCGCGGTCAGACCCGATCAGCCAGATTACCCCGGAGGACAGCAAGCCGAAGATCACCCCGACCGCCGCGACGTCGGCCAGGGCCTTCCCGGCGCCGGTGAGCACCACGCCCGAAGCGGTCAGGTGTCCCCCGTAGACCACGAAGACCTGCTGCAGCGCGGTGACGAAGCCGAGGATGTTGGACAGCTTGGAGGCCGGCAGCACGAGCAGGATCGCCAGGATCGGCACGCCGTAGAACAGCACCGTGGCGATCCCCGAGCGCAGGATCGCGAAGGGCACGTCTTTCTTCGGGTTGATCAGCTCCTCGGACGCGGCGCTGGGCAACTCGAAGCCCTCGAGGTCGAAGATCAGGATGGGCGCCGCCGCCAGGAACACGAGCCACGTCGGCTTGAACGCCCCGGCCCCGAAGCCGTGCACGCCGTGCTCGCCCGCGTAAATGAACACGGTGATGGTGAAGAACACCATCAGCAGCACGCGGACCAGCGCACCGATGCTCGCCACCCACTTGCCGAACTTCAGCGCCATGATCACCGACGCGATGCCCGCCCAGACGAACAGCAGCCCGAAGATGTATTCCCAGGTCAGTGAGAGGTTGACAAAGAACGTGCTGAAGGTGGCCATCGCCGTGATCGCCAGCGTCCCGGCCAGCCAGATGGGGTTGTCGACCCAGTACATGACGGCGACCACGGCGGCCGCGACCCGTCCGAAGGCGAGCCTGACCCAGACGTAGGGGCCGCCTTCCTCGGGAAACGCGGTGCCGAGCTCGGCCGTGAGCATGCCGTAGGGGAACAGGAAGAACACCACCATGACGACGAGCCAGGTGAACGCCTGAGCGCCGTAGCTCGACACCGCGCCGAGGGTGTCCAAGACGATAATCGCGGCCAGCATGAGGAACGCCGTGTCCAGGCGCCCCACGCTCCGCCGGAACTTAGTCCGTTCCTGCCTGGCCGCTGTGGTGTCTATCTCGTACACCAGGCCTGAGTCGGCCGTTTCCTCCGCCACGGACCCCCCTACGGTTTGTTATGTATCGCCTACCTTGCCCGCTCTTGGGCGCACTGTGCGACTGTAACGGGTTTGAACGGTCGCATGGCCGGTCATCCCCGAACTGGTTTCGCTATGACCTGCTAAATCGTATCGACCGGGATCTCATCGCGACGTAAAATCGGATATTTGCTCTACAAACCCCGCAGACCAGGCCAACTGTGCCGCGGGGTTTCAGCCGTCACGTCAGGCAATACGGACTTTTCCCTCCATATGAGGCATGCATGAGCTGGCTAGCAGTTACAGTGACGTGGACTACACCGGCGCGGTACTGGGGAGAAACCGCTGGGGAGGGGTGTGCCATGTCGATGGTGCGGCCAGGCCGCTGTGCGATGACCCTCGGGCTGAGCACCGCGATCTGCACGGAACGGGGCAGGACGCGCGCGGCGTCACGCGCATGCGTCCGGCCGTCGGCAGGGTGTGAGTGACACCTTGGCCGAAATCCTCTTCGCGGTCCTGGTCGTCGTGGTGGCCGTGCTCATGGCGGTGGACGTGGCGAGGACGCCGAGCGAGATCCCGTTCCGGCCGGCCGGGTGGCAGGCGCCTGACGCCGGGCGTGCGTTCACCGGATCCCAGATCGGCGCCGGGGTCACCGAGTTCCGGTCAGAACCCGCGGCGCCGGGGATACCGCCCGCCGCACGCGATGCCGCCGCGCGCGATGCCGCCGCACGCGATGCCGCTCCGCCTCGGCCACCCGAGGCCGCCGGTCCCTCCGCGGGTGCCCCCGAGCCCGCCCGCACCGTCGAGTCGGCGGTTGGCCCCAGATCTAGCCGCGCGCTGAAGGACTGGCGCGTCAGCTCCCGCCTGTGGCTGATGGTCGGCATCGCGGCGGTGGCCGGTGGCGTCGTCGCGTACTGCGCTGCCCGCATCGCCGGCGACCTGAGCAGCGCGTCATTCACCTCGCCGGTTGACTCGGTGCGGCACGGGGCGATCACGTCCGCGATCGGGTTCGGTGTGGCGCTGGTCATCGTTCTCGTGCTGGCGGCGTGGTTCGCGATCGCCGTCGCCAGGTCGGTGCTGCGGCCGCTGGGCAGGCTGCGGGCTGGCGTGGTCGAGTTGCCCGAGGTGGTCCGCCGGATCGGTGAGGGCCGGAGCCAGGGCAGGCTGCCCGACGTGAAACCCGTCGACGTGGACTCCGCGGACGATCTCGGCGAGGTGGCGCGGGCCTTCGACCAGATGCGCAGGGAGACGCTGCGGATGGCGGCCAACGAGGCCGCGGTCCGCGACACGCTCAGCACGATGTTCATGAACTTGTCCCACCGCAGTCAGTCCCTGGTGGAACGGCAGATCCGGCTCATCGAGGGCATGGAGCAGGCCGAGCAGGACCCCGGGCGCCTGGCCAGCCTGGCCAAGATGGACCGGATCGCGGCTCGGATGCACCGCAGCTCGCAGAACCTGCTCGTGCTGGCCGGCCATGAGGTGCCAAACCGCTGGAACCAGCCGGTGGCGCTGGGCGGCGTCATCAGGGCGGCCATGTCCGAGATCGAGGACCACGAGCGCGTATCGCTCAGCGGGCAGCCGGATATCGCGGTGCGCGGGCCCGCGGTCAACGACGTGGCGCACCTGCTCGCCGAACTCACCGAGAACGCGACGTCGTTCTCGGCGGGGGACATGCCCGTCGACGTCTCGAGCAAGCTGCTGACGACCGGTGGCGCCCTGATCGAGATCACCGACCGCGGCATCGGCATGGCCCCGAAGGACATGGCGTATGCGAACTGGCAGCTGGAAAACGCCCAGGCGCCAGACGTCAACGTGCCCAAGTGGATGGGCCTGTTCGTGGTGGCCAGGCTCGCCGCCCGGCACGGCATCCGGGTGCGGTTGCAGCCAGCGGAGTTCGGCGGCCTGACCTCGCTGGTCTGGCTCCCCGATGACATCCTCACTCGCAGCGGCGCCACCGCGTCCCCGAGGCTCAGCGAGGCCGCAGCCGCCGCGCCAGAGCCCGCCGCCGCAGGCTCGATGACCGAGGCGGCGGTCGATCCGCGCTATGTCGCCGCGGGGCACCGGGCCCCCCCGGTGACGGCGACCGAGTTCGCGGCGCAAGGGGAGGGGGCACGCGGCGGGTCGCCCGACTGGCAGCTGGCCGGTACCGCGATCCAGCCGCCCGATCCCGCGTGGGCGGCCGCCGTGTCGCGCCCCCTCCAGACCGGGACCAGCAACGGCGGAACCGTCCTGGGCCCGCCCGACCCTAGCTCGTCCGGGCCGCACGAGGCCCATGGCCTGCCGCTGTCCGCTACTCCGCTCGATACGCCGGCCCCCGCGGGCCAGGCCAGCCCCGACGTGATCGTGCCGCCTGCGGAACGTCACGCGGACCATCGCAGGCTGCCCATCTTCGACGAGATGGAGTCGCGCTGGTTCGGCGCCGGGTGGACGGCACCAGGCCGGACCGCGCCGGGCGGCGGCTGGACGTCGCCGGCCGATCAAGGCTGGCAGGCCGCACGGGCGGCCGATGTGCCTACCTCGGCGGGCTCGACGCC
The DNA here is from genome assembly GCA_050698755.1 of Streptosporangiaceae bacterium. Classification (GTDB taxonomy): domain Bacteria; phylum Actinomycetota; class Actinomycetes; order Streptosporangiales; family Streptosporangiaceae; genus Palsa-504. The sequence goes on along the minus strand of JBOHCK010000010.1, from coordinate 25,397 downwards.
CGAAGGGCTGCCCAGGCGGACGCCGGCCGCGAACCTGATCCCCGGTGCCATCCCCGGTACGCCGCCATCCGCTCCGCCGACCCGGTCGGCGGCCGAGGTCCGTGACCGGCTGACGGGATTCCAGCGAGGCGTCAGCGAAGGCCGGGCCGCCGCCGGCGAAGCCGCCAACCAGGGCGAAGACGACCAGGCCTGAGCCAAGGTAGCTCGCGCCCGCACCCGGCGCTGTCTCCATTATCCCGAACGACGGTGGTGTCTCTCCCGCGCCCTCACGAGCTTGACCGCAAGCGAAAGTTGTGACTAACGTTAGTGGTTACGAACGTTAGTGGGGAGCTGAGTCATGGACGTCACGAGCATGCGCAAGTCACTCAGGGAATTCCTCGCGGCCGCGGAAGGCAGCGGCTTCGGCCCGCCGCCCGCCGGGGAGTGGGACGCTGAGCGCATGCTCGCTCACGTCGCCTCGGGCCTGGCGAGCGGAGCGGCCGCTGCCCTCGCCATCGCCTCCGGCCAGCGCCTGGTCTACGACAACCGGCTCAGCCTGGATGAGTGGAATCTTCAGCGGATCGTCGCCGAGGCGAGCGGCCTGGCCGGCCTGACCAGTCTCGTCCGCCGGTACGGCGAGCTGCTCTGCGAGGTCGCCGCGGGGCTGACGGGGAGCGAACTCGGCGTCAGCCTGCACGTGCTCATCGTCTCCAAGGACCAGCTTCTCGTGGACGAACCCCGGCCGCTGGGATCCCTGCTCGCCGGCCTCGTGCGCACGTGGCGCATCGCCGAATGGATGGAGGCCCTGGTCCCCGACGGACCCGGAGGGTGATCAGGTCGGCCACCCCTGCCGACGCGGCCCGCCTGGTGGGCCTTTGGCGGGCCGCGGGCCTGCGGTTCCACCCCGGGCTCGTGGACCTCGAGCTGGCCGCGGCGCTGAGCCAGGGCCTGCTCCTGGTCGACGAGGACGCCGCCGGGGAGATCACCGGCACGGTGTTCGGGACCTACGACGGGACGCGCGGCTGGGTGCACCGCCTGGCCACCAGGCCGGACCGGCGCGGGATCGCGGCCGCCCTGCTCGCCGAGCTCGAGCGCCGCCTCCTCGCGCTCGGCTGCCCGAAGGTCAACCTGCTGATCGAGCCGGACAACGCCGGCGTGGCCGGCTTCTACGCCAGGTTCGGCTACCAGCCCGACGAGCTCCTCTTCATGGAGAAGTGGCTCTTATCCCCGCCTGACTTAGGATCATCACCGAGCCCGAGGGGAGGTGATGGAGCAGGTGACCGCGGTGATCCGCACGGCGATCCGGGTGGAGGGCATCGTCCAGGGGGTCGGCTTCCGCCCGTTCGTGTACACGCTGGCGACCGGCCTGGGCCTGGCCGGGCACGTAGGCAACGACACCGACGGGGTGTTCGTCGAGGTCGAGGGGGCACCCGCGGCGGTCAGCGAGTTCCTCGTCCTCCTGGAGCGCGATGCGCCGCCGCTGGCCAGGATCGAGCGGATCACCACCGCGCCCCTGGCGCCGAGCGGATCGGCGTCGTTCGCCATCGCCGCCAGCGGGTCCGCCGGGCCGCGCAGGACCCTGGTCTCCGCGGATACCGCGACGTGCGCCGACTGCCTGCGCGAGCTCGCCGATCCGGCCGACCGGCGGTTCGGGTACCCGTTCATCAACTGCACCAACTGCGGGCCTAGGTTCACCATCGTGCGGGACGTGCCCTACGACCGGCCGCTGACCACGATGGCGGGGTTCTCGATGTGCGAGCGATGCGCCGCGGAGTACCACGACCCCGCCGACCGCCGCTTCCACGCGCAGCCGACCTGCTGCCCGGCCTGCGGGCCCCGGCTCGCGCTGCTCGATGCGGCCGGAAACGCGCTGCCCGCCGAGCCCCTGGCCGGCGCCGCCGAACTGCTCGCACACGGCCGGGTGCTCGCCGTCAAGGGGCTCGGCGGCTATCACCTGGCGGTGGATGCCGGCTGCGAAACCGCCGCCGCGGCGCTACGGGCCTGCAAGCACCGCGAGGACAAGCCATTCGCCGTGCTGGCCGCCGACCTGGCCGCTGCGCGCCTCCTGGCCGAGGTCGACGAGGCCGCCGCCGACCTGCTGACCAGCGCGAGCCGGCCCGTCGTGCTGCTGCCGCGCAGGCCCGGCGCCGAGGTTGCCGCGTCGACGGCCCCGGGTAACCGCCAGCTCGGGATCATGCTGCCGTACACCCCGCTGCATCACCTGCTGATCGGTGCTCTATCGCGGCCGATGGTGCTGACCAGCGGGAACGTCTCCGATGAGCCGATCGCCTACGACGATGCCGACGCGCTGGGCAGGCTCGGCGGGATCGCGGACGCGTTCCTCACCCACGACCGGGCCATCCACATCAGGACCGACGACTCCGTGGCCCGGGTCTTCCGCGCCCGGCCGATGCTGATCAGGCGGTCCCGCGGGTACGTCCCCGAGCCCGTCACGGTGGACCACGAGTTCCCCCGCCCCGTCCTGGCCTGCGGGGCCGAGCTGAAGAACACGTTCTGCCTGGCCAAAGAGCGCCACGCCTTCGTCTCGCACCACATCGGCGACCTGGAGAACGCCGAGACCCTGCGCTCGTTCACCGAGGGCATTGAGCACTTCCGCCGGCTGTTCGACCTCGACCCGCAGGTCGTCGCCCACGACCTGCACCCGGACTACCTGTCGACCAAGTACGCGCTGGACCTGGACGGGGTCGAGCTATGCGGCGTGCAGCACCACCACGCCCACATCGCCTCCTGCCTGGCCGACAACCGGGCGGAAGGGCCGGTGATCGGGGTGGCCTTCGACGGGACCGGCTACGGCCCAGACGGAACGATCTGGGGCGGCGAGTTCCTGGTCGCTGACCTGGCCACTTTCGAGCGCGGCGGTCACCTCGCGCCGGTGCCGATGCCCGGCGGGGCCGCCGCCGTCAGGCAGCCGTGGCGGATGGCGGCCGCCTACCTCGACGCCGCCTTTCCCGGCGCGCCGCCGGGTGGCCTAGGCGTGGTCCAGCGCAACGAGGCGCGCTGGGCCGCCGTGGTCGCCATGGCCAGGCGGGGGATCAACTCGCCGGTCACCTCCAGCGCGGGTCGGCTGTTCGACGCGGTGGCCGCCCTGCTCGGCGTCCGGGACGTGATCAACTACGAGGGCCAGGCTGCCGTCGAGCTCGAGCAACTGGCCGATCCGGGCGAGCGGGGCTCGTACCAGGCTCGGATTGAGGAGCACACGCCGTTCGGGATAAGCGGTTGTGATCTGGTCCGGGCGGCCGCCGAGGATATCGCGGCCGGGACACCGGGAGCGATCGTCGCGGCCCGGTTCCACCACGGCGTGGCCGCGCTGATCGAGGACGGCTGCCTGCTGCTGCGCGAGCGCCACGGGCTGGGCACGGTGGCGCTGTCCGGCGGGGTGTTCCAGAACCTGCTCCTGCTGCACGGCACGGTCGCCCGGCTGGAGGCCCGCGGCTTCCGCGTCCTGGTCCACTCGCGCGTCCCGTGCAACGACGGCGGCATCAGCCTCGGCCAAGCCGTAGTCGCCGCCGCCCGCGACCGCCTCCGCTGACCCGCCCCGAGCTGGCTGGTCGGGCACCGCGCCCGCTAGCCCGCACCGCGCCCGCTAGCCCGCCCGGCCGTTGACGGGCGCAGTTTACTGTAATATATTCCAATGAATGGAGGATATTACGGCAGAGTCGGACAGGTTCCGGACGGACGCACCGCGCAAGCCCTGGCATGGGCTGCACAAAGCGCTGGCTGACCCGCTGCGGATCCGGCTTCTAGAGTGGCTGTTTGAGGCGCCCCGGTCAGCGCGGCAGCTGGCCGACTACGCGGGGCTACCCGCCGATCGCCTCTACTACCACCTCGGCCAGCTTCAGCACGCGGGACTGATCGAGGTAGCCGAGTACCGGCCGCTGGCCCGAGGCAAGGTCGAGCGGGTTTACGCGCCCGCACAGGCTGAGCCACCCGGCGACGACGCAGACCCGGAGGAGACCGCGGCGCTGCTCGGATCGATGCTGCAGGCCACCGCAATGGACATCACGGCGGCCTGCCGGGCCAGGCAGGCGGGCGGCCGCCGCGAGATCGACCTTCACCTCGGCACCCTCCGGCTCACCGATGAGGCGCTGGCCGAGCTGCGCGGCCATATCGAGCAGCTCACCGCCCGCTTGGCCGACCCCGGTGCCGATGGAACCGTGACCCGGGTGGTCCTGGCGCTGGTCGACCTGCAAGACCGCCCGGATGCCGACTCCCCGCCAGGAAGCCCAGCATGAACGATGTCACCACGCAGCGCGCCCGCTTGGCCGTCCGCGCCTCCGACGCCGAACGGGAGCAGGCTGTGGCGCTGCTGCAGCGCAGTTTTGCCGACGGCCGGCTGGCCCTAGCCGAACTCGAGGAACGAGTCGGCGCCGCCTACGCGGCGAGGACCAGGGGACAGCTACGCGATCTCACCGCCGACCTGCCCGCCGTCGAGCAGCACCTGCCACGGCCAGGCCCGGTCCTGGACGGGCGCCTGCTCTGTATTCTGCTCTGCGTCTGTCCCCCCGCGGGCCTGGCCTACTGGCTGCTCGCTGCCCGCCAAACCGCCCCGCTGCGAGCCTGGCGGAGGAACGCCCGGCCATGGCAGCAGCTGCTGGCAGGCGCGATCCTCGCCGGTACAGGGGCAGTCCTGCAGCTAGGACGGATCTGGCACGTCGTGCCCGGCTTGAGCCATCTGGCCGGAGTCGTGCTGGTGAGCGCCGGAGTTATCGTCGCCCTGCCCGCGATCTCACGATCGCTTCGCCGGACGCGGGCTATGGTGCGCCGCGCACACCCATGGGCCAGGGCGAGCCGCCGCTAGCTTCCGATCCAGAGGCGGATGGCGAGCCCGAGTCCGGCGAGGGCGGCGACCACACGGAGGACGTTCGCGGGCAGCCGCCGGGTCAGCGCCGGCCCGATCGTGCTGCCGACGAGGAAGCCGGCCGCCATCGGTGCCGCCGCGGCCCAGTCGACGTGCCAGAACGCGATGAACACCGCGCAGCAGGTCACGTCGGCGATGCCGAGGACCATGTTCTTCAGCGCATTGGACCCGGCGAGCCCCTGGCCGGTGGTGATCATGAGCAGGGCCAGGGTCATGACGCCGGCCCCCGCGCCCCAGTAACCGTCGTAGGCCGCCACCGCGATCAGCCCGCCCGGCAGCAGGAAGCGGTGGCTCCCGACGGCGGGATGCCGGGCCAGCCACGCGGAGACCTGCGGCTGGAACAGCAGGACCAGGGCGGCGAAAGCAAGCAGGAACGGCACGGCCTGGTCGAAGGCGGTCAGCAGATGCGGGGGAGCGGGTCGCCGACGAGTAGGTCGACGATCCTGGTTCCGCCGAACGCCGTCTTGAGCTGGACGAGGCCCGGCTGCTCGGCCCGGACGTGGCCGATCACCGTGGCCCGCTCGCCCAGCGGGTGGGCGCGCAGCGCGGCGACCGCGCGGTCCGCGTCCCCGCCGGGCACGACGGCGACCAGGCGCCCCTCGCAGGCCACGTACATGGGGTCGATCCCCAGCAGTTCGGAGGCGCCACGGACCTCGGGGCGCACCGGGATGTCGTCCTCGGTGACCAGCACGCCGACGTCGGCCGCCTTGGCGATCTCGTTCAGGATCGTCGCGACGCCACCCCGGGTTGCGTCGCGCAGCGCCCGGACCCCGGGCACCGCGTCCAGCAGGTCCGCCACCAGGCCGTTCAGCGGCGCCGTGTCGGAGGCGATGTCCGCCTCCAGATCCAGCTCGCCCCGGGCGAGCATGATCGTGATGCCGTGGTCGCCGATCGGCCCGGACACGATGATGGCGTCCCCCGGCCGTGAATGCGCCACGCCGAGCTCGACATCCCGTGAGATGAGGCCGACGCCCGCGGTGTTGATGTAGCAGCCGTCCGCCTTGCCCTTCTCCACCACCTTGGTGTCGCCGGTGACGATGTGCACCCCGGCGGCGGCCGCGGCGTCCCGCATGGTCTCGGTGATCCGGGCCAGGTCGGCGACTGCGAAGCCCTCCTCGAGGATGAACCCGGCCGACAGGTACAGGGGCGTGGCCCCGGACACGGACAGGTCGTTGACCGTCCCGTTGACGGCCAGGTCGCCGATGTTGCCGCCCGGGAAGAACAGCGGCTTGACGACGTAGGAGTCGGTGGTGAGCGCGATCCTGGATCCGTTGATGAGCAGGTGCGCGGCGTCCTCCAGCGGCTCGAGGAGCGGGTTGCGGAACGCGTCGAGGAAGATCGCCTCGATCAGGGTCTGGGTCGCCTTACCGCCCGCCCCGTGCGACATCGTGATGCGTTCTTCCCTGACCCGGGGCCGGCGGCGCCGCGCCCGGTCGATCCGGTCCAGCACCTGCTGCTCGCGGTCGGCCAGCGGTAGCTGGCGCCGGGCTCCGGCGTCCACCTCGTGGCGCTCGTGTTCGGCGTGCTCGCGGAGCGCCTCGCCGATCCAGCCCGGCTGCCCCCGCTCGGTGCCGACCGGATCCTCGGTGCCGGCCAGACCCTCGGCGCTGGCCAGGTCCTCTCGGCTGGAGGTCATGACCGGCTCGCCTCGGCCGCCTCGGGGACGCGGGTCCGATTCATCCGGCCGTAGTTGTAGTAGGCCGCGCACGCGCCCTCGGGGGACACCATGCAGGTGCCGATCGGCGTCTCCGGGGTGCACGCGGTGCCGAACACCTTGCACTCCCACGGCTTGAGCACGCCCTTGAGCACCTCGCCGCATTGGCAGGCCTTGGGGTCGGCGACGCGCACCCCGGGCACCTCGAACAGAAGTTCCGCGTCCATGGCGGCGTACTTCTCGCGCACCTTGAGCGCCGAGTGCGAGATGAACCCGAGCCCGCGCCACTCGAAGTAGGGCCGCAGTTCCATCGTCTCGGCGATCGCCTTGAGCGCGACCAGGTTCCCGTTCCACGGCACCACGCGCGAGTACTGGTTCTCGACCTCGGACCGCCCCTGCGAGAGCTGCAGCATGAGCAGGTAGATCGACTGCAGGATGTCCAGCGGCTCGAACCCGGCCACCACCACGGGCTTGCCGTACTGGCTGGCGATGAACTCGTAAGGCCGGCAGCCGATCACCGTCGACACGTGCCCGGGGCCGATGAACCCGTCGAGGCGCAGGTCGGGGGAGTCCAGGATGGCCTTGATGGCCGGGATGATCGTGACGTGGTTGCAGAACACCGAGAAATTAGCCAAGCCCTCGGCGGCCGCACGGAGCATGGTCATCGCGGTGGAAGGCGCGGTCGTCTCGAACCCGATCGCCATGAACACCACGCGCTTGTCCGGGTTCTGCCGCGCGATCTTCAGCGAGTCCAGGGGCGAGTACACCATGCGGATGTCGGTGCCCTGCGCCTTGGCGTCGAAGAAGGAACCCTGGCTGCCGGGAACCCGCATCATGTCGCCGAACGACGTCATAATCACGTCCGGCTGGGCGGCTAGGTGCATCGCGTCGTCCACCCGCCCCATCGGGATCACGCACACCGGGCACCCGGGCCCGTGCACCAGCGTGATCGACTCCGGGAGGTAATCCTCGAGGCCATGCTTGTAGATCGTGTGGGTGTGCCCGCCGCACACCTCCATGAGCTTGTACTGACGGCCGGGCTCGCACAGCGCCGCGATCTTCGCAGCCAGGGCGTGGGCCTTATCGGCGTCACGGAATTCGTCGACAAACCGCATGTCTCCGCACCCTCCTTACTCGATCAGTGAGTCCCGCAGCGCGGCGATCTCGTCCTCGTAGGCCTGCCCGATGCCCTCGAGGAACTCCATGGCCGCCGCCGCCTCGCGTTCGTCGATCTTCGACAGGGCAAAGCCGACGTGAATCAGCACCCAGTCACCCGGGACGGGCGGGTCGTCGTTGAGCAGGCCGATGTTGATCAGCCGCCGGACGCCGCTGACGTCCACCTTGGCCAGGTCGGGTTGCTCCGGGTGGAGCTCGATCACCTCACCGGGAATGCCCAGGCACATGCGACACCTCTTTTTCCTGAGTCTCGGGACCGAGTGCGGCCAGGGTGAGTTCCCAGAGCACCTGGTAGACGGTGGTCTGCGCCTCCTGGATCCGGTGCACGGACGCCGAGGGCGCGACGAACAGGTAGTCGATCGTGTCAAGCTCGGCCATCTTGCCGCCCTCGTAGCCGGCCAGCCCGATCGTCAGCATCCCCCGCCTGCTCGCCTCGTCGAAGGCGCGCAGCAGGTTGCCGGAGTTGCCGCTCGTCGACAGCCCGACCGCGATGTCGTTCCGCCCGCCGAACGCCGCGAGCTGCCTGGCGAAGACCACCTCAACGCCGATGTCATTGCACAAGGCAGTCACCACGGATGTGTCATTACCTAGCCCGAACGCCGCCAACGGGCGGTAGCTGCCCCCGGGGTTCAGGAACAAGGTGGCGAGCTGCTGGGCGTCGGTCGCACTGCCGCCATTGCCGAAGGCGAAGAGCCGGCCGCCCGCGGCGAACCTGGCCGCGGTTTGGAGGGCGCATTCGGCCAGCCGGGCGCCGTCCCGCGCCGCGATAACCCGGCGCAGCTCCAGGATCTCCCCGGCCTTGGCCACCGTGGAGTTGCGGACCTGCTCGAGCACGGCGGGCAGGTCGGAAGTGTCGGAGTACAGGAACGGGTAGAGCGACTCCATCGCCTCGTCCCCGGCCCGGTTCTCCTGCCGCATGCCCGGCTCATCTCCCTACCACGGCGATGGCTTCCCTGGCGTGCACCAGGATGATATCCCCGACCCGGGCGGTCACCAGCGCGACGCTCACCGTCTCCTCGCCCAGCCCGGTGTCGACCACGGCCAGCTCGTCCTCGAGCAGCCGCAGCACCCTAACCTCAAGCGCGGTGTCCGAGCAGGTGATGCAGATCTCGCCTGCGCATTCGCTCGCTCCATCCTGGCATTCGCTCGCCTCCGGGGCGCTTTTAAGGCTCTGCCTTCCCTCGTCGCTCGTACCTCGCTCCTCGGTCCAGGCAGAGCCGCGCCCCTTTGGCTCGCTCATGCGATCGCTCATGCGATCACTCCTGGGGTCAGTACGCCCGGCTGCTCGAAGAACACGTGCACTAGCTCCCACAGCACGTGGTAGATGGTGACGTGCATCTCCTTGACCACCCGGGGATCGGGCGAGGGGGCCAGCAGCACGTGATCGATCGCGGAGCTGGCCGCGATCCGCCCGCCGTCCCCGCCGACCAGGGCGATCGTCAGCAGCCCCAGGCGGGCGGCGGCCTCGAGCCCGGCCTGCACGCTGACGCTGTTGCCGTCGTCGGAAATCCCGAGCGCGATGTCGGCCGGGCCGGCCAGGATACGGATCTGGTGCGCGAAGATGGCGGCCACGCCGTCCCGCTCCGCGATTCCCGTGACCGTGGCTACGTCGGTGGTCAGCGAGATGGCCGGCAGCGCGCGCTTGCCGACGATCACCGGGTGCACGAACTCCACCGCGACGTGCTGCGCGTCCGTGCTCGACCCTCCGGTACCGAACACCACGAGCTTGCCGCCCCGGTGGAACCGCACGGCCATGGCGTGACACGCCGCGGCGACTGCATCGGCCTGGTCGCCCAGCGCCCGCGTCGGATCGGCGCGCAGCTCGAACAGGCGGTTTACTTCCGCACCGTCCTGCTCAGGCCCCCCAGGCCCGTTCACCGTCCGCGGCCCGTCTGAGTCACCGTTGCCTCACCGACGCCATGACAGCACCGTAGGACACTTGTGGGGGGCAGTCCAGTCCTGTCCGGACATATCTGGGTGACAGTCCCTGGCCCGAGAATCCACAAGTCGCCATGACGACACTGTACGGCGTCACCGCCGGCCCGGACGGGCCTGCTCTCAGCCGGTCCCGCCGCCTTCCCGCAGGGCCCGGAGATCCTCGGCGGCCCGGAAGATGACGACGAAGAATTCCACGAACATGCGGAATATCGCCATGACGACCAGGATGATCAGCGGGTCCCCGAAGACCAGCGCCACGATGCCGAATTCCACGCTCGCCTTGAATATGACGATGGTAAATGCGAGGGCACTTACAATCGTGCCGATCGTTACCAGCACGTAGAGCACTTTTATGATTTTGGGTGTCACGAAGGACGTGAATCCGAAGTCGAATAGCGCGCCGAGGAATCCCGTCGTTTCTGCGTCCTTGCGTCGCGACGGGTGCCCGGCCGTCTCGTCGGCGCTCGCCGGGCCGGCGGCCGTCGCGGCGGTCGCCCTGCCGTTGGCGGTCGCGGTGCCGTTGGCGGTGCCGTCGGCGGTGGCGGTGCCGTTGGCGGCGGGAGTCGCGGCCCAGAAGGAGTCGGCACCGTAGTAGTGCGGCTCGCGGGCGGCGGAGCGGGCGCGGTGCCAGTCGGCGGGCAGGCCTTGGCCTAATGATCGATCGGTCATCGTGTCTCCCAGGGATGAGTCACGTTGCTGCGGCCCGCTACCGTTCGCGGGACGCCCAGCCTGGGGCCAGATTACTTACAGGCAAACGCCGGAATACGGGCTTTCCGTAAGATGATAAATAGTGGGTATTCGGGAATCGGCCATGCGCTCTGCGGCTTATGGGTGACTATTGCCCGTGCCGGGTGGTACTCTACAGGTCCACTGGGCCCGGTGAGCTGGGCGATCCGTCGCTCACCGTAACTGTAATGGAAGCGGACGGTCACCCTCTTTCCCCAGGGGGGCCGGGTGCGGTTGGATATTCCCCTAATCGGCCAAGCATTGCGGAGGACCCATGAGCGATTCGCAGGGTGGTGGGCACGGATACGGTAACGGTTACGGTGCGCCACAACCGCCGGCCTCGTCGGGAAACCCGGGGCTGTACCGGGTCAGGCTCACGAAGGTGAGCAGCTACCTCATCATGACGCAGCAGCGACACACGGTCTATACCGGAACTCTCGAGCAGCTAGAGGCCGCTGCCCGCTCCGCGCAAACGCATAACCTCCTCCTGGGCTGGTGGGGCATCCCGTTCGGGCTGATCTGGACGCCCATGGCCCTGGCGCGGAACGCCAAGGGGATGCGGCAGGTCCGCGAGCTCGCCGCCCAGCCCGGCTAGCCCAGCCCGGCTAGCCCAGCCTGGCTAGCACAGCCTGGCTAGGCCTGGCGGGCTACGCTGAGCCTCATGCCTGCTGACCTGGAGGGCCTGGTCGCGCTCATGCCGTTCGCCGGGCATCTCGGCCTGGTCCTGGACGAGGCCGGCCCCGACCGGGTGGTCGCGCGGCTGGCCTGGGCCCCGCACCTGTGCACCACCGCCGGCGTCATGCACGGCGGGGTCCTGATGTCCCTGGCCGACACCGCCGGGGCGCTCGTGACGTTCCTCGGCCTGCCGCAGGGCGCCACGACGGCCACGATCACCTCGACCACCCAGATGTTCCGGCCGGTCAGCAGCGGTACCGTCCGTGCCGTGGCGGTACCTGTGCACCGCGGCCGGACCACGGTCACCGCCCAGACCAGCCTGTACGACGCGCAGGAGCGCCTGGTCGCCCGGACCACGCAGATCCAGGTCGTCAGGTAGTTTCCGGGAACACCGCGATCGACGCGGTGAAGGTGTGCAGGAAGTTCTGCCCGCCGACCGGCCCGAGCTCGCCGCCGCAGAAGAACCCGGCGACCGGGATATCGCCCAGTACCTCGGCGATCAGCCCGGCGTCGTGGTCCGGCCCGTCGAACATCCGCGAGCCGCGGCCGTTGCAGGTGAACAGCAGGGCTCCGGCCGCGCGGCGGTCACCGAGGGCGGCGCACTCCCGCTCCAGCCTTCGCCGGAGGTCCTCATCCGCCGACCGGGCGTCGCGGACGTGGAACTGCACGGTCTGGCCGACCGCCACCTCCTCGCCCACCGCCAGCGCTCCGGATTCGGGGTCGGCGCCGATGATGCCGCGGATCAGGAAGTCGCCCTGGCCAGGCTCGGCCTGGTACTCGTCGATGACGATCCCCAGGTGCGCGCCCCGGGCGAGCAGTTCGCGCTCCCGGTCGGGCAGCCCCGCGGCCAGCTCGCGCAGGCGGATGAGGGGCGGGCGCCCGCCGAGCTCGAAGATCAGGTTGCCGTCGGCCCGGGTGGTGGTGAAGGGGTTACCGACCGGGCGGCAGCCCTGCGCGACCAGGGGATGGATCTCGGCGCCCGGCAGGTGAACGCCGACCGCGCCGTGAGAGAGCACCCGGCCGTCCAGGAACAGTCGGCTCTGCTGGCGCCTCAGCCCGCCGCTGGCCATCCCGCCCATGACCAGGGCCCCGGGTACGTGGTCGTTCAGGTGGGCCAGCAGGTCACCGGCCGGGAACGTGAACGGGTCGCAGATCAGCAGGTGCATTCCCGCCGGGTCTTGGTCGAACCGGAAGCCGCCAAAGACGCCCCCCTCCGACGTCCGGACGAACTCCATGGCAAAGGTCTCGACCGGGCCGAGGTCGGCCGCCAGCCACAGCGATACCGCAGGCCCGGACTCGACCTCGCGGGCGCCGCCCGCCACACCCTCGGATACGCACCCGATGAGGGGAAGCGGGCCGGTTTCCTCGGCCACCGCGGCCAAGAGCGCCTCGGCCGAGGAGAAGAAATGGGCCGAGGCGAACAGCACCGCGAACGAGGGGGACAAGCCGCCCAGCGACACCCGGGCCTGTCCGACCGCCCGGCTGGCCGCCTCACCGGCGTCCGCGGTGAGGACCAGCGCCCCGGCCGCCTTCACCAGCCCAGGTTACTGGGCGATTCTGCCCTCGGGGTGAGGCCGCCGCCTATGCCATGATCCAATATGTGAACCGGCTCCGCTACGCCGCTCCCAATGCCATAACTATGGCGAGCCTGGTCGTGGGGGTGCTGGCCATCCAGAACGCGTTCCAGGGGCAGTATGCGGCCAGCGCCTATTTGATCGTGCTCGCCAGTGTCATCGACACCTTCGACGGCCTGGCCGCCCGGCTGTTGCACGCCACGAGTGCCTTTGGCAAATATCTGGACACGCTTTGCGACGCCGTCACGGTCGGGGTGGCGCCTGGTGTCCTGGTTTACGCCGCGTACTTCAAGGGCTGGGCCGGAGGCGGCCTGATCGCGGCCGGCTGGACGGCGGCCGTGCTCGCCCGCCTCGCCTACTTCCAGGCTAACGAGGCGCGCGACCCGCTCTATTTCATCGGGCTGCCCTCACCGCCAGCGGCCGATATCCTCGTCGGCTTCGTCTTGCTCAGCTCACGGGTCTGGCACCATTACCCGTACCCCTGGCTCGTCGTCGCCATGATGGTGGTGCTGTCGTTCCTCATGGTCTCGAAGATACGGGTGGAAAAGGGGGCCTTCTTCACCCCGGAACGTATTGTCAGGACGTGGCGCGGCCGGGCGTTCCTACTTGGCATCGTCTTCGCCGCCGTCCTTCCGTGGGCCGCTCCCTTCGTGGTCTTCTCGACGATGCTGATCTTGGTGACCGCCAGGGAATTGCTGGCCCGGGTCCGGAAATCCAGCGGCGGCCGGGCGGCGGCGCGGATTGGTGAGGTGAACCGCGTAGCAGCCGACGACTAGCAGAACAGTCAGCGAAATTATGGTCATGGTCGGCGGTTCCCACATCCCGAGCGTTCCCCGGGACGCGCGGTAAATGACCACTACGGCGAAGCCTACGTCCAGGCAGAGATCCGCGAAGGTGAGGGCGGTCCAGATCCCGAACTCCAGCCAGTTCTTCCTCATCGGAACGGGATACCCGAACTGTCCCACGCGGATAGGGCTTCGCGGGCCGCGTCGTACCCGGCCCGCATGACCGACGGAAGTTGCGTCGTGTCGGTATAGGACGACGAATCGAAGTGGGGACGGATGTACACGTCCGCGCGCGCGATCTGCCTGGCCTCGAGGCTCTTCGAGCCGATTTCCATGACTCGCAGCAGCACCTGGCCGATGCCGGGGGCGACCAGCGGGGAGGCCAGCGGGTTCAGGCGGCTGCGCAGGACCCGGCCGAGCGGGAGGCTGTCCGAGTAGTCGTACGGTTCGTCAGCGGTGTAAAAGGGCGCCGTGACGTTGACCAGGATGAGCGTGCCGAGCGCCGTGCGGTTGACCAAGGGCAGCACGGGGAGGTTGTTGAGCACGCCCCCATCGGCCAGCAGGTGCCCGTCCGACCCCACCACGGGAGGAAGCAGGACCGGGAGCGAGCAACTGGCCCGCACCGCGTCGCGCAGGGAGCCGGCGTCGCGAACCACCAGTTCCGCCGCGGTCAGGTCGGTGATCGTACACAGGTAGGGGATCCACAGGTCCTCGATGCGGCGGTCACCGAAGATCACGTTCAGGACCCTGTTGAGCTGGACGGAACCGACGATCGACGTCGTGGGGATGGTGTAATCCATCAGCTGCCGCCGGGGGACGCCGAACACCCGCACGTTACGCCGCTCGATCTGCCCCGGAGTCCAGCCCATGGCGAACTGGCCGCCGACCAGGGCGCCGGCGCTGGTCCCGCAGATCACGTCGACCGGGACGCCGTGTTCGCGGAGCGCCCTCAGCACCCCGGCGTGACCGAGACCCCGTACGCCCCCTCCGCTCAGGACGAGGCCGACCGGGACGTCGAGCAGGAACCGGGCCAGGCGCCCGAGGTGCGCGGGGTCATCCGGGACGACGTGATGAGCCCGGCCGAGGTGACGCTGGCTGAGCCACTGCCCCGTCTGCCACGCGCCCGGACGCAGGTCATCGTGCAGCAGCACCAACTCCCTGCGGGCCTTCCGCGTCGTGCTGCCTGCGAGCAGGCGCTGCTCCGCCTGCCCGGGCCGCGGGCTGGCGCCGGCCCGGCCGACCAGGAGCACCACGTCGGCCTCCCGCACGGACAACCGGTCCCAGAAGCCGGGTTCCCCGGGGTCACGGGACGGAGCTTCCGGCCCCGGTGCCGGGGCATACAGCACGAGGTCGTGACGGTCCTCCTGGTCGCGCAGCCAGCCAGCGAGCCCCGCGGCTTCCGCGCCGTCGGCGTCGGCGGTGGCTCCCGTCCCTACGGCCGCCTCCGCCGTACGGGGGCTCAGCACCGCCACCCGCAGGTGCCGGGCCAAGAAGGTGCCCAGGGCCTCGCCGAAGCGGGCGACCTCGGGCAGCGTGATATCGCCTGCTGCCACCAGGGCGACGCTGCTCACGGACGGTTGCGCTGCCGCCCCTGAAGACGGGGCCTGGGCCAGCCGGCGGGCCAGCGTCGTCATGATCCTGCGCATGACCGACACGTCGCTGAACAGGTACTGTTCCACGTTCTCCGCGCTGAGCCGGTAAAGCTCCGTGTCGCGCACGGCGACGACGGTGGCCGTCCGGGGATCGCCGGTCAGCAGTGCCATCTCGCCGATCAGCTCACCCGGGCCTAGGTCGCGGATGGCTCGCTCGGCGCCCGGCTCACCGACCAGCATCCTCACCCGGCCGGTCACGATGGCGTACAGGCTGTCCCCGACGTCGCCCTCACGGATCAGGACCTCGCCGGCCTCCACGGTGACCCGGGTGAACGACCGCTCGAGGTCCAGCCAGCGCTGGGCGTCCAGCGCCGTGCGGGGGCCGAGATCGCGCCGGGGCGGCAGTACTGGCACCTCGGCCATGGCCTGTGCGATGTCGGTGCCGTACCGGGCGCGGAACGCCTCAGCAACCTGCCGATCGTCCGCTCCGAGGGCGGCAGCGACGGCCGGGAACGTCGTGGACGACAGCCCGGCGCGCCGCACCACCGCGTGCAGGAGGGCCGCCTTGATCTCGCGGTCGGCCGGTACGAGCTGCTGCCAGGAATCGACCGCCCGGTCGAGGTCGTGAGCGGTGAGGACCAGGCTATCCGCCAACCCGGCCGGGACGCTGCCGTCCTCGCCGCCCGAGAAAACGGCGATGGCCTGGTGCAGCTGGTGAAGAACCTTCCGTACCCTCGCGTCGATCGCGGCCAGGGCCTGCGCCGCGGCGGCCTGCGAGGCGTCGGCGCCGGGGACGGACACCTCAGGCCCCAAAGACGGCTGGCGGGTACTCCTCTGGTGAGTCGGCATCTGACATGCCAGGCCCCTTCTCGCCGTTGCTGCCAACGCAGGCGCTTACCTGCGGCCACGCCAAGGTGGACCAGGCTCAGTGTCCAGAGCTTAGTATAGGGTCAGTTTCAATCACTGCATTCCTACTCATCGCGCTGGGTATTAACAGAATGAGTGTTCCGGTGTACGACCGTAAGCGGGGAGTAGTCTGCGACGAACCGCAGTACGGCGAAAAGAGACTCCATCTTCTTTACGAGACAACGTATGGCAGGCTCTTGCTCGGCGCTGTTTTCGCCCGCCGGTGGTATTCAGACCTGAACGCAATCCGGGATAAGCGCCCGTCTTCGGTGAGAAAGATCCAGCCGCTCGTCAGTCAATTCGGCATAGACATGAGCGAGTACCCCGAGCAAAGCTACGCATCCTACGACAGCTTCATCACCCGTAAGATTGACCCGGCCAGGCGTCCGATAGCCGACAACCCTGATGCCCTGATCGCGGTGGCCGATGCCAGGCTGCTGGCGTACTCAGTCACCAGCGACGGCCGTATTCCGGTCAAGCAAAGCTCATACACGATCACTGAGCTTCTTAGAGATCCCGAGCTGGCTGCCACGTACAACGAAGGCGCCTGCCTGGTATACCGCCTTGGCACGGAAGATTACCACCGCTATTGCTTTGCGGACGACGGTAAAGTGATCCGTACGAAGTCCATAAACGGAGTACTGCACTCCGTACAGCCCATTTCCTTGAAACGCTATAAAACCTTCAGCGAGAACCACCGCGAGTACTCGGTTATTGAGACCGTCAACTTCGGCACCGTCGTGACTGTTGAGGTGGGAGCGATCCTGGTTGGCAAGATCAATAATCATGACATTACTAGTTGCCGGCGCGGCCAGGAAAAGGGCTACTTCAGCCTCGGCGGATCTGCCATACTCTACTTGCTGAAGCCGGGTACCGTTGAGATCGACTCCGATATCATGGAGTATTCTCGAAAACAAATCGAAACCAAGGTCCGGCTAGGCGAGAAAGTGGGAGAAAAAACCCATTCTCTGTCGTGATCCGCACGCTGCCCCGGGGGACGGACCGTTCAGGCCTCGTAGGTGCCGGTCCGGAGCCGGCGTACGAGCATGGTGATGACGTCGGCCGCCACCTCGGGCCGCCGCGCCATGAGGTCAAGCAGGGTCGTCCGGTCGAGGATGAGAAGGTCCGTGTCAACCGTGGCTACCACGTCGGCCGAACGCGGCGCAGGGTCGAGCACGGCCAGTTCCCCGAACAGCGAGCCCGGGCCCAGCCGCGCCACGACCTGATCCCCGTGCTGGACCGCGGCCTCCCCGGCCCGCACGATGTAGAGCTCTTCGCCCTCTTCGCCCTCCGTCACGACGCGCACCCCGGCGGACACCGAGTATGGTCGCAACCTGCTCGACAGCTCGGAGAGGACCTGGTAGGGCACGCGCCCGAATATGTCGATCGTCCTCAGCCATACGACAGAGGCGACCTCTGGCGGGTACGTGTCGGCGGAGCCGAGTTCTGACATGGCGGGCGCTTCCTTGTCGTTGCTTGCGGCGGAGCCGTTTACCGTGGCCAAGCCGAGGCGGACCAGGCTCAGCGTCCAGCTGCCGATAGACGCGTCATTTCCCATCAGCGCCAGGCGTTCTCCGGCCGTGTTGGTGGCGGGCACGAGGTCCGCGCCAAGCTCGCGCAGCGTCTGGAGCGGCCCTTGGTCCTCGGCCAGCGCCACCACCGGGAGCCTCAGCCACCTCGGCAGCGTGACGTCGAGCAACTCGATGGCGTTGGCCCGGTCGTCGGCCACTCCGTTGGTGATCCGCGCTTCGGCATCAAGCAGGACGTCCCCCAGGGGGGTACCGGAGGCATCGCGCGAGCAGCAGAGTAGCGAAAACAGGTTCGCCTGGACCCGGGCCAGCTCTTCGTGCAGGCACTGCGCCAGCAAGGGCCACGTGCCGGACAGGTCGCGCTCGGCGGCCAGCAGTGTGCGAGCGGTCTGGACCTGGACCTGGACGGCCGCGTCGAGCTGCTCATCGCCCAGCAGGGGGGTGCTGGCGCGCAACTCCGCCCGCGCCTGCTCCTGGTCGAGGTAGGAGGCGCCGGGAGCCAGCCTGCTCAGCAGGGCGTCGACCCCGTCGGAAGACCCGTTGGCCGGCGGTGCGGCCGCGACGGCGAAGCCGCGGTGCGTGGCGCGCCGCAGGGCCGTCACGTACTTCGCCGTAGCCGTCCGGGTAAGCAGCAGGTAAGCGACCGACGCTACGACCAGGAGGGCGACGAAGGGCACGACGTTGGGCGGGTGCAGCCACGTCAGCAACAGCAGGAGCACGCCGCTGAGGATCAGGGCCACCGAGCCGAGCCAGCCCTCGGTGGCCACGCGCGCGGGCAGGCGGCGCTCCCTGGGTATCGGCTGGAACAGCAGGACGAACGCCGGGGTGTCCACCGCCTTGTCCAGCACCTGGTTCGCGAACATGGTCAACGCGACCAGGGCGAAGAACACGGTACCGACGCCGATCAGGCCACCGTAGGCGGTCGCCGCCAACGATGTGGCCGTCATGGCCAGCGGCATGATGAACAGGGTGCCGCGCACTCCCAGGCGTGCGATCAGCCGCCCGGCCAGCAGGGCGGCGACCAGAATCATCGTCAGCGTCATCCCGGCGGTGAAGGTGCCGAAGAAGCCGGCCAGGGACTGCTGGGTCGGGAAGTGCCGGGCGGCCTGCTCGTAGAAGACGTACTCGATCAGGTACGCCGTCAGCACGGTGAAGGTCTTCAGGCTGAAGATGGCCCGGATGTACCGGTCTTGGACCAGGGGCCTCAGGCCCTCCCGCCGGTTCCGCTTCGTTTCCTGACGCGTTTCGTTGACGTCCCGGAGGATGCGGGAGAGGGAAAGGGCGTACAGGCCGAGGAACACGGCCGACAACAGCAGCAGGTTGACGGTGCCGGTGGCGGCCACGATGACCGGGATGAGCAGGCCGCCGACGACCGAGGCCAGCATCACCCCGAGCCCGACCAGAGGCAACAGCCGCTTGCCCTGGCGTATATCGAACAGGCGGGAAACGAGTTCCCACAGGCTGAGCGTGGTGTAGATGAAGAGCAGGCGGAACCACGCCATCAGCAGGAAAATGAAGACGTGGTTCCCGGTCGTCTTGATTCCGGCCCACAAGAGCACGATGGTGGCGGCCAGCACAAAGTTGAGGGTCAGCGCCTGCGTCCGGAACGTGACGCGGCGGCCCAGGAAGGCCAGCCCGATACCGAAGGCAATGACCAGGAAGCCGTTGACGATGTATACGTAGGGCAGTTTCTGTATGCCGGAGCGCGTCAGGAAGATGGCGTTGGCGGCTGAGTAGTACAGGACGAGGCAAAGCCCGAGCAGAAAGGAACCAACCAGCACCGTCCGGAGACGGGCTACCTCGTCGCCGCGAATGCCGAGCCCGGCGAGGAGGCGCTCGCTTGGTTTCGCCTTCGCGTTCAGAAGCCGGCCTCCGCGAACGTGACAAAGTTCCCCGCCGCCTCATCCCAGAGATTTGTCCGCAGCATTGTGGCGGTCGACTTCAGGGTCAGGGTGGCGCCCGGCTGCAGCTGCGGGTTGGCGGCCTGGGCTTGCGGCAGGAGGTAGTTCGGGATGCGGGGCGCCAGGTGGTGGATGTGGTGGAAACCGATATTGCCGGTAACCCACTGGAGGAACCGGGGCAGCGCAACCCGGGAACTGCTCGCGATCGACGCTTCCACGTAGTCCCAATCGGCGTGCCGTCGCCAGTAGGTCCCGGGGAAGAAATGCTGCACGTAGAACAGGTAGACGGCCGGGATCCCCCCGAAAGTCAGGACCATGAGCTGGACAGCTATAAATCGGGACGGTCCCATCCAGGCCGACATGAGCACGGCGTAGCCGACGATGGCCAGATTGGTCAGGTAGACCGATATCCTGAGCCGCCGTCCCGTCAATCTCGGGTCCATGCGGAGGCGCTGGGCTATGACGAACTTGATCACCGGGCCGACGGTCATCAAGAAGAGGGGATGATGGTAGACCCGGTAATACAGGCGCTGGCCGGGGGAGGCAGCCCGGTACTCGTCGGTCGTCATCATCCAGAGGTCACCGGATCCTCTCCGGTCGAGGTCACCTGTCGTGGCGTGGTGCCGTATGTGCGCCCTCGTCCAGTAGGTGTATGGGGTGAAGACGATAACCCCGATGACGCTGCCCACCAGGGTATTCAGCCGGCGTGAGCGGGTGAATGACCCATGGCCGCAGTCGTGGAAGATGATGAAGGCCCGGACCGTGAAGATCGCGATGATGAGTGAGGAGACCGCGCCGAGCGCCCAGGACACGGCGATCGCCCGGTCGGTGAGGATCCAGCCGGCCGCCAGCCCGATAGCCGTGGTCGCCACTTGCGCCGGGCTCCGCCAGGTCGGCCGTTGGAACTCCTTGAGGGCGCCTCGTTCTACCATGACGCTCATCGGGACCCCCCCAGAACGCTTCGTACCTATGGACCGCGATTAGCCCAATTATGGCCGAAGTATCCCCGCCTATACAGGACCCGCCGCGTATCATGATCGTCGCCCCCCGACCCAGAAAGTGACCCGTGCAGTACCAGCTATCGCGCATCGTCGCCGGCCCGTTCCTGCACACGATCTGGCGGCCGAGGGTGACCGGCGCGGAGAACATCCCGGCGTCGGGCGGGGCGATCCTGGCGGCCAACCACCTGTCGGTGGTCGACTCGGTCTTCCTGCCGCTGATGGTTGACCGCCCGGTGACGTTCTCGGCCAAGGCCGAGTACTTCACCGCGTCCGGTCCAGCGGCGCGCCTGTGGGCCGCGTACCTGAGGGCCACCAACCAGCTGCAGATGGACAGGGAAGGGCCGCGCGCCGCGCAGGAGACCCTGGAGGCGGCGCTGGGCCTGCTGCTGGAGGGGAAGCTGTTCGGGATCTACCCGGAGGGGACCAGGTCGCCGGACGGGCGCTTGTACCGTGGCCGGCCCGGGGTCGGCTGGCTGGCGCTGAAGTCGGGCCTGCCGGTCATCCCGGTCGCGCTGTCGGGGACCAGGCCCGTCCTTCCGCCGGGCCACGTGGTGCCGCGGCCCGGGCGGATCGGGGTCACGATCGGCAAGCCGCTGGCGATCGCCCCGGAACTAGCGGACGAGCCCCCGGGCAAGGCCCGGCGGCTGATCGCCGACCAGGTGATGGCCGCGATCCAGGAGCTGTCCGGGCAGGAGTACGTGCACATGTTCGCCTCAGACCGTAAGGAAGAGCTAGCTCGGCTACGGTCGGCCCCGCACGACGAGGACCCGGTTACACCTTGACGCGGATGGCCCGGGGAATGACCTCGAACGTCGCGGGCGTGGTGCCTAGGATCTCCCCGTCCGCCTCGATCGGCAAGGGCGGGTCGGCCTCGACCCGGACCCGGCTGCCCCGCAGCTCCGCGATGTGGCGGTGCGGCAGGTGCGCCCCGCGGTAGACCTTCGGCAGCGTGGTGAACGCGTCGGACTTCGGCCCGGTCATTACGAGCACCTCGAGCGCCCCGTCGCAGGGATCGGACTTCGGTGAGATCTGCATGCCGCCGCCGTAGAACCGGCAGTTCGCCACCACGACGTTGAAGGCCCGCCCGGCGAACTCCTGGCCATCGGCGTCGAGCCGTACGGTCCGGGGCCCGAAGCCCGGCAGCGTCAGCCAGAACCCGCAGAAGTAGCTGGCGCCCCCGAGGAACCCGGGGAGCCGCAGGGTCCTGTCCACCACCGCGCCGCCCAGCCCCGCCTCCGCGATGTTCGCGAAGTACCTGGTCACCTCGGCCGGACCCGACCCCGAGCCCGAACGCGAGCCCGGGGCCGAGCCTCCGCCCGACCTGAAGGTGACCTTGGCCACGTCGATCAGCCGGACGGCGTCCCCGGCCAGGTGACGCGCTCCCTCGACGGCGTCCCCGGGCAGGCCGAACGACCGTACGAAGTCACACCCCGAGCCCGCCGCGACGACCCCGAGCACCGCGTCCCCGGCGACCGGCTGGTCGTCGGTGATCATGCCGTTGAGCACCTCGTGAACGGTTCCGTCGCCGCCGGCGGCGACCAGGTAGCGCTCACCCCGGTCCAGCGCGTCCCGCGCGGCCTCGGTGGCGTGACCGGGGTGGGTGGTCCGCACGACGCGGTAGCTCAGCCCCGCTTCGGTCAGGATGCGCTCGATCTCGACCAGGTGCGCCCCGACCTTCCCGCGGCCGGACCGCGGGTTGGCGATGACCACGAGCGGGCCGAAGGGGCTGCTCATGGCAGCACCACCCCGAGGTTCATGACCTCGCCGGGGTCGAGGATAGCCAGGGTGTCCACGGCGCGGATACTAACCTAAAGGCACCGCCGCCAGCGTGTAAGCCAAACGACGGGTCATACCGTGCAGCAGAACGAACTGAAGCGCGACGCAGGCGTCACCATCGTCGCGCAGCGCCCGCGCCACACCGTCTCCGCCCGCGGGTGGCACGTCGACGCCGCCTCCTGACCTCCCTATTCGGGGCCGCCCCGATTTCTGTTGGCCGTACAGGCCTGGTGAAATGTCGCTATTGTTGGGCATCGGGCTGCGGGGACCGGCCCGGGCTCGGGATGCTGGCCGGGCCCTAATCCCGGGCCGGACGTTGTGCTATCGCCTACCCGGTGCACCGCGGACGGAGATTCGTGAGCTCAGAGAGGTTGCTGCGGGGAATGCCCGGCAGCATCGCCGGATACCTCCTGGAAGGGTATATCGGCCAGGGCGGCACGGGCGCGGTCTACCTCGCGCGGGACGAGCGGCTCGGCCGCAAGGTGGCATTCAAGGTCGTAGCGCCGGAACTGGCGAGCGATGCCGCCTTCCGGTCCAGGTTCCTGCGCGAGTCGCGGGAGGCGACCGTGGTGGGCCACCCGCACATCATCCCCGTCTACCAGGCCGGCGAGGCGGACGGGATGGTGTACCTGGCCATGCGGTACGTCCAGGACGGCGATGCCCGGTCGCTGGTCAGCCGCTTCGGATCGCTTGATTCCGCCCGGGCCTGGAGCATCATTGCCCAGGTCGCGTCCGCCCTGGATGCTGCTCACGCCCACGGCCTGATCCACCGCGATGTCAAGCCCGCCAGCATGCTCGTTGAGGCCAGCGGCGAGACGGACTCCAGAACGCCGTACCAGGCCGGCCGCGGCGACGTCACCTACGTGTACTTGTCCGATTTCGGGATGAGCATGAACCCGCCGCTGGCTGATACGAGCGCGACGGGCCAGTTTGCGGGAACCCTCGATTACGTCGCGCCCGAGCAGCTCAGGGGCCGCGCCCTGGACGGCCGCGCGGACCTGTACTCGCTGGCCTGCGCCGGGTTCGAGCTGCTGTGCGGCACGCCGCCGTTCGCGCAGGACCAGGGCCTGACCGTGATGTACGACCAGCTCTACGTCCCGCCGCCCCCGGCCACGGCCCGGCGCCCTGACCTGCCCGCGGCGGTTGACGTGGTGCTGGCCCGGGCGCTGGCCAAGAACCCGGCCGACCGTTACGCGACTTGCGGCGAGTTCGCCGAGGAACTGCAGGCGGCGCTGGGGCTGCGTCCCGTGCGCTCGCGCTCGCAACGGCTCGCCGGGTCACCCGCGGACGCCAGGCCGTCCGCGCAGGACAGACCCGCCCGGCCGCCCAAGCCAGCGCCAGCCCCGGCGCTAGTACCGCCCGGGGCCGGGCTGCTCCGGCCGCACGAGCCGGAGCCAGCGATGACACCCGTGCCAGCTGGGGCGCCCGGGTCCGCGCTACTCCGGCCGCGTGCGCTGGCGATGACACCCGCGCCGCCCGGGGCGCCCGGGGTACTGAGGTCCCCGCCCGCGTCGCCTGCGACCGCCCCGGTTAGCGGCCCGCTCGCCCCGCCCGCGACCGGACCGGACCCGGTTAGCGGCCCGCCCGCGACCGGACCGGACCCGGTGAGCGGGCCGGCCGGCCCCGATCCGCAATCGCCCCGTCGGCGCCCCGGCCGCGTCAGGCTCATCGTGGCCGTCGCCGCCGTAGTTATCACGGCGGCCGCCGTGGGCGTCGGCGTCGACGCGGCCCACACGAGCAGGTCGGCACCGGCCGCATCGGTCACGCCGGCCGCATCGGTCACGCCAGCGACGCCGGCCTCGTCCGCCGCCTCCTCGTCCGCCGCCTCCTCGCCCGTCGCGTCCTCGACGCCGTCGGTATCGGCGTCGGTCCTGGCGTCACGGCAGGCGACCGCCGTGAGCAACCTGCTTGGTTCGAGCGCGGCCACCCGCCAGGCGCTGGAAAACGCGGTCAGCCAGGTCCGTGCTTGCGCGAACCTGTCCGGCGCGGTCGGCCAGATCCAGAACGTCATTGACCGGCGCAGCAGCCAGTACGAACGGGCGTCGGCCCTGCCGACGGCCGCCCTGGCCGGCGGCGCGAAAGTGAAGTCCGACCTGGTCACGGCGCTGCGCGACTCGCTGAACGCCGACCGGGACTACCTGACCTGGGCGCAGCAGCAACTGGATGGCGGGTGTACGCCGGGTGCTCAATCCAGCGCGTACAACACCGCGTATGACGCTGACCAGCAGGCCAACGCGGCCAAGGCGGAGTTCGCCCTGGTGTGGGATCCGGTCGCGGCCCGGTACGGCGTCAGCCAGCAGTCGCCCGACAGCATCTAGGTGCCCACCCCAGCCCCTGCCCCGCGTCCGCGCTCACGACCTGCCCTAAGCCCTTATTTATGCCGAACGAGCGTTGGTGCTCCCCCCATAACCCCTGAAGGTCCCGCTCGGCGGAGGTCAGCCTGCGCGCAGCCGCAGCCCGCGGGGAGTAGGACGGAAACCGGCTGCCTCGAGCGCCTGCGCCAGCGGGGAACCCTCGGAGCCCGCCCGGTGGCCGACCGTCAGGCCGTCGGCGCGTTCGACGGTCAGGCGGCCCAGCGCGCCGTCGCGGACGGCGGAGGCCAGCGCGACCGCGCTGGGGCGCAGCAGTTCCGGGTCGTCGGTCCAGGACAGCAGAGTCTTGCCACCGCGCTCTACGTACAGGACGAGCGATCCGTCCGCGAGGACGACCAGCGCGCCCGCCTTCCGGCCCGGCCGGTGGGAGGAGGGCGTCTCGCCGGGGCGCTCGGGCCACGGCAGCGCCGCCCCGTACGGCTGAGCGGGGTCCGCAGCCGCCAGCAGCACTACGCTGCCCCGGGGGGACGACCCCCCGGGATCCCCCCGCTCTTGGGAGGGCTGTCCGCCCCCCCAAACCCCCCCGACCAGGGCCCGCATCCTGTCGACCGCGCCGGGCAGGGCGAACTGCGCCGCGCCGAGCCCCTCGACGAAATACCCGCGGCGGCACTGCCCGGCTTCCTCCATCGCCCGCAGCACCGGGTAGACCGCGGCGAAACCGCCGGGTATCCGCTCGGCGGCGACCGCGCCCCTGGTCAGCACGCCGTGCCGTTCCAGCAGCGTCAGGGCCAGCGCGTGCGCGCGCAGCGTCTGGGGCCCGTTGCGGGTCCTGGTCCCGTCGCGACCGTTCCGGCCCACGTCCTCATCGCCCTGGGGTTCCCGGCCGGGCAGCAGCGACCATCTCCCGCTGACCGTCGGCGGGCCGGTCCGCGTGGGCATGGGCGGCCGGCCGAACCCGTACCGCCGGCCGACCGCCCCGGCCCGGGGCCGGCGC
>JBOHCK010000009.1:0-40669 GCA_050698755.1 Streptosporangiaceae bacterium | reverse complement strand
GGCGTCCGGGTCGACTCCGGGTACACGAGCGGGCAGACGGTCCCGCAGGTCTTCGACTCGCTGATCGCCAAGCTGATCGTGACCGGCGCCAGCCGCACCCAGGCCCTGCAGCGCGCCGCCCGCGCGCTGGCCGAGTTCGAGGTGGGCGGGATGCCGACGGTGCTGCCGTTCCACCGGGCCGTGGTGGCCGACCCGGCCTTCGCGGGCGAACCGCTGCGCGTCCACACCCGCTGGATCGAGACCGAGTTCGCCGCCCCGATGCCGGACCAGGACCCCGCGCAGGCGGCCACCGCGCCAGACCGGGAGTCGATCACGGTCGAGGTGGGCGGCAAGCGGCTCGAAGTTGTGCTGCCGGCCTCACTCGACCTGCCGCGTCGTACCGCTGGCGCCGCTCCTTCTGCCGAACGACGTCGCGGTCTCTCCCGCGGTCATCGGGCCCCCTCGGGTGGAGGCGGCGATAATGTGGTCAGCCCCATGCAGGGCACGATCATCAAGATCGCTGTCTCGGACGGGGAGCGCGTGGCGGCGGGCGACGTGATCGTGGTCCTGGAGGCGATGAAGATGGAGCAGCCGCTGACCGCGCACAAGGACGGCACGGTCACCGGGCTGGCGGTGACCGTAGGGCAGACGGTGGGGGCGGGCGCTCCCATCTGCGAGCTCAAGGACTGACCCGCGGTGACCAGGCTTCCCGGGGACCCGAGCGCAGGTGCGAAGTTCCTGTTCGCGCTGGGGATCCGGCTGCCGGACCGGAGCAGGGAGTGGGTGCGCCACGAGCTGACGGACGCCGGGTGGCGGGCCCGGCTGACCTTCCGGCACCTGCTCGTCACGCTGCCGTTCGCCGCTGCGTTCGCCGCGCTCCCCGGCGCGCTGTGGATCCACATCGCGGTGCCCGCCCTGTTCCTGATCGGCAGCGTGGGCATCGTCGCGATGTACGCCGACGACATCCGCGTATCCAGGCTCCGCAGGTACGGGCTCACGCCACCTGATGACCCCGACCTGGGCCGGCCCTCGCACTAGTGCGGCCGGGCCGATCGCGGCGCGTCTGGAGGCGGGCGCCGGCCAGGCGTTATGGTTACGCCAGCAGCGACGACGCGGAGGCGTGTACCCCGGGATGCCGGCCGGCGTCGGCATCCGCGCTGTCAACACGTTCGGCGGAGCGGTCGGGGAGACTTTCATCCCCCCGCAGCATGGCGTGTTCACCATCACCGAGAGCATCTACAACGCCGGGCCGCAGGCCGTGACCATCGAGGCGGTCTCGCTCCAGTCCCCGCAGCAGGCGGGCCTCCGCGCGTGGCCGCTTATCTCGGCCGGCCCCGTGCACTGGATGCTCGAGGGGTACCCCTAGCTCAGGACGGAGCGGGCGGGGAAGAGCCGCCGCTCGGCGGACAGATGGGGGGCCCACTCGAGACGGGCCGCGCCCGCGAAGCGCAGGTACGCGCGGAGAGCGTCCCGCATCGCCTCGACGAACCCCTCGGCGCGGCGCGGCGCGAAGCCGTCCTCCCACCAGGCGCCGAGCACCTCCACGCGGGCCAGGCCCGGGTCGATCCGCGGTTCGATCCGGCCGACGGAGCGGTCGCGGAAGCAGACCGGGAGCGCGTGCAGCACCAGGTCGTGGTTGCGGCCGGCGGCCGCGACCGGGTCGAACTGGATCGACCCCAACTTCCCGACGACCTCGAGCACCCGTCCGGGCCGCCCGGGACGGACCGCGCGGGCGCGAGGAAGTGCCGCGCGACGAGAAAGCGGCGCGCCGCCTCGGCCGTGACCTTCACCCTCACCGGCACGACACTAGCTCGCCAAGAGGTAACCCACCCCTACGGCGTGTCCGGGGTGAACTCCATCAGCTTCCTGGCCGCCTCGGTGACGCTGCCGGACAGCGAGGGGTAGACGGCGAACGTCTGGGCGAGCTGCTCGACGGTGAGGCGCTGCTCGACGGCGATGGACAGCGCGAGGATCAGCTCGCTGGCGCGGGGAGCGACGACCACGCCGCCGAGGATCACCCCGGTGCCGGGGCTGGACAGCAGCTTCACGAAGCCGTCGGTCACCCCGGCCATCTTGGCCCGCGGGTTCGTGGCCAAGGGCAGCTTCAGGACCCGGGCCGAGACCTCGCCCGCGGTGACCGCGCGCTGGGTCACGCCGACCGTGGCGATCTCGGGGTCGGTGAAGATCGTGGCGGCGACATGATCCAGCCGGATCGGGTGGACCGCCTCGCCGAGCGCGTGCCACATCGCGATCCGGCCTTGCATGGCCGCGACCGAGGCCAGCATCTGCACGCCGGTGCAATCCCCCGCCGCGTACACGCCCGGCACCGACGTCCGCGACACGCGGTCGACCACGATGAACCCGCGGGCGTCCACCTTGACCCCCGCCTCGTCGAGCCCGCAGCCCTCCGTCCTCGGGATCATGCCGACGGTCAGCAGGCAGTGGCTCCCGGTCAGCGCCCGGCCGTCGTCCAGGGTCACGACGACACCATTGCCGTCGTGCTCCCGGCGCACAGATTGAGCCCGCGACCGGCCGAGCACCGTCATGCCACGGCGGCGGAAGACCTCCTCGATGTGGCTGGCCGCGTCCTCGTCCTCCTGCGGGAGCACCCGGTTCCGCGAGGACACCAGGGTGACCCGCGAGCCAAGAGCCTGGTAGGCGCTGGCGAACTCGGCCCCGGTGACGCCGGAGCCGACCACGATCAGGTCCCTCGGCAGCTCGGTCAGGTCGTACAGCTGCCGCCAGGTCACGATGCGCTCGCCGTCGGGCTCGGCCCCGGGCAGGACCCGCGGCAGCGCGCCGGTGGCGACCAGGATCGCGTCGGCCTTGATCTCCGCTTCGCCCGCCCGGACCATGCCCGGCCCGGCCAGGCGGCCGTGGCCGGTGATCACCGTGACGCCCTCCGCCGCGACCCGGGCGGCGATGTCGCGGGACTGGGCGCGGGCCAGGTCGGTGATCCGCTCGTACAGGCGGGCGGCGTTGACGGTGGCCAGGCCGCCGGTGGCGATGCCGAGCCCGCCTGCGCGGTTCAGCAGCGTCATCGCGTTGGACGTCTCGATCAGCGACTTGGAGGGTACGCAGTCGGTGAGCACGCAGGCCCCGCCGAGGCCGTCGGAATCGACGACGGTCACCTCGGCGCCGAGCTGGGCCGCGACGAGGGCAGCCTCGTAACCGCCCGGCCCGCCGCCGATGATCGCGATGCGCTGGCGAGACAGGGTCACGATTGGTCATTCTCCCCCGGGCTGGTCGCGGTCGTGTATCGGGCACGGCGTTCCGCGGCGGGACGCCGTACGCTTGCCCCCGTGGCACTGTACGCGGCGTACGGCAGCAACATGGACCCCGAGCAGATGCTCGTGCGCTGCCCGCATTCACCGCAGCGGGGAACCGGCTGGCTCGAGGGCTGGCGGCTGACGTTCGGCGGTGAGGACATCGGCTGGGACGGAGCGCTGGCCACGGTCGTCGAGGAGCCTGGCAACCGGGTGTTCGTCGTGCTGTACGACATGTTCGAGACCGACGAGAAGGAACTCAACAACTGGGACGGCGTCACGCTCGGGTACTACCGCAAGGCCAAGGTGCGCGTGCAGACCCTCGACGGAGACGTGCTGGCCTGGCTGTACGTGCTCAACTTCTACGAGGGCGGGCTGCCGTCGGCGCGCAACGTCGGGATCCTGGCCGACAGCGCGGAGAAGGCGGGGGCTCCGGCCGATTACGTGACGGCGCTGCGCGACCTGCCGTGCGCCAAGATGGGCGAGTCGAACGCCGGTGCTTTCGAGCCCAGGCCGCCCTGGACCTAAAGTCCAGGCTGTCTCAGGCCTGGGGCGCCTGCGGGACGCCGCCGAGGAACGACTCGATGAACTCCGGGCTCTCCGCCAGGCGCGCCGGGGTGTCCGCCATCAGGACCTGGCCACCGCCGAGCACGTACGTGTAGTCGGAGATGGCGAGCACGGCCCTGGCCCGCTGCTCGACGATGAGCACCCCGGCGCCGGCCTCGGCCAGCGCGCGCACGTGCCCGGTGAGGAGTTCGGTGGCTATCTTCGGGGCCAGGTTTGCCGTCGGCTCGTCCAGCAGGAACACGGCAGGCTCGAGCATCAGCACGCGCCCCATGGCCAGCATCTTGCGCTCGCCGCCGCTCAGCCGCCCCGCCCGCCGGGTCAGCATCTGGCCGAGCCTGGGAAACACGCCGATCACCCGCTCGACCCGCCCGCTCACCTGCCGGCCGGCCAGCAGGTAGCCGCCCATCTCCAGGTTCTCCCTGACGGTGAGCGGCGCGAAGACGTCGTCGACCTGCGGCACGTACCCCACCCCGGCCCGCGCGACCTCCTCCGGCGCCAGGCCCGTGACGTCACGCTCGCCGATCAGCACCCGGCCCGACGAGGGCTTGATCACGCCGGACAGCGCCTTGAGCAGGGTGGACTTGCCCGACCCGTTCGGGCCGACGACCGAAGCCACGGCACCGGGGGTGACCGCGACCGACACCCCGTGGACGATGTCGCCCGCGCCGTAGCCCGCGCGGATGTCCTCGGCGCGCAACGCTGGCTGTGTCACCCCGGGGGGACGACCCCCCCAGACCCCCCCGGACACCCCTGGTGCGTCAGCCGACAAGATAGGCCTCCACCACGTCGGCGCGGGCGCGCAGGTCGGCCATGGTGCCCGAGGCGAGCACGACGCCTTCGGCCATCATGATCACCGGGTCGCAGAACTCGTCCATGATGGCCAGCTCGTGCTCCACCATGAGAATGGTCATACCCTCGGCGCACAGCTCGAGCAAGTGCCCGCCGATCTGGCGCGCGAGCCGCGGGTGCACCCCGGCCATCGGCTCGTCGAGCAGGAGCATCGTCGGCTCGGTCATCAGCGCGCGCATGATCTCGGTCAGCCTGCGCTGACCGCCGCTCAGGTCGCCGCCGTAGGTGTCCGCGAGGCCGGACAGGCCGAACCGGTCAAGCAGCGCCCGCGCGCGGCCGATCGCCGCCGCCTCGTCCCGCCGCCAGTACCGCCGGCCGCGCAGCGCGCCGACCAGGGAGTCGCCGCGGTTGCCCGGCGCCGCGCTGAGCAGGTTCTCCATCACGGTCAGCCGCTTGAACTCACTCGCCAGCTGGAACGTCCGCACCAGTCCGAGCCGCGCGCGGCGGAAGGCGGGCAGGCCGGTGACGTCGGTCCCCTCGTAGGTCACCTGCCCGGACGTGGCCCCGATCGTGCCGGCCAGCATGCCGAGCAGCGTCGACTTGCCCGCGCCGTTGGGCCCGATCAGGCCGGTGAGGGTGCCGCGCCGCACGTCGATGGACACCCCCGCGACCGCGTGCACGCCACCGAAATCCTTGACCAGGTCCACCGCGCGGAGCACGACATCGCCGTCCGCGCGGCCGGGCGGGGTGGCGGCGGACGGTGCCGTGCTGGCGGCGGCAGTGCTGACGGAGGCGGGGCGCGCTGGGGCCGCGGGGCGCGCGGGGGGCGCGGGGGGCGCGGGCCCGTCGCCGTCCCCCGCCACGCGGGGACTCCACGGCCAGGCGGAGACGGTCACCACGTCGTCGTTCGGTCCATCGACGGCGGTGACCGGTTGCGGCGCCGCGCCTATCTTGCGGCGGCGCTCGGGCAGCACGCCCTGCGGGCGGAACCAGAGGAACACCAGGATCAGCAGGCCGATCGCCACCCACTGCAGGTCTTCGACCAGCCCAGGCGGGCCGAACGGAGGGATGTACCTGGTGGCCTCCTCGAAGCCGACGGGCACGAGGATCGCGCCGAGCACGGCGCCCGGGTGGCTACCTGAACCGCCGATGATCACGGCCGCGAACAGGACGATCGTCTCCGCGTATCCCCATGCGGCCGGCGACCACAGGTTGATGTACCCGACCAGGATCCCGCCGCTCAGGCCGGCCAGCGCGCCGCCCAGGACCAGCATGGCGGCGCGCTGGGCGAGCAGGTTCTTGCCCAGCGAGTCGGCCACCAGGTCGTTGTCGCGCATGGCCCGCAGCGACCGCCCGTAAGGCGACTCGGTCACCCGCCGCACCAGCAGGAACGCCCCGACCGCGAGGAGCAGCGCACCCGCCGAGTAGACCCACTGGTAACCCGTGGACTGCGGGTTGTACTCGCCCTGCAGCGGCGAGGGCACCAGGGACAGGCCCGCGGCTCCGTTCAGCGCCTGCCGGTAGTTCGTGACCACCAGGTTCAGCATGACCGCGGTGACGAGCAGGCCGACGGCCGCGAAGTCGCCGCGCAGCCGCCTGCCGACCAGGAACGTGAACGGCAGCGCGACAAGCCCGCCGACGATCGTGGCCCCGATGAGGGGCACGGGGAACGGCAGGTTCCACCCGGCGATGTAGGACTGGAACGCGCCGTTGGCGGACTGGCTGGGCAGCGACAAGATCGCCGCGGTGTACGCGCCGGCCGCCTGGAAGATGATGTAGCCGAAGTTGGTGACCCCGGCCACGCCGAACTGCTGGCTGAGGCCAAGGCACGCGATGATGTCGACGCCCGCGTAGATCAGCAGGTTGAACAGGTAGAAAAGCTGCGCGCTGGTCATAACGCCGTGACCCCGAGCAGGCCGCCGGGCCGGACCGCCATCATCACCAGGAGCACGGCGAAGGCCACGACATCCTTGTAGGACGGCGTGATATAGGCGGCGCTGACCTCCGTGGCGAGCCCGATGACCACGGCGCCGATCATGGCGCCGTAGGCCTGGCCGGGGCCGCCGAGGAAGACCGCGGCGAGGATCACGACCAGGAACAGGTCGGCGCTGGTCGCGCCGAAGCTGCCGTCGTTGATCGCGAACACGGTGCCGGCGATGCCGCAAAGCGCCCCGGTAATCGCCCAGGTGGCGGTGACGATCCTGTCCGTCCTGATGCCGCAGTTGCGCGCCAGCGAGCGGTTAGCCGCCGTCGCGCGCATCGCCTTGCCGAGCTTGGTGTAGCGGAGCAGGACGTGCACGCCAGCCATCGCCACGACGGCCAGCCCGATGATCACGAACTGGACCGCGGTGAGGATCAGGCCACCCGCCTGGACCGTCGGCCCCTGGCTCATCGTGTACGACACGTTGGTACCGCCCACGATGCCCTGCAAGCCGAATTCGATGATGAGCGTCATCCCGAGCGAGACGATCACCAGCGTGATCGGCGCGCTGCCGCGGCGCTGGAACGGCGTGTAGATCCACCTGTTGAGCAGGACCGACCCGACCGCCCCGGCCGCGGCAGCGGCCAGCAGCCCTATCCACACGTTGACGCCGGCCTGGTTGACCACGTAGGCGACGAACGCCGACGCGATCATCACCGCGCCGTAGGCGAGGTTCAGGACGTCGGTCACGGCGAACTGCATGGTGAACCCGACGGCCGCGATGGCCAGGACCGCCGAGGTCACCAGGCCGAAGCCGAACGACGCGAGGAACAGGCTCATCGGCTTTCCTTACGACACCGCTCGCAGCTGATCCGCGCTGATGTTGCCGGTGACGTTGACGGCACCAGTGGCGCTGTAGGCGTCGATCTGGAAGATGCCCGTAGAATCGTGGAAGGAGTCGAAGCTGGTCGGGCCGCCCGGTCCCTCGTAGCGGATGGCCTTGCCCGCCTTGAGCGCGGCGACCCCCTGGGCGAAGGAGTACACGACCTCGGCGCCCGCCGTGCCGTCGCCGATCGTGAGGATGTAGGGCGCGTACACGCTCGGCACCGTGGACTTCGCCTCGACCATCGCGAGCGCGGCCAGGTTGATCCCGTCGTACAGGTGCACCGCGCCCGGCGCGGTCAGGTAGGTGGAGAAGTCGCCGGTGCTGCCCACCTTGCCCTGCTCGGACATGATCGCGGTCTGGAACGGGGTGTACGCGGGTCCGCTGGTCTCGGTGACCAGGTTGTCCGCGTGGAAGCTGGTCGCCAGCGTGGACGCGCCGATCGCCGCTGCCACCGACTTGTACCAGTCAGGGGAGATGTCGGCCGACGTGCCGATGATCGGGATCATCTTGCCGCCGTTGAGCTGCTTGACCTCAGACAGGAACGTGGCGTCCGTCGAGCCGAGCGCCTCGGTGAAGATCACGTCCGGATGCGCGGAGACGATCTTGTCCGCCTCGGTACGGAAGGTGCTCGCCTGCAGGTTCAGGGTCTCGTTCGCCACCAGCGACAGCCCGGCCTTGCTGATGGAGCTGATGGCCGGTGCGATGAACGTCTGGGACCCGATGTCGTTGCCGAATGCGAGCGCGATCTTGTGGTACCCGAGCTGCTGCGCGATCGCGACCATCGCGTAGGACTCCTCCAGGTCCGGCGGCACCAGCCGGAAGAAGTAAGGGAAGTGGACGGAGTCGAACTCGGATTGGCCGGTCATGCAGAACGACACCATCTTGTTGGCGTTCATGATCGGCACCACGCTGGCCGCCTCGTCGGAGGTGCACCCGATGACGAGGGCGAGGTTGGACGTGGTGGCGAACATCTGCCTGGTGGCGGGCACGGCGTCGGCGGGATCGCCGCGGGTGTCCACGCCCTTGCAGCTCAGCTTGTGGCCGAGCACGCCGCCGGCGTTGTTGATCGCCGCGGTCGCGCCGTCGCAGGAGACCAGGTAGGTCGGGCCGAGCGCGGCGTCCGGGCCGCTGAACGGGGCCAGGTCGGCGACGACCAGCGTTCCCCCCGAGCTGCTCGTCCCGCTGCTGGGGCTGCTGCTGCTTGAACTGCTGCTGCACGCCGCCAGCGCGACGGCGGCGAGCAGCGCGGCGGCGAGCGCGATAGCGCGCCGCGCGCCGCCTGGCTTCAGGCCGGGCGCCCCCCACCCGGGTCCTTCTGGTCTGCGTATTCTCCGCGTGGTCAACATGATCGTCCCCTCTGCGGGTGAGAGTTCTGCCAGGAGCGCGGCCGGCAGCGGGCCCGTTGGACCCGTGGCTAGAGGCCGCCGGTAAAGGCGTTGGGCCGCCATCGCCAGCCCGCGTGATCGCCCTCCTCGGCGACCACGTGGTTGCGGATGGAGCCAATGCCTTCGATCGTGATCTCGATAACGTCGCCCGGCTGGAGCCAGACCGGGGGGTTGCGGGCGAAGCCGACGCCTGCGGGCGTGCCGGTGGCGATGACGTCGCCCGGCCTCAGGGTGGTGAACGAGGAGAAGAACTCGACGCTGCTCGGCACGTCGACGAGCATCTGCGAGGTCCGCGCCGACTGCATGACCTGGCCGTTGAGTACGGTGGTGAGCGCCAGGTCGGAGACGTCGACCTCGTCGGGCGTGACGATCTCCGGGCCGATGGGCATGGTGCCGTCGAAGTTCTTGCCCGGCGTCCACTGCGTCCCGGCCCGCTGCCAGTCCCGCACCGACGCGTCGTTCAGCACGGTGAACCCGGCGATCGCGTCCATCGCCTTGCCGGCCGGGATGTACCGCCCACCCGCCCCGATCACGATGCCGAGCTCGCCCTCGTAGTCGAACGATTCGGTCAGCGCCGGCTTGACGAGGTCGGCGTACGGGCCGAGCAGCGTCTGGTGGCCCCGGACGAACGTGTCCGGCCAGCTCGGCACCGCGCGGCCGCCCTCCAGGGCGTGGTCGGCATAGTTCAGGCCGAGGCAGAGGATCCGCTCGGGGGCCGGTACCGCGGGACCGAACGCCGCGGGGAGGTAGTCGCGTCCGGTGCGGACCAGCAGGCCGCGGGCCGCGTCCAGGGCGGGCAGGCCGGCGGCGATGAAAGACCCGAACGTCGCGAACCGCTCGTCGCCGGTCGCCTCGCCGATGTCGACGTATCCGCCGCCATGGGCCCGTACGTGCAGGCGCGGCCCGCTGGTAGTAATAAGGGTGGCGAGTCTCACGAGCCAAATCTCCCTAGTCGCGTCGTTTCGGCTCGGCTCGGACCTTTTGGCCCGCTGACCCGCTTTGGTTCAGCTGCAGCCATCGGTCTAGACCATTTTGGTTTGTTAAGCTGATTGGTTGACGGCACTTGATCCGCTGATCATAGGCTTGCTGACCGAGACGGGTCAATAAGTGACATTGCTAGCAATTGGTGCGAGAATCTTCTAGCACGACCGATTGGTTGGATTGGTTGAACGAGATGGCCGGCGACAACTCGGCGCTGCGGCGCAGGGCGCTCGCGGCGCTGATCCTGGCGGAATCGCAGCGGGGTAGCGCGGGCCACGGCACGCGCCTGCCGACCGAACGGCAGCTGGCCACCGATCTCGGGGTCTCCCGGGCGGCCATCCGGCACGCCATGGCCATGCTGCAGGCCGAGGGGCACGTGTCCCGCGAGGTGGGCCGGGGCACGTTCCTGCGCGGCCCCGCGGCGGCAGCCGCTCCCGCCAGCCCCGCGGCGGCAGCCGCTCCAGCTAGCAGGGCGGAGGCACCGGGCCGGGACGTCACCCCGCCCGCCGGCCAGGCGACGCCATCAGGCGATGAGCCGGCCGGGACGGCGGGCGCGGTCCCGGAGCCTGACGTCCTGTCCGGATCCGACGGCTACTCCCCGGCCGACGTGATCATGGTCAGGCGCCTGTTCGAGCCCACCGCCATGTCCCTGGTCGTGGCCTGGGCGACCGCCCGCGACTTCGCCGAGATGGATCGCTGCCTGCTGGGCGGGGAGCGCGCGGCAGATCATGACGAGTTCGAAGTCTGGGATGCCGCGCTGCACCGGTCGATCATCGCGGCCACGCGCAGCCCGCTGCTCATCCGGTTGTACGCCGAGGTGGAGCGAGCCCGGCACGGGCGGATGTGGGGCGACCTCAAGCGGCGCAACGCCACGGCCGCCCGGCGGGATGAATACCGGCGGGACCACGAGGAGATCGTGGCCGCCCTCAAGACGCGGGACGCCGACCGGGCCACGGCGGCGATGCGCACTCACCTGGCCCGGGTGTCCAGGCACCTCCTCGGCACCGAGTAACTCCCAGCCCGCCGCGGGCGCGGGGCGCGGGGCGCGGGCTAAGGATCAGGATCAGGCGAGACACACCAGAAGCAGGATCAGCGCGGGGATGACGACCGCGGCGATGGCCGGCCAGCTCCAGGTGGTGCGCACCGGCTGCAGCCAGCCGCGCGCCCCGATGATTCCGACGGTCGCCTGCATGGCGTCGAGGCGGCCGACCCTACCGGTCTGGCCCGGTTCGCTCGCCCCGGCGATCGGCACGGTGCCGCCCGCCCAGACCGCCTCGGCCTGGGCGGCGGTCGCGCGCTCGCTGAGCGTGCGGACGCATTTTTCGGCCTCCGCCTCGGTCGAGTTTGAGGTTGAGGCGCCCGCGGTGCCGGGCTGGGTGCCGTAGGGCAGGCCGAAGGTCGACCGGCGCCCCCGGGCGGCGCGGCGGGACCTGGCGTCGGATGCGAACTGGCGCCGGCGCGAATAGTGGATGGCCCACGAGTTGATGATCCTGGGCCGCTCCCCCGGCGGGGCGCAGTGCACCCGCAGCAGGTCGGTCAGATCCACCTTGGTCACGGACTCCCAGCCGGCCTGGTGGTCCCGCAGCGGGTTCCTGACCGTCACCCCGGCGTCATCGGCGATGATCCTGGGGCGCTGGGCGGTGTCGTAGGCGATCCCGGTGACCAGCAGCAGGATGGCCGCGGCGATCGCGGACGTGTGATCCCGGCCCTGGACGGCCAGGTCGATCCAGTTGCCGACGGCAAACAGCAGCCATACCACCCAGACGACCACGGCGGTCGCCGAGCGGAAGGTCTGCACCTGACCAGGCTGATCCTTGGAGCGCCGAGCCTGGAGCGGGCTGCTGGAATCAGCTGCCATGCCGTCCAGCCTAACCGCCTTAGGCGCCGGTGACACCAGGCAGAGGCTGGGCAACCATCGCGCCGTCGTCCCACAGGGCGTTGATCGCCGTGGCCGCCATCACGCGGACGCCGATGCCGATGGCCCGTTCGTCCACGTCAAAGGTCGGCTGGTGCAGGTCATACGAGACGGCCGCACCCGGGACCCGGGTGCCCAGCCGGGCCAGCGCGCCTGGCACCGTTTCCAGGTACCAGGCGAAGTCCTCGCCGCCCAGGCTCTGCGGGCTCTGCACGACGGAGCCCGCGCCGAGCACGTCTAGTGCCGCGGCGGCGATCATGGCCGCGCTGGCCTGGTCGTTGACCGTGGGCGGCACGGAGCGGCGGTAGCTGAGCTCGGCGTTCACGCCGTACCCGGACGCGATCGAGTCGATGAGCCCCTTGAGCAGGTCGGGCGCGCTGTGCCAGGCGTCGTCGTCGAGGCAGCGGACGGTCCCCTCGGCCACCCCGGCATCGGGGATCGCGTTCGGGGCGGTGCCCGCGCTGATCCGGCCCCAGACCAGGCTGAGGCTGGACCGCGGATCGACCCGGCGTGACAGCGCCGCGGGGACCTCGGTGACGATCTTGGCCAGCGCGTACACCAGGTCGGCGGTCAGGTGCGGCCGCGCGGTGTGGCCGCCGGGCCCGGACACGCGCACCTCGATCTTGTCGCAGGCGGCCGTGATCGCACCGGAGCGCACGCCGAGCTGCCCGGCGTCCAGCCGGGGGTCACAGTGCAGGGCGAAGATCCGGCCGACCGGAGCGAGGGCGTCGGCCTCGATCACGTCGAGCGCGCCGGTGGCGGTCTCCTCCGCGGGCTGGAAGATGAGCCTGATCCGCCCGGGCAGCTGGCCGTCGGCCGCCTGGGCGGCCAGGAACAGGCCCGCGAAGACCAGCACGGTTACGTGCACGTCGTGGCCGCACGCATGGCAGGCGTTCAGCACCGTCGAGGCGTAGGGGACATCCTTCTCGTCGGCCATCGGGAGCGCATCGAGGTCCGCGCGAAGAGCCACCACCGGTCGTTCGGTATATGAGTTCTGGTCTGAGCCGAGGTCGACGTAAAGGCCGGTGCCCTTGGGGAAGATCACCGGGCGCAGGCCAGCCGCGGCCAGGCGCAGCGCCACCCGGCGGGTGGTCCGGTACTCGTCGTGCGCGAGCTCGGGATGCATGTGCAGGTCGCGACGGAACTCGATGAGCTCGTCGGAGTGCTCGGCGAGGAACGCGTCCAGATCCGCGGCTAGGTCATTGCCGGCCATGCCCACCATCCCCGTGCGTGCAGAATCGGTCGTCCGCGAACTCGGTCACCAAGGCGTCCACCACACTGACCAGGTCCCCCGTGCGTGCGTAGACCGCCCGTTGCCGCTCGTAAGAGGCACCGTACTCGAGCACCTCGAAGGCCACGGACAGTTCCTCGAGGCAGCCCAGCCTCAAGGCTACCGGCTCGAGTTCCCGCAGGAGCTCGTATAGCTCGTCACGCAGCGGCGCCGTGGCGCCCGCCTCATCAGTGATCACGATCGCATCCAGCCCGTACCGCGCCGCGCGCCACTTGTTGTCCATGACGATCCAGGAGGACGGAGCCGGCAGCGTATAGCCCCGGTCCAGCAGGGTGTCGAAGAGCTGGACCAGGCACTGGGAGAGCGCGGCTACCATGCCGACCTCGCGGAGCGTCGGCGCGCCGTCGAACATGCGGATCTCGACGGTGCCGAAGTCCGGGTGCGGCCGGATGTCCCACCAGACCTCCTTGATGCTGCGGATCGTGCCCGCCCGCAGCAGGGTTTCCATGTATTCCTCGAACTGCTTCCAGTTCGTCAGCCGGTGCGGCGGCCCGGCCGTCGGCAGCGCGCCGAAGGTCACCGCCCGGCTGGAGGCGAGCCCCGTGTCGTACCCGCACCAGAACGGGCTCGACGCGGTTATCGCGAGAAAATGCGGCAGGTAAGAGGCGAGCGCATTGACGATCGGAATCGCCTTGCTCCCGTCCCTAATACCTACGTGTACGTGCACGCCGAAGGTCTGAACCCGGCGAGCAAGCCACTGCAATTGCTCAACTAGCTCCGCATAGCGCTGGATGGGCGCCATCGTCGCGTCACGCCAATCACTCACCGGGTGGGTCCCGGCGCACGCCAATAGGATACCGTGCTCCGACGCCATCCGCTGGAGATCGGAGATGGTCCTGGCCAGGTCTTGTTTGGCTTCCGACACCGTGCTGCAAATACCGGTGACCACTTCCAGCGTCGATTGCATCAGCTCGTGCCGGATCTGCGGGTGCTCCCCCGTGTCGCCTGGCACCGGCAGTTCGGCCAGCAGCTTACCCGCCTCCTGGCGCAGCATCCTGGTCTCGGCGTCGACTAGCTGCACCTCCCATTCGACGCCGAGCGTCGCACCGCGAGAGGGATTCCACTCGATAACCAAGGCAACCTCCGGGCCCGGAATAGTCAGGCGGTCAGATTTCTCCGGGCTGGTACTCACCCCAAATTTCCCGCAATGCATCGCAGACCTCACCCAGGGAGGCGCCGGAGCGCAGTGCTTCTCGCAGCGGGTAAAGCACGTTATCGGTCCCGGCGGCGGCCGATTTGAGCGACGCAATTGCGCGGGCGAATGCGGCCGCGTCCCGCCGTTCGCGGAGCTTGGCCAGCCGGCCGACCTGTTCCGCCTCAATCGAGGGATCGACGCGCAGCGGCTGGTAAGGCTCTTCGCTGCCGGCGGTGAACTTGTTCACGCCGACCACCACGCGCTCGCCCTCGTCGATCTCGCGGGCGACATGGTAGGCGGCGCCCT
This sequence comes from Streptosporangiaceae bacterium, assembly GCA_050698755.1. Classification (GTDB taxonomy): domain Bacteria; phylum Actinomycetota; class Actinomycetes; order Streptosporangiales; family Streptosporangiaceae; genus Palsa-504. The sequence goes on along the minus strand of JBOHCK010000009.1, from coordinate 26,248 downwards.
CGATCTCAGACTTCTGGAAGCCACGCTCGATCGCCGCCACGGCCCCGCCCATGTCCTCGATGCGGTCCATCAGCTCCTTGGCCGCGGCTTCGATGTCGTCGGTCATCGACTCGATGGCGTACGAGCCAGCGAACGGATCCGCCGTCGCGGTCAGGTCGGATTCGTAGGCGATCACCTGCTGCGTGCGCAGCGCCAGCCTGGCTGCCTTGGTGCTCGGCAGGGCGAGCGCCTCGTCGTAGGAGTTGGTGTGCAGCGACTGGGTCCCGCCGAGCACCGCGGCCAGCGCCTGCAGGCTCACCCGGATCAGGTTGACCTCCGGCTGCTGCGCGGTGAGCTGCACGCCCGCGGTCTGGGTATGGAACCGCAGCATCTGCGACCTGGGGTCTTGCGCGCCGAACTCGTCCTTCATGACGCCGGCCCACAGCCGCCGCGCGGCGCGGAACTTCGCGACCTCCTCGAGCAGCGTGGTCCGCGCGACGAAGAAGAAGGACAGCCGGGGCCCGAACTCGTCGACTCCCAGGCCCGACGCGAGGGCGGCCCGGACGTACTCCCTGGCGTTCGCCAGCGTGAACGCGATCTCCTGGACCGGCGTGGCGCCGGCCTCGGCCATGTGGTAGCCGGAGATGGAGATCGTGTTCCACCGGGGCAGCTCGTCCCTGCAGTAGGCGAACGTGTCGGCCACCAGGCGCAGGGACGGGCGGGGCGGGTAGATGTAGGTGCCCCGCGCGATGTACTCCTTGAGCACGTCGTTCTGGATCGTGCCCGTCAGCTGGGCCGCGGGCACGCCCTGCTCCTCGGCGACCGCCTGGTACATCAGCAGCAGGACCGCGGCGGGCGCGTTGATGGTCATCGACGTGGACACCTCGCCGAGCGGGATCCCGTCGAACAGCGCGCGCATGTCATCGATGCTGTCGATGGCCACGCCGACCTTGCCCACCTCGCCGTGGGCGACCGTCGCGTCGGAGTCGTACCCCATCTGGGTCGGCAGATCGAAGGCCACGGAGAGCCCCGTGGTGCCCGCCTCGATCAGCTCGTGGTAGCGCCGGTTCGACTGGATGGCGCTGGCGAACCCCGCGTACTGCCGCATCGTCCAGGGCCGGTCGACGTACATGCGCGGATACACTCCGCGAGTGAACGGGTACTCTCCCGGCCTGCCGAGCTTCTCCGAGGGCCGGAAGTCCGTAAGCTGGCTGTCGTCGTAGACAGGGTCGATGGGGAGCCCGGATTCCGACGTTCGTTCCATTAACCCAGGTTAACCCGAGGTTGGGTGGTCCACCCAGGACGGGAGCTCGCAGGCTTATGCCGGACAGGATCCCGCGGCGGGCCGCGCTCGCCGTGGCGGGCGCCGTGCTGGCGCTGGGCGCGGTCGCGGCTCCGGCCGCCGGCGCGTCCGGTGTCACGTCGGGCGGCCCTTCCGGAGGTCCGTCCGGAGGTCCGTCCGGAAGTCCTTCCGGCGCTCCGGCGTCGGCCAACCTGCCGCAGGCCATCGGCGGAACGCCGCTGTCCGGCCGGGGCGTGATCGTCAACGCGGCGCCCGGGGTGCCGCGGTTGCCTGGCGTGCACGCCTCAGCATTCGTCGTCGCGGACGCAGGCACCGGGCAGGTGCTCGCGGCCAGGGACCCGCACGGCTGGTACCTGCCGGCCAGCACGCTCAAGGTGCTCACCGCGATCACGCTGATCCCGCGGCTCAACCCGGATGCCCTGGTGGTCGCCAGCAAGCTGGCCGCCTCGGCCGTGCCGAACGACATCGGGTTGCGGCCTGGGCATCCGTACAAGGTGTCCGCGCTGTTCACCGCGCTGCTGACCATCTCGGCCAACGACGCGGCGATCGCGCTGACCCAGGCGGTGGGGTCCTACGGACAGGGCATGGCGCTGATCAACGCCGAGGCACGGCATCTGCAGGCGGACGACACCGTCGCCGTCGACCCCAACGGCCTGGACGCCCCCGGCCAGCACACCTCCGCCTACGACCTGGCCCTGTTCGCCCGGCAGGCGCTGGGGATGCCCGCGTTCCTGAAGTACGACGAGACGACCGGCGGGCTGTTCCAGATAAAGCGGCACGATGAGGTCGGGCTGTACAACCAGAACACCCTGCTCACCAGCTACCCCGGGGCCATCGGCGGCAAGATCGGCTGGACCAGCGCCGCGGGCGCCACGTACGTCGGGATGGCCAGGCGGCACGGCGTCATGCTCATCGTGACCCTGCTGCACTGCCCGGCGCTGACCGAGATCAGATCCGCCGAGACCCTGCTCAACTGGGGTTTCGCGGCGGACGGCAAGGTCACCCCGGTGGGGACGCTGGTCGGCCCGCTGCAGCCGTCCGCCCCGGCGGCCGCCGCCCCGGCGCCCTCGCCGACCCTCCGGGCGGCGGTCCACCACTCGGTGGCCGGGGGGGCTTCGGCGCTGGCCGCGGCCGGGTTCAGCTGCGTCGCCGTGACCCTCGCGATGCTCGGCTTCGTCTACACCCGCCGGCAGCGTACCGGCGGGCCCGGGACTCCCGACGGGTCGGCTAGCTAGCCGACGGGGGGAGCAGGCCGATGCGCTCGCGGGTGAGCGCCATGGTCTGGGCGGCGATGTGGCGGGCGCGGGCGGCGCCGTGCGCGAGCACGCGGTCGAGGCCTGGCTCGTCGGCCAGGATCCGCTCGGTCTGCTCCCTGATCGGGGAGAAGGTGGCCACGACCAGCTCGGCCAGGTCCTTCTTGAAGGCGCCGTAGCCCGCCCCTTCGTAGGTGGCCTCGACCGCGGCCACCGGCTGGTCGGACAGCGCCGAGTAGATCCGCAGGAGGTTGGTCACGCCCGGCTTGCCTTCGGGGTCGGCGCGCACCTCGGAACCCGGGTCGGTGACCGCGCGGGCGATCTTCCTGCGGATGACGTCCTCGTCGTCGAGGACGTCGATGATCCCCTGCGGAGACGAGGACGACTTGCTCATCTTGGCCGTCGGGTCCTGCAGGTCGTAGATCTTGGCCACGTCGGCCAGGATGTAGGCCTGCGGCGGGGTGAAGGTCGGGCCGTACCTGTGGTTGAACCGCTGGGCGAGCGTCCGGCTCAGCTCCAGGTGCTGCCGCTGATCTTCGCCCACGGGCACCTGGTCGGCCTGGTACAGAAGGATATCCGCGGCCTGCAGGATCGGGTAGGTGAACAGGCCGACAGAGGCCTGGTCCTGGCCCTGGGCCGACGCCTTGTCCTTGAACTGGATCATCCGGCTCGCCTCGCCGAACCCGGTTAGGCAGCCGAGGATCCAGGCCAGCTCGGCGTGCTCGGCCACGTGGGATTGCACGAACAGCGTGCACCGGTCCGGGTCGAGGCCGGCGGCGAGCAGCTGGGCCGCGGCCACCCGGGTCCGCTGGGTCAGCAGGGCCGGATCCTGCGGGACCGTGATCGCGTGCAAATCCACGACGCAGTAGAAGGCGTCGTAGGTGTCCTGCAACGCCACCCACTGCCGCAGCGCGCCCAGGTAGTTGCCCAGGTGGAAGGAATCGGCGGTGGGCTGGATGCCGGAAAGCACGCGGAGCCTGGACATGCGCGAGAGTCTAACGCTGGGCGCGGGGCAGGCCGGAATCGGCGACCACGACCTCGACCCGCTGGAACTCCTTCAGGTCGGAGTAGCCGGCCGTGGCCATGGTGCGGCGCAGCGCGCCCATCAGGTTCATCGAGCCGTCCGGGACGGTGGAGGGGCCGTGCAGGATCTGTTCCAGTGTGCCGATCGTGCCGACCCGGACCCGGACACCCCTGGGCAGCTCGGTGTGGTTGGCCTCGTGCCCCCAGTGGTAGCCCCGGCCGGGGGCCTCGGCGGCGCGGGCCAGCGGGGAGCCCACCATCACCGCGTCGGCGCCGATGGCCAGCGCCTTGGCGATGTCACCGCTGCTGGTCATGGACCCGTCGGCGATCACGTGCACGTAGCGGCCGCCGGATTCGTCCAGATAGTCGCGCCGGGCCGCGGCCACGTCGGCGATCGCGGTGGCCATCGGCACCGCCACGCCGAGCACCGTCACGGTGGTGTGGCCAGAGCCGCCGCCGAATCCGACCAGGACCCCGGCGGCCCCGGTCCGCATCAGGTGCAGCGCCGCGGTGTAGGTCGCGCAGCCGCCGACCACCACCGGGACGTCCAGCTCGTAGATGAACTGCTTGAGGTTGAGCGGCTCGGCGCGCCCGGAAACGTGTTCGGCCGAAACCGTGGTGCCGCGGATCACGAAGATGTCCGCACCCGCGTCCACGACCGCCTTGGCGTACCTCGCGGTGCGCTGCGGGGACAGGCTGGCCGCGGTCGTGACCCCGGCGGCGGCGATCTCGGAGATCCGGCGCCCGATCAGGTCCTCGGAGATCGGCTCGGCGTACATGGCCTGCAGCCGGCGGGTGGCGGCCTGCTCGTCGAGCTCGGTCACCTCAGCCAGGAGCGGCTCGGGGTCCTCGTACCTGGTCCACAGCCCCTCCAGGTCGAGCACGGCGAGCCCGCCCAGGCGGCCGATCGCGATGGCCGTGGCCGGCGACACCACGCTGTCCATCGGGCAGGCCATCAGCGGCATCCCGAACCGGTAGGCATCAATCTGCCAGGTGATCGACACCTCCTCCGGGTCCCGCGTCCGGCGGGCGGGCACGATGCCGATCTCGCCGAGTGAGTACGCCCGGCGGCCGGACTTCCCGCGGCCGATCTCCACGTCGGTCACGGCTGCGTTCCGGCCCGGCCCGGGCGGGCGCTGTAGTTCGGGGCCTCGACCGTCATCGTGACGTCGTGCGGGTGGCTCTCGGTCAGGCCGGCCGCGGTGATCTGGATGAACCGCGCCTCCTGAAGGTCGGCGATGGTGCGGGCGCCGCAGTACCCCATCGCGGCGCGCAGCCCGCCGACCAGCTGGCCGGCCACCGCGGCCAGCGGGCCGCGGTACGGCACCTGGCCCTCGACGCCCTCGGGCACGAGCTTGTCCTCCCGCAGCACGTCGTCCTGGAAGTAGCGGTCCTTGGAGTAGGAACGGCCCCGTTCCCGGTTCCGCATGGCGCCCAGCGAGCCCATGCCCCGGTAGAGCTTGTACTGCTTGCCGTTGATGAAGACGACCTCGCCCGGGCTCTCCTCGCATCCGGCCAGGAGGCTGCCGAGCATCACGGCGTCGGCGCCCGCGGCGATGGCCTTGGCGATGTCGCCCGAGTACTGCAGCCCGCCATCGCCGATCACGGGCACCCCGGCCGGGCGCGCCGCCCGGGCCGCCTCGTAGATCGCGGTCACCTGGGGGACACCCACGCCCGCCACCACGCGGGTGGTGCAGATCGACCCGGGCCCGACGCCGACCTTGATGCCGTCGGCTCCCGCGTCCACCAGCGCCTGCGCGCCGGCCCTGGTGGCGACGTTGCCGCCGATCACCTCGGTGTCCGAGTTGGCCTTGATCTGCGCGATCATGTCCAGCACGGCCTGCGCGTGCCCGTGCGCGGTGTCCACGACCAGGAAGTCGACGCCGGCCTCGGCCAGCGCCTGCGCCCGCCCCTTGGCGTCCTCGCCGACCCCCACGGCCGCGCCGACCACCAGGCGGCCCGCCGGGTCCTTGGTGGCGTGCGGGAACTTCTCGCTCTTGGTGAAATCCTTCACGGTGATCAGGCCGCGGAGTCTGCCTGCCGCGTCGACTAGCGGAAGCTTCTCCACCTTGTGCTGCCGCAGCAGCCGCAGCGCGTCGCCTGGGGCGACCCCGACCGGGGCGGTGATCAAGGGCATCCGCGTCATCACCTCGGCCACCGGGCGGCCGTGGTCGGTCTCGAACCTGATATCGCGGTTCGTGACGATGCCGACGAGCACGCCGTCGGGGCCGGTCACCGGGACGCCCGAGATCCGGTACTGGGCGCACAGCGCGTCGACGTCCGCGATCGTGGCGTCGGGCCCGCAGGTCACCGGGTCGGTGATCATGCCGGCCTCGGACCGCTTGACCATGTCCACCTGCTGCGCCTGCTCCTCGACCGACAGGTTCCTGTGCAGCACGCCGACCCCGCCCTGGCGGGCCATGGCGACCGCCATCCTGGCCTCGGTGACGGTGTCCATGGACGCCGAGACGAGCGGGACCCGCAGGCGGTAACGGCGCGTGATCCGGGTCGCGGTGTCCGCCTCGCTGGGCAGCACGGCGGAATGGGCGGGCAGCAGGAGCACGTCATCGAAGGTCAGCCCGATGGGCCCGAACTTGTCCTGGGAGGCCGGCCCTACGTGATCAGTCATGGCACCTTCCGGACAGGCGGCAGCGGGAATGCGGACATCCTAAACAGATGCCGAACGCGGGGGCCACTTCCACGGCCCCCGCGTCCCAGCTTGGCTCACCCGGCTTAGTGCGAGTGCCCGTGCCCGTGCCCGTGGCCGTCGCCCGCGGGCTCCTTCTCCTCGGGCTTCTCGACCACCAGGGCCTCCGTCGTCAGCAGCATGCCGGCGATCGAGGCGGCGTTCTGCACGGCGGACCTGGTCACCTTGACCGGGTCGATGATGCCCTGGGCCACCAGGTCACCGTATTCGCCGGTGGCCGCGTTGAAGCCGTGCCCGGCGGGCATGGTGCGGATCTTGTCCACCACGACCGAGCCCTCCTGGCCCGCGTTGAGGGCGATCCAGCGGGCCGGCTCGACCAGGGCCTTCTCGACCACCCGCACGCCGGTCGCCTCGTCGCCCTTGCGCCCGAGGTCGCCGAGGTCGCCGGCCACGTGCACCAGCGCGCTGCCGCCGCCGGCGATGATGCCCTCCTCGATGGCGGCGCGGGTGGCGGAGATGGCGTCCTCCAGGCGGTGCTTCTTCTCCTTCAGCTCCACCTCGGTCGCGGCCCCGACCTTCAGCACGGAGACGCCGCCGGACAGCTTGGCCAGCCGCTCCTGCAGCTTCTCCCGGTCCCAGTCGGAATCGGTGTTCTCGATCTCGGTGCGGATCTGCTTGATCCGGTCCTCGATCGCGGTCTTGTCGCCGGCTCCGTCGATGACCGTGGTGTCGTCCTTGGTGACCACGATCCGGCGGGCGCGGCCCAGGCTCTCCAGCCCGACCGACTCCAGCTTGATGCCGAGCTCGTCGCTGACCACGGTGCCGCCGGTCAGGGTGGCCATGTCGGCCAGCATGGCCTTGCGGCGGTCCCCGAAGCCGGGCGCCTTCACCGCCGCCACGGCCAGCAGGCCGCGGATCTTGTTGACCACCAGGGTGGCGAGCGCCTCGCCCTCCACGTCCTCGGCCACGACCAGCAGCGGCTTCTTCACCTGGACGATCTTCTCCAGCAGCGGCAGGAAGTCGGCCATCGAGGAGATCTTCGCCTGGTGGACCAGGACGTACGCGTCCTCGAGGACCGCCTCGAGGCGCTCGGGGTCGGTCATGAAGTACGGCGAGATGTAGCCCTTGTCGAACTGCAGGCCCTCGGTGAACTGAAGCTCGAGGCCCATCGTCGGCGACTCCTCGACGGTGATAACCCCGTCCTTGCCGACCTTGCTGAACGCCTCGGCGATCAGCTCGCCGATCTTCCCGTCCTGCGCGGAGATCGTGGCGACGTGGGCGATCTCGGTCTGCTCCTCCACGTCGCGAGCGGCCTTGAGCAGCCGCTCGGAGACCGCGGCGGCGGCGGCGTCGATCCCGCGCTTGAGGTCCATCGGGTTCGCGCCGGCCGCGACCGAACGCAGCCCGTGGTGCACCATCGCCTGGGCCAGGACGGTCGCCGTCGTGGTGCCGTCCCCGGCGATGTCATTGGTCTTGGTGGCGACCTCCTTGGCGAGCTGGGCGCCCAGGTTCTCGTACGGGTTGTCCAGCTCCACCTCCTTCGCGACGGTCACGCCGTCGTTGGTGATGGTGGGGGCGCCCCATTTCTTGTCGATGACCACATTGCGGCCGCGCGGGCCCAGGGTCACCTTTACGGTGTCGGCGAGCTTGTTGACGCCGCGCTCAAGCGCGCGGCGGGCGTCCTCGTCGAACTCCAGAATCTTGGGCATGGACTCATCCTCATCCAGAAGATCGCGTTCTCAACGGCCGGCGGGGCAGGACTAGCAGTCCTGCCCCGGCCAACCGCACATTCCTACTTTTCGATGACGGCGAGTACGTCACGAGCGGAGAGCACCAGGTACTCCTCGCCCGAGTACTTGACCTCGGTCCCGCCGTACTTGCTGTACAGGACCACGTCGCCGACCTTGACGTCGATCGGCACGCGCTTGGTTCCCGCGTCGTCAAAGCGGCCCGGGCCTACCGCGAGGACTTCGCCCTCCTGGGGCTTCTCCTTCGCGGTGTCCGGGATCACCAGTCCGGACGCTGTGGTCTGCTCGGCTTCGAGCGGCTTGACCACAATCCGGTCTTCGAGCGGCTTGATTACTACCTTGGTGGCGGTCGTCACGATCTGACCTCCCCCTCCGGAAAGGCTAATGGTGAGTTGCTAGGGAGAGCGAGCACGGCGGCCTGCCGTCGCGGGGATCAGACTGCCTCGTCGCGTTAGCACTCTACACTATCGAGTGCTAATCCCGAACAGTATCCGGACGAGGCGGACTCGTCAACACGCGCTAGCCCCTGGGGGCAACCCCGCGGGGGGGGGCTGCCCGTGCCCCGCAACGTCCCTGGCCTCCTTGTATGGTGTGCCTATGTCGCAGTTGGTGCTCGACAGGGCGCAGGCCGGGGAGCTTGACGCGGCGGACCCGCTCGGCGGGTACCGCGAGCGATTCCTGCTGGAGGAGCCCGGGCTGATCTACCTGAACGGCAACTCGCTCGGCGCGCTGCCCCTGGCGACCCTGCGGCGGATGGACAGCATGCTCCGGCAGGAGTGGGGCACGGACCTGGCCAGGTCCTGGGACCACTGGGTGGACCTGCCGGCCCGGGCGGGCGATCTGGTCGGCGAGCTCACCGGCGCCGCCCCCGGGCAGGTCCTGGTCACCGACAACACCACGGTGAACCTGTACAAGCTGGCCAGCGCGGCGCTGGACGCGCGGCCCGGGCGGCGCGTCATCGTGACCGACGCCGACAACTTCCCCAGCGACCGGTACGTCTTCGAGGGCATCGCGGCCCAGCGCGGCCTGGAACTACGGATGCTGCCGACCGACATCGACGAGGGCGCCGATCCTGAGCTGGTGCGGGCCGCGGTGGACGACGACACGGCCCTGGTGAGCCTGTCGCACGTGGCCTACCGCAGCGGCGCCCTGGCCGACATGGCGGGCATCACGCAGATCGTGCACCAGGCCGGGGCGCTGATGCTCTGGGACCTGTGCCACTCCATCGGCGCGGTCCCCATCGACCTGGACGGCTGCGACGTGGACCTCGCGGTCGGCTGTACCTACAAGTACGTCAACGCCGGGCCGGGCGCCCCGGCGTTCCTCTACGTCTGCGCCCGGCTGCGCGAGGTACTGCGCCAGCCCATCTGGGGCTGGTTCTCCCAGGCCGACCAGTTCGCCATGGGTCCCAGGTACGATCCCGCGGCCGGCATCACCAAGTTCATGACGGGCACGCCGTCCATCCTCGGCACGGCTGCGGTGGAAGAGGGCGTAAAGCTGCTGCTCGAGGCGGGCATCGGGCCGCTGCGGGCCAAGAGCGTGCACCTTACCTCCTACCTCATCGAACTCGCCGATGCGTGGCTGGTCCCGATCGGCTGCGCGATCGCCACACCGCGGGACGCCAGCCGCCGCGGCGGGCACGTATCCTTTCGTCATCCGCGGGCCGAGCGGATCGTCCAGGAGCTGGCGGCCGGCGGGGTCATCACCGACTACCGGACCCCCGAGCGGTTCCGGTTCGGCCTGTCCCCGCTGACGACGCGCTTCACCGACGTATGGGACGCCGTCGGGGCGGTCCGCGACCTCATCGAGCAGGAAAGCTAGCCACGCCATGGCCGAACCCGTCACCTACTCCGGCTACCTGCGGCTGGACCAGCTGCTGTCGGCGCAGCAGCCCAGGTCCGGCGAGCACGACGAGATGCTGTTCATCGTCATCCACCAGATCTACGAGCTGTGGTTCAAGCAGCTGCTGCACGAGCTCGGCAAGCTGCAGGCCGAGCTGGAGTCGGGCAGCACGACGCACGCCATGCGCACGCTGCGCCGGACGCTGGCCATCCTGAAGATCGTGGTCGGGCAGCTCGACGTGCTCGAGACCATGACCCCCACCCAGTTCACCCGGTTCCGCGCCGAGCTGGGCACCTCGAGCGGGTTCGAGTCCGCGCAGTTCCGCCAGCTCGAGGCGGTGCTGGGCCGCCGGGACCCGATGATGGTCTCGCAGTACGGACAGGGCAGCGCGGAGCGCGAGCGAATCGCGGCCGCGATGGCCAGGCCGTCGCTGTTCGACTCATTCCTTCGCTACCTGGCCGGCCAGGGCTATGAAGTCCCGGCCGAGGCGCTGGACCGCGACGTCAGCCAGCCCATGGAGGGCTCGCCCGCGGTACAGCAGGTGCTTAAGCAGGTCTACGACGACGACACCGACGCGACGGCGGTGTGCGAACTGCTCGTCGACCTGGACGAGGGCATGCAGGAGTGGCGCTATCACCACGTCAAGATGGTGGAGCGGACCATCGGGGGCCGGCGCGGCACCGGCGGGTCGACCGGCGCGACGTACCTGCAGACGACGCTCGGGAACCCGACCTTCCCTGACTTGTGGGCCATGCGCAGCCTGGGCTAGCTGGCCTGGTTCGTTCTTTTATTCGTCACTCCCACTCGATGGTGGCGGGGGGCTTGCTGGTCAGGTCCAGCACCACGCGGTTAATCTCGGGGACCTCGTTGGTCACGCGGGTGGAGATCCGGGCGAGCACCTCGTCCGGGAGCCGTGCCCAGTCCGCGGTCATGGCGTCCTCGCTGGTCACCGGGCGGAGAACCAGCGGGTGGCCGTAGCTGCGGCCGTCGCCCTGCACGCCGACCGAGCGCACGTCAGCCAGCAGCACCACCGGGCACTGCCACACCAGGGCGTCGAGCCCCGCGGCTGACATCTCCTCGCGCACTATGGCGTCGGCCTCGCGCAGGACCGCGAGCCTCGCCGCGGTCACCTCGCCGACGATCCTGATCGCCAGCCCCGGGCCGGGGAAAGGCTGGCGGCGGACGATCGCCTGCGGCAGGCCGAGTTCGGTGCCCACCTGCCGCACCTCGTCCTTGAACAGCCAGCGCAGCGGCTCGACCAGGCGGAACTTCAGGTCGTCGGGAAGCCCGCCCACGTTGTGGTGCGACTTGATGGTCGCGGTGCCCGTGCCGCCGCCCGATTCCACGACGTCCGGGTACAGCGTGCCCTGGACCAGGAACTCGCACGCCTCGCCGTGCTGGCCCGCCTCGTCGCTGATCTGCCTGGCCGCCCGCTCGAACGCCCGGATGAACTCCCGGCCGATGACCTTCCGCTTCTGCTCGGGGTCGGTCACCCCGGCCAGCGCGGAAAGGAACGCCCCCGCCTCGGTGGCCACGGTCAGCCGGACGCCGGTGGCGGCCACGAAGTCCTGCTCGACCTGCTCGGCCTCGCCCTTGCGCAGCAGGCCGTGATCGACGAACACGCAGGTGAGCCGGTCACCGATGGCGCGCTGGACGAGCGCGGCGGCGACCGCGGAGTCCACGCCGCCGGATAGCCCGCAGATCGCGCGGCCGGTGCCGACCTGCTCGCGGATGAGCTCGATCTGTTCCTCGACGATGTTCAGCATCGTCCAGGACGGGCGGCAGCCGGCCAGCTCGAGGAAGCGCGACAGGATCGCGGTCCCGTGCTCGGTGTGCATCACCTCCGGGTGGAACTGCACCCCGAACAGGCGGTTCTTGCCGTGCTCGATCACCGCCACCGGCGTCGCCGCCGTCCGCGCGGTCACCGCGAAGCCGGGCGGCGCCGCCGTACAGGTGTCCCCGTGCGACATCCAGACGCGCTGCCTGGCCGGCAAGCCGGCCAGGAGAGCCCCCCCGCCGCGGGGGTTTGGGGGGGACGGTTCCCCCCCAAGATCGGGGGGTTCCGGGGGGTCGTCCCCCCGGGCCAGCACACTCGATCCGTACTCGGCGGTGCCGGTCCGCATCACCGTCCCGCCCAGGCCGGCCACCATCAGCTGGAAGCCGTAGCAGATGCCGAGGACCGGGACCCCCGCGCTGAACAGGCCGGCCGGGACGGGCGGGGCTCCCTCGGCGTAGACCGAGGCCGGGCCGCCGGACAGGATGACCGCCTTGGGCCGCCTGGCCAGCATCTGCTCGACCGGCATGGTGGACGGGACGATCTCGGAATAGACGTGGCACTCCCGCACCCGCCGGGCGATCAGCTGCGCGTACTGCGCGCCGAAGTCGACCACCAGAACGGTGTCGAAACCTCCGGGCACGCTAGCCGCCTTCCTCAGAGGTCTTGGCGTCGAGCCGGAGCTGGCCCGCGGGCGCAGGCCCATTGGCCTGCCCGGCGGGCCGGGGCGGGGGTGGGGCGGCCGCGACGCGGAGCCTGGCGATGCGCCGGCCGTCGAGTTCGGTCACGGTGATCGTCCGGCCGGCCGCCTGGACGCTGTCGCCCACGGATGGCAGGTCGCCGAGCGCGGCGAGCACGTACCCGGCGGCGGTCTCGTACGGGCCTTCGGGCAGCTCGATCCCGGTCTGCTCAGTGAACTCGTCCAGGTTGAGCAGCCCGTCCACCTCCACCTCGCCGCCGAGCAGCTTGGTCGCCTCGCTGTGCTCGGCGTCGTACTCGTCCCTGATGTCGCCGATGAGCTCCTCCACCAGATCTTCCAGGGTGACGATGCCGGCCGTGCCGCCGTAGTCGTCGACCACGATAGCCAGGTGCGCCCGCTCGCGCCGCATCTCGGACAGCGCGGAGAGCACGGTCTTGCTGATCGGGAGGAACTTCACGGTCCGGCTGATCCGCCCGACCGGAACCGACAGGCCGGCCGCGCCGGGCCCGAGCAGGTCCCGGACGTGCACGAAGCCGATCACGTTGTCGTAGGTGTCCTGGTACACAGGCAGCCGGGAATGGGGAAGGCTGGCCGCGGTGGCCGCGGCCTGCGAGACTGACATCTCCGCGTCGAGGAACACCACCTCGGTCCTGGGCACGAGGACCTCCCGGATCTGGCGCTTGCCCGCGTCGAAGACCTCCCCGGCGATCTGCCGCTCATCCGCGGACAGCGCCTGCGCGCCGGTCACCAGGTCGCGCAGCTCCTGCTCGGTCATGGCCTGCCGGCCCACGCGGGGATCGCCGCCGAGTATGGCGACCAGGAGGTTCGTCGAGACGGTCAGCAGCCAGACCACCGGCCGGGCCAGCGTCGCGATCCGGTCCAGGAGCGGCGCGGCGAGCAGCGCCAGCCTGGACGCCCGCTGCAGCCCGATCCGCTTGGGCGCGAGCTCGCCGAGGACCAGGCTCACGAAGGTGATGCAGATGGTCACCACGATGAACGCGACCGCCGCCGCCCAGCCCGCCGACATGTGCTGCCTGACCAGCCACGACTTGAACACGCCCGCGAGGGTCGCGGCGCCGTAGGCGCCGGAGACCAAGGTGGCCAGCGTCACGCCGATCTGCACGGCGGAGAAGAACCGGTTCGGGTCCTGCGCGAGCCGGGCCGCCCGCTGCCCGCGCCTGCCGCGTTTGGCCAGCGCCCTGACCTGGCCCTCGCGCAGCGAGACGAGCGCCATCTCCGAGGCCGAGAAGAATCCCCCGATGGACACGATGACCAGGACGACAATGACGTCCAAGACGACCTTGCTCACGCCGCGATCGCCGGCTTCCTCCGATCGGCGCCGATGTGTCTGGCCAGTCTAGACCGGATACGGTGTGAGTCCCGTGGACACACACCGAGGAGGGCCTTCATGCGGGTGCTGGTCACCGGTGGCGCCGGTTACATCGGCAGCGTCGTCGCCGCGCAGCTCATCTCGGCCGGGCACGAGGTAACCGTGCTCGACGACCTGTCCACGGGGTACGCCGACGCCGTGCCCGCCGGCGCGGGGTTCGTCCGGGGCACGCTGCGGGACTGCGCCGCCGAGGTCCTGGCCGACGGCACCGACGCGGTGTTCCATTTTGCCGCGAGGTCGCTGGTCGGCGAGTCGGTGGCGGAGCCGGCCAAGTACTGGTCGGCCAACCTGGGCGGCACGCTCGCACTGCTCGACGCGATGCGCGAGATCGGAGTACGCACGATCGTGTTCTCCTCCACCGCCGCGGTATACGGCGAGCCGGAGCACACGCCCGTGACCGAGACCGACCCCACCCGCCCGACCAGCCCGTACGGCGCGTCGAAGCTCGCCGTGGACACCACGCTCACCGAGTTCGCCAGGCTCTACGGGTTCGCCACGGTCAGCCTGCGCTACTTCAACGTGGCCGGCGCCGCGCAGGCGGGCGACGGGACGTGGCTCGGCGAGCGGCACCGGCCGGAGACCCACCTGATCCCGGCCGTGCTGGCCAGCGTGGCCGCCTCCAGAGCGGTGCAGATCTTCGGCGACGACTACGACACCCCGGATGGGACCTGCGTCCGGGACTACATCCACGTCACAGACCTGGCGGACGCGCACCTGCGGGCGCTGGCGGCGTGCCAGCCGGGGCGGCACCGGATCTACAACCTCGGCAACGGGGCAGGGTTCTCGGTCCGGGAGGTGATCGATGTGTGCGCCGACGTCACCGGTAGCGTCATCGACACGGACGTGACCGGGCGACGGCCCGGCGACCCGGCCGTGCTGGTCGCCTCCTCCGATCGGATTCAGGCCGAGCTCGGCTGGCGGGCGGCCAGGGACCTGCGTGACATGGCCGCCGACGCCTGGGCGTTCACCAAGGCGCGGCAACAGACATGAGGGAGGAACCGATGCCGGAACTGCCCCTGCGCGAGGAGGCGGCGCGGATCGCAGACGAGATCGCCGAACTGAGGCACGCGATCCACCGCGAGCCCGAGATCGGCCTGGATCTGCCGAAGACGCAGGGCAAGGTGCTGGCCGCCCTGGACGCGCTGCCGCTGGAGATCAGCACCGGTCAGGGGCTCAGCTCGGTGACGGCGGTGCTGCGCGGCGCCCGGCCCGGCCCCGTCGTCCTGCTGCGCGGCGATATGGACGCGCTCCCGGTCACCGAGGAGACCGGCGTGCCCTACGCGTCGGCGATCCCGGGTGCGATGCACGCCTGCGGTCATGATCTGCACACCGCGATGCTGGCGGGCGCCGCGCGGCTGCTTTCGGCCCGCCAGGCCGACCTGCCCGGCACCGTGATCTTCATGTTCCAGCCGGGCGAGGAGGGCTACTCAGGCGCCCGGCACATGATCACCGAGGGCGTGCTCGACACCGCGGGCGAGCGCCCGGTCGCGGCCTACGCGCTGCACGTGACCTCGAACCGGCTGCCGTGCGGGATGTTCTCGACCAGAGGCGGGCCGATGCTGGCCGCCGCCGACCGGATCACGGTCACCGTGCGCGGGCGCGGCGGGCATGCGTCGACCCCGCACCGGGCGGCCGACCCGATCCCCGCCGCCTGTGAGATGGTGATCGCGCTGCAGACGCTGGTGACCAGGCACTTCGACGTGTTCGATCCGGTCGTGATCACCGTCGGCAGCTTCCACGCCGGCACCGTCGACAACGTGATACCCGACGAGGCCACGTTCCTGGCCACCGCGCGGTCGTTCAGCCGCGAGTCCAGGAACGCGCTGGCCGAACTGGTGCCGCGGCTGATCGGGGACATCGCCCGCGCGCACGGGCTGACCGCCGAGGCCCACTACTCCCGCGAGTACCCGGTGACCATCAACGACGCGGGCGAGGCGGCGTTCGCCGAACAGGTGATCACCGGCGTGTTCGGGAGCGGGCGCGGCGAGGTGGCCCAGTTCCCGATCACCGGGGCGGAGGACTTCTCCTTCGTGCTCGAGCAGGTCCCAGGCGCGTTCGTCATGCTCGGCGCCTGCCCGCCCGGGCAGGACCCGGAGACCGCGCCGACCAACCACTCCGCGATCGCCGTGTTCGACGACGCGGCGCTGGCCGACGGCACCGCGCTCTACGCCGAACTGGCCCTGCGCCGCCTGGCCCGCGCCTGATCAGCGAGGCCCGGGACGACGGCCGGCACGGGATCGACATCACCTTCCCCGAGGCTCTCCCCGACCCGTGAGGTAGCGCACCGACCGGGGATCCCCTCAGAGGCTAGCCACGTCGGCTTGCTTGGCGCGGACGGCCTCGGCGGCGGTGCGCAGGTCGGCCAGCTCGGGTTCGGTCAGGTCGCGCTCGACCACGCGGCGGACACCCACGGCACCCAGCTCCGCCTCCACGCCCAGGTACACGCCGGAGATGCCGTACTGGCCGTCCACCCACGCGCAGACCGGCCTGATCTCGCCCGTGTCCAGCGCGACCGCGCGCGCCATCCGGGCCGCCGCCGCCGACGGCGCGTAGAACGCGGAACCGGTCTTCAGCAGCGCGACGATCTCGCCGCCGCCGTTCCTGGTCCGGGTCACGAGCGCCTCGATCTCGTCGGCGGGCAGCAGCCCGGACAGCGGCTGGCCGTCCACCGTGCAGGCCGAGGGCACCGGCACCATGGTGTCACCGTGCGAGCCGAGCGTGAGCGTGCGGACCGAGCCGACAGGAACGCCCAGCTTGGAGGCCACGAAGTAGCTGAACCTGGCCGTGTCGAGCATCCCGGCCTGACCCATCACCCGGTGGTGCGGGAATCCGGACACCTTGGCCGCCAGGGCGGTCATCTCGTCCAGCGGGTTCGACACCACGATCAGCACCGCGTCGGGCGCGTACTTGGCGACGTTCTCCACCACGTTCCTGACGATCTTGGCGTTGACCTCGATCAGGTCCATCCGGCTCATGCCGGGCTTGCGTGGCAGCCCCGCGGTGACGATGACGATGCCGGAGCCGGCGATCGCCTGGTAGCCCGCGCCGTCGGCGCCCGTGCTCTGGCCGGTCACCCTGGTCTCGAACCCCTCCACCGGGCTCGACTGGTTCAGGTCCAGGGCCAGTCCCTCGGGCCTGCCCTCGATGATGTCGGTGAGCACCACCTCGTCGAAGATGTCGTACTCGGCGAGCCGCTGCGCGGTGGTCGAGCCGTAGAACCCGGCGCCGACGACGGTTACCTTGCCCTCACGTGCCATCTCGCGGAACTCCTTGTCCATGAATGCGCGGTCCACTCATCCTCGAAGGCGGCGCGGGGGTGATACCAGCGTCGTTCGGGATAATTGGTCTTTGATCTTTAAGAATTCATCGCCTCGCGCAGGTTACCCTCGAGCGCGCCGAGGAACTCCCCGGTCGTCAGGAACGGGGTGTCCCGCCCGACGAGCAGGGCCAGGTCCTTGGTCATCGCGCCGCCCTCGATCGTGCGGACGCACACGTCCTCCATGGTGCGGGCGAACGCGGTGACGCCGGGGGTCCCGTCCAGCTTGCCGCGGTGCTCGAGCCCGCGGGTCCAGGCGAAGATGGACGCGACCGGGTTGGTCGACGTCGGCAGGCCCTGCTGGTACTGGCGGTAGTGCCTGGTCACGGTGCCGTGCGCGGCCTCGGCCTCGATCGTGTGGCCGTCCGGCGTCATCAGCACGCTGGTCATCAGGCCGAGCGAGCCGTAGCCCTGCGCCACCAGGTCGGACTCCACGTCCCCGTCGTAGTTCTTGCAGGCCCAGACCAGGCCGCCCTCCCACTTGAGCATCTGGGCGACCATGTCGTCGATCAGCCGGTGCTCGTAGGTGATCCCCGCCGCCTCGAACTCGGCCTTGAACTCCGCCTCGAAGACCTCGGCGAACAGGTCCTTGAACCGGCCGTCGTAGGCCTTAAGGATCGTGTTCTTGGTGGACAGGTACAGCGGGTACCGTCGGCTGAGCGCGTAGCGCATCGTGGCCCGGCCGAAGTCGCGGATCGAGTCGTCGTAGTTGTACATGGCCATCGCCACGCCGCCGCCTTCGAACCGGGCGACCTCGAGCTCGATGGGCTGGCTGCCGCTCTCGGGGACGTAGGAGATCATCACCGTGCCCGGCCCAGGCACCACGAAGTCGGTGGCCTTGTACTGGTCCGCGTGCGCGTGCCTGCCGATGATGATGGGCTTGGACCAGCTCGGCACCAGCCTCGGGATGTTCGAGATCACGATCGGCTCGCGGAAGATGACCCCGCCGAGGATGTTGCGGATCGTCCCGTTCGGCGAGCGCCACATCTGCTTGAGGCCGAACTCCGTGACCCGGGCCTCGTCCGGCGTGATCGTGGCGCACTTCACGCCGACGCCGTGCCTCTTGATCGCGTAGGCGGCCTCGATCGTCACCTGGTCATCGGTCGCGTCGCGGTGCTGGACGGACAGGTCGTAGTAGTCCAGCTCGATGTCCAGGTAGGGCAGGATCAGCTGGTCCTTGATGTCCTGCCAGATGATCCGCGTCATCTCGTCCCCGTCGAGGTCCACGACGGGGTTCGCTACCTTGATCTTGGGCATGGTTCCCTGGTTCCCTTCATCGGCACCCGCTCGGGGCGGGACGTCTGGCGATCGTGGCCGTCCTCATGGCAGGACTAGCGCGATGGCGAGCACCCCGGCGCCGAGCGCCGTGAACGCCACCACGTCGGAGGCCTTCCACCGAGAGGACAGCAGTTCGGTGTAGCGCGGCGGGAGCAATAGCCGGGCCGCCGCGGCCACGAGCAGGGCGGCCCCCACCACGCTCGTGCCCAGCCCCGCGTACTTCGCGCCCTGCCAGGTGATGAATAGCCCGACGGCGATCCCGGCGAGCACGATCAGGTAGGGCAGCCAGGCTAGGGGCCCGTTCGCGGGAGCGTCCGGATTGCGGGCGGCGTCCCTGGCGTTCCTGGCGGCTCTGGCCCGGGCGCGGTGGCCCGGCGGCGTCCCGGGGTGCCGGGGGGAGCCCTGGTGGTGGACGGATGGCGGCGCGCCCGCCAGTCCCCCATCGGAGCCAGCATTCGCCGGCCTATTCGCCATGCACGTGCCTCCCGGCTGTCCGGCCAGAAGTTTACCCGCGCCGATCCCTGCCCGGCGCGACGGAGGGCCTGGATCACGCGACCCAATTGGCGGTCAGAAGGTTGACAAACGATGACACGGGGGGTGACCGGATGGTGAGATATCCGTATCGGTTCCGATAGCCGGGAGGCTCCTTGTGGATACACCGCCGTTCGTCCGCATCGAGGAAAGCGGCGAGATGGTCTCGCTGCGCGCCGAAGTGACGACCGTCGGCCGCGGCCGGGGCGTCGACATCCGCCTCGAGGATCCGAGCGTCTCGCGGCTGCACGCCGAGCTCGTCCGCCGCGGCCCCTACGTGTACGTGGTCGACCTGGGTTTATCACGTAACGGGACGCGGGTGAACGGGCGGCCCGTCGCCCGCCGGGTCCTGGACGACGGCGACGTGCTGAGCTTCGGCACCGCCCGCTGCCGGGTCGGGGGGCTGGTGCAGGAGGTCATCGGCACGGAGGCCGAACTGCGCCGCCCGGTCGCTCCCGAGCTCACCCGGCGCGAGCTTGACGTGCTCACCTCACTGTGCCGGCCGGCGCTGTCGGACGAGGCGTTCGCCCTGCCCGCCACCGCGCACGACATCGCCGTGGAACTGGTGGTAACCGAGGCGGCGGTCAAGCAGCACCTGCTGCGGCTTTACCAGAAGTTCCGGATTCCGGAGGGGCCTAACCGGCGGACCAGGCTGGCCAACGAGGTCGTCGCGCTGGGGCTGGTCCGCCCGATGCCCCCGGCGCCGGGCGAGTCGGGGCCATCGGGGGAGCCGTTAGCGGTGAGCGTGCCTGAGCAGCCAGTTCGTCGCGGACGAGAACAGCCCGTGTAGCGAGGGCAGGTGGGGGATGGCGACCGGGAAGTAGTCAGGCGCCTGCGACGCCGCCAGCAGCACGATCGCGGCGGCCAAGCCCCACGCCACCACCGTGACGACGACCGAGGACAGCGTGCTGCGCGACACGGCGGCCGCCATCCGGTTCAGCTGCCGGCGCGGCCGGCGGGAGCCGGGGCCGACGGCGTACCAGGCGACCATCGCCCCCGCCGCGTACGCGCCCGCGCGCGCCATGGTCACGTGGTGGTGCCCGAGGAGGATCGCGGCGGCGTAGACGGCCACGCCCGCGCCGAACGCCAGTGGCGCCATCAGCAGTTCGGTGAGCAGCGCCCTGGCCACCGTCCACGGGGCGGTGACCAGCACGACCAGCGGGTCGATGGCCCGGGGACCGCGCACCGAACGGCGCACGGCCAGCGCGCTCTGGGCCCGGTCGGCCGCGCGGAGCAGGGTGATCCCGGCCAGCGAAACGATCAGCCCGGCCACGGGCAACAGCACCGCCAGCGCCACCGCGGCCACCAGGACGGCCAGGCCCGCCAGCATGGGCCTGCCGCGGCCGGCCGCGGGCGGGGCCAGGGGTCCTGACTGCGGTCCGTACTGCGCTCCGTACTGGGCTCCGGACTGGGCTCCGGACTGCGCCCCCGCGGGCCAGGCCTGGCGGCCCGGAGCCGAGACGGAGGCCGGGGCGGCCGGGTTCCGGGCTCCGGGAGGAACCCACCCGGGCGGGGCGGCGGAGCCGTTCGCGCCGCTGACCGGGGCTGGCGGGCGGGGCGCGGACCTGGCCGGGGCGTAGGCGACCGGCGGGAGCAGGTCGGCGACGTCTCTGGCCGCCTGCCTGGGTGCTGGGTACGGCCGCGCGGGAGCGAGGCCGCGAGCGAGCCCGGGAGCGGGTCCGGGCGCGATGGCCGGGGACGCAGGCGCGGCCGCGGGCGTGCCCAGGCCAGAGCCGGGCGGGAGCATGGTGTGCGTCGGGGGGAAGGCGGCCGCGGCCGCCTTGGTGAAGTCCAGGCTGCCCGCCTGGGCGCTCAGCCAGGTGGCCGCGGGCCTGCGGGCCGGGTCCTTGTCCAGCGCCGCGGACACCAGCGGGAGCAGGGCCGCGGGGACGCCATCAAGGTCCGGCTGCCCGGAGACGATGCGGAAGAAGATCTGCTCGTACGAGTCGCCCGGGTACGGCGTGCGCCCGGTCGCCGCGAACGCCATCGTCGCGCCCCAGGAGTGCACGTCGGAGGCGGGGCTGCTCGGCCGTCCCTCGATGACCTCGGGGGCCAGGTAGCCCGGGGTGCCCATGACCAGCCCGGTCTGGGTCAGCCGGGTGGCGTCCCCGGCCTGGGCGATGCCGAAGTCGATCACCACGGGCCGGTCCTCGGCCAGCATCACGTTGCCGGGCTTGAGGTCGCGGTGGACCACGCCCGCCGCGTGGATCGCCGCCAGCGCTTCCGCCGTCCCGTAGGCCAGCCTGCGCAAGCCCTGGCTGGACAGCCGCCCGCGCTCGCGCACCATCTGGTCCAGGGTCGGCCCCGCCACGTACCGCGTGACGATGAAGGGAAACTCCCCGGTCAGGTCGGCGTCGAGCACCTCGGCGACGAACGGGCTGCGGACCCGGCGCATGGTGTCGACCTCGCGGGCCAGGCGGCGGCGGGCGTTGGTGTCATCGGCGCCCAGCACCTTGTCAGCGGCCAGGACCTTGATGGCGACCTGCTGGCCCTCGGGATCCAGGGCAAGGTGCACGACCCCCATGCCGCCTTCCCCAAGGCGGTCCTGAAGGCGATACGGGCCGAGACTTGCCGGGAGTCGTTCCGTCGCAGGCATCGCGGAATCCAGCGTACGAAACCGGTGCAACCTTGGGGAGACACGTCCGGCCCCAATACAATCACGACATCGCTACCTCTGGGGCTGACCGATGACTGAGCATGATGACGCGCTCTCGCTGGACATGGTGACCGCCGCGCTGCGCGCCGACAGCACGGACGTGGCCATCTACGCCCGTGTCCTGACCCAATCGCTCGGCGAGGCGCTGCCACGCGAGTTCGTCACGGTGGACAGGGAACGGTCCGTGTCCGACCGGATGAAGGGGCGCCCCGGGGAGATCTCCAGGATCGCGGTGCAGTTCGGCGACCAGCAGATGACCCTGTCGGTCAAGAACGGCCGGGCAGTCGCGGAGATCTGCCGTGCCGTGCGCGGCGTGGTGCTGTCCAGGGACACGGTGCCCATCCACGAATGGGCCGCCGTGCTGGCCAGCGCGCTGGTCACCTACGCGGAGCAGAACGCGCAGGCCGCCCAGGCCCTGCGCAAGCTCGTCGCGGGCAGCTAGCGGTTTTCGCGGGCCGGGTTCGCGGGCCGGGTTCGCGGGCCGGGTTCGCGGGCCGGGTTCGCGGGCCGGGTTCGCCGGCCGGGAGCGGGGGGCGGGATGAGCGCGGAGCTGGAGCTGGTCAGCTGGCGGCGGATGGTCAGCGAGCTGTACGCCGCGGTGCGCGCCGAGGATGATCCGCGGACCGGGCACGAGCTGTGGCGGCGCGGCCGCGACGAGCTATTCCGGACCCACCCGCAGAGCCCGCTGCCGCCCCGCGACCCGCTGCGCACCACCGGGCTTCTGTACTGGCCCTACGACGCCGCGCTGCGCTGGGAGCTGCCGCTGCTCCCCGCGGAGCGGGAGGAGTCGCGGTCCGTACCGAGCAGCGACGGCACGATCCCCCTGGTCCTCGCCGGCGCCGTGCGGCTGCCCGCGCCGCTGGACGCGGTGATCGACGTGTGGTGGCTGCGACAGTACGGGGGCGGGCTGTTCCTGCCGCTGCGCGACGGCACGGCGGGCACGACCAGCTACGGCGGAGGCCGGTACGCCCTCGACACGGCCAAGGGCGCCGACCTGGGCGGCGAGGCCGACTGGATGGTCGTAGACCTGAACTTCCTCTACCACCCCTCGTGCCGGTACAACCACGCGTGGCAGTGCCCGCTGGCCCCGGCGGGGAATACCATCAGCGTCCCGGTCACGGCCGGCGAGCGGATGTGACCCGAGCGCGTCGTGATGCGCTGGGCCCCGGAAAGATCCGGGAGGATTCGGGCTGACCCGAATCCTCCCGGAAAATACCTGCTGCTTCCGTGCTGGTAATCGGATATCGCGCTGCTGAGGCCCGTGGGACCTGCGGGACGACGTAGCCGGGCCGCAGCTCAGCTAGACGTATCCGCCTGATCCGAGCCGACCACTTCGTAGTGGCGGACGGTCAGGTCGCGGTCGATCAGGAACTGATCGTCGTCGGGGTAGAAGACGGCCTGGTCGATGTCGGGGCCGGCGAAGCCCTCAATCGCAGCCCGGGATTCCCAGAAGCTCAGGGTGACGAACTCCGCACGCTCGCTGTCGATGCGCCGGAGCAGCCAGGCCCCGCGGTTACCGGGCGTGCGCTGGTAGCCCTCGATGCCGGTCCGCTGGACGTACGCCGCGTAGGCCTCAGCGTCCTGCGCCCGGACCGCTCCGCGCCAGATTCTCGCGATCATCCCCCGATACTCGCACGGCTACGAGCGGGAAGCCGTCCTCGGGTCCGGCTGGTGCCCGTCGCTCACGGTCAGCTCGACGCGATCGTTGTAGAAGCACATCAGGCCGGCGATCTGCTCGGCTGCGGGGATCGGCGTTTGGTAGCTCCAGACCAGGTTCTCGTAGACCTCGCCCCCGACCTGGGCCGACCAGTAAGACGCCTGGCCCTTGAACGGGCAGGTCGTCTGCTGCGCGGTGGGCTGCAGCAGGTCGGTGCGCACGTCCTCGCGTGGAATGTAGTAGCGGGCCGGGGAGCCGGTCTCGTCGAGGCGCAGCGCGCGGTCCGAGGAGGCCAGTTGCTGGCCGCCCACGCTGACCTCGATGTGACGCTCGGCCGGGGTGATCGTGATGGTGTGCCCTGATGCCATGCCTGGCACAACCACCCGGGCTCCCGAGGGATTCCGGCACCGCCCCGGCGGCGTAGCGGAGACGCCTCGCGCAATTGCGTGGAACGTCTCCGCGGAGACGTGGCGGCCACGGCGGGCCGGGTTAGGGGTCCGGTTCGGCGGTAACGTTGGCGTTCATGGCCGCGCTGATGCTGTTCACCGCGGCGGTGATCGTGGCCGTGGCCCAAGCGGTCAGCGGGCATCATGTCGCGCTGGACTCCTACGACGGGCTGGTGGCCATCGACAGCGCGGTGGGCCACGCTGGCCCGCCGCGGCGCTGTTCACCCCGCTCCGCCGACGCGTCCAGCGGATCGTGGACCGGCGCTTCAACCGGGCCCGGTACGACGCCGAGCGGACCGTGGCCGCGTTCGCGGACCGTCTGCAGGACGCCGTGGACCTCGACGCCGTCCACGACGACTTGGCCGCCGTCGTGCAGCGCGCCCTGGAGCCCGCCCATCTGTCGGTGTGGATGAGCAGCCCGCCGGGCCCTGCCGGTGGCCGGTGAGACGGCGCGGTGGGCGGGATCGTGTTCACGTCCTGAGGTCCTGCTGGCCCGGGCGGATGGTGACCCAGGTCAGGGTCGCAGCCACCAGGTAGCCGGCCGCAGCCGCAGCCAGCGGGACGCCCGGGACCACACGGCGGCGCCGGTCAGCTACCGGTAAACGTCGCCTTTCCTGGGCCCTGCTCAAGGAAACTGCGCATCCCGGCGCGCTGGTCCTGCGTGCCGAACAGGGCGGCGAACTGGACCCGCTCGAGCTCCAGGCCGGTGGCCAGGTCCACCCCCAGGCCGTAGTCGATCGCCTGCTTGGCCGCGCGCAGCGCGAGCGCGGGGCCGGCGGCGTACCGCTGCGCCATCGCCAGCGCCGCCTCGTAGACCGAGGCGTCCGGCGCGACCAGGTCCACCAGGCCGATGGCGTGCGCCTCGGCCGCCCGGACCATCCGGCCGGTGAAGATGAGGTCCTTGGCGCGGGCGGGGCCGACCAGGCGGGGCAGCCGCTGCGTGCCGCCCGCCCCGGGGATGACGCCGAGCAGGATCTCCGGCTGGCCGAGCCTGGCGTTCTCCCCCGCGACGCGGAAGTCCGCGGCCAGGGCCAGTTCGAGCCCGCCGCCCAGCGCGTACCCGGTGATCGCGGCGATCACCGGCTTGCCCAGGCCGGCGATCAGGCCCATCGCATCCTGCAGCCGCGCCGACCGCAGTGCCATCTCGGCGTAGCCCGCCTCAGCCATGTTCCCGATGTCGGCCCCGGCGGCGAAGGCCTTCTCCCCGCCGTAGATGATCACCGCGCGGATCCCGGCCTCCGCAGCCGCGCGAGCGGCGTCTGCGAGCTCGCTGGTCAGCTGGTCGTTCATGGCGTTGACCGGCGGCCGGTCCAGCCGGATCGTGCCGATGCCGTCCGCCGCCTCGAGCCGGACGAACTCACCCATAGCCATCTCCTCCGTGACTCAAGCGGGTCGGCTCAGCGCAGGCCGACTCAAGCGCAGGCCGACTCAAGCGCAGGCCGGCTCAGCGCAGGTCGCCGTTGACCATCCCGGCCGGCGCCTGCGGGAAGGTGACCAGGCCCATCTCGGCCCGGCTGTCGAGCAGGCGATGCCGGGGCAGCACCCGCACCGTGTAGCCGAACGGCCCGGGCCGGTCGAGCGGGACCTCGCCGCCGTACCGCTGCAGGCCGGTGGCCTCGGAGGCGCCCTCGGCCGACAGCGGGGCGTACGCGGGCGCGGCGATCTCGCCGTCCTCGTCGGGCCGCCCGTACACCACCTCCACGCTGACGTCGTCCGGGCTCAGCTCGCCCAGCGCCACCGACACCCGGACCGCGAGGACCGAGCCGAGCAACTGCCCCGCGGCCTCGGCCTCCACGTGCTCGATCCGCACCTGGGGCCACGTCGCATGGACGCGCTGCTTCCAGGCGGCCAGCTCCCGCGCGGGCTCGAACCCGGACCCGTCGGCCAGCGCCCGCGACGAGGCGGCGGCGGGCACGTAGAGCTCGGTGGTGTACTCCCTGACCATCCGCTCGGCCTGTACCTTCGGCCCGAGCGAGCGGAGCGTGTGCCTGATCCGCTCCACCCAGCCCAGCGGGATCCCGTCCGCGTCCCGGTCGTAGAACAGCGGCGCCACCGACTTGCCCAGCAGTTCGTACAGGGCCTGCGCCTCGAGCTCGTCGCGCCGCGCGGCGTCGCGAACCCCGTCCGCCGACGGGATCTCCCACCCGTTCCCGCCGTCGTACCACTCGTCCCACCAGCCGTCACGCACGGACAGGTTCAGCGCGCCGTTCAGCGCCGCCTTCATCCCCGACGTGCCGCAGGCCTCCAGCGGGCGCAGCGGGTTGTTCAGCCACACGTCGCACCCCTGGACGAGGGTGTGCGCCATGGCCATGTCGTAGTCGGGCAGGAACACGATCCGGCGCCGGACCTCCGGCGTGTCAGTGAACTGGACCATCTGCTGGATCAGCGCCTTGCCGCCGTCATCGGCGGGGTGCGCCTTGCCCGCGACGACGACCTGGACCGGCTGCGCGGGGTCGTTCAGCAGCGCCGCGAGCTCGGCGGAGTTGTTCAGCATGAGCGTGAGCCGCTTGTACGAGGGCACCCGGCGGGCGAACCCGATGGTCAGCACGTGCTCGTCCAGCACGTCGTCGATCCAGGTCAGCTCGGCCCCTGACGCGCCGCGCTGGCGCCAGGAGGCGAGCAGCCGCCGCCGGGTCTCGGCCACCAGCCTGGCCCGCAGCACGTGCCTGGCCTCCCAGAGCTCCGCGGCCGGGGCGGCCGCGGCC
>JBOHCK010000008.1:0-41675 GCA_050698755.1 Streptosporangiaceae bacterium | reverse complement strand
AGACTTCGACGAGACCTACCTGGCCGTCGCCGGCCTGGTCTCCGACCGCGCCGCCGAGCGGTAACCACACACCAGCCAACCCGCCAGGCCAGCACACCCCAACGCTAATCGCGCACCACGTCGTAACCAATATCCCGAACGGCGGTGGTGACACCGGCCGGCCTGCTGCCCGCCCCGGGCGCCAGGCCGGCCGGTTCGCGTTAGGGCCCGGTGTACGCTCGGCGCTATGGCGTCAGCGATCTCGGCGTACATTCCCAGCCCGTCGATCAATAGCTTCAACCTCGGCCCTGTCGTCATCCACTTCTACGCGCTGATGTACCTGGTCGGGATCGCCCTCGCGATCATCATGACCAGGCGGCGGTGGAGCGCGGTCGGCGGGAACCCCGACCTGGTCGGCGAGATCGCGATCTGGGGCGTCCCGGCCGGGATCATCGGCGGGCGGATCTACTTCGACATCACCACGCCAATGGACATCCCGCACGTGTGGTACGGGGTGTTCGCGGTCTGGGACGGCGGTCTGGGCATCTGGGGCGGGGTCGCGCTGGCCACCCTGGTCAGCGTCTGGCGCCTGCGCAGGCGCGGGGTGAGCGTGGCCCTGTTCATGGACGCGGTCGCGCCTGGGCTGCTGGCCGCGCAGGGCATCGGGCGGATCGGGAACTACTTCAACAAGGAGCTGTTCGGCCGTCCGACGTCGCTGCCCTGGGGCCTGGAGATTCCGTACCAGTACCGCCTATCCGACGGGATCCCGGCCGCGGACCTGCACTTCAGCACGTTCCAGCCGACCTTCCTCTACGAGCTCATCTTCGACTTCGCCTGGGCCGGAGTGCTGATCTGGCTCGGGCACCACGGGCTCCGGGGCAAGCCGGTCAAGCCGCCCGGGCTTTTCGCCCTGTACGTGTTCGGCTATTCGGCGTACCGGATCTTCGAGGAGTCCATGCGGATCGACTCCTCGGTGTACATCCTCGGGCTGCGGCTGAACATGTACATCGCGTGCACCCTGACCGTGGTCGGCGCGGTCTGGTTCTACCGCAGCCAGCGCCGGCCGGGACGACCCGCACCGGGGCCGGCCCCCGCACCCGAGCCGGCCGAGGAACGCGACCCCGAGCAAGCCGCCCCGGGCGGGTGAGCGTGGGCGAGGACTGGGGCTGGTGGCGCGCGGAGCGACCGCCCGCGCAGCGCCTTTACCTTGACACCGCCGCCGCGGGACGATCTTCGGTGGCCACGCTCCGGGCCACGGCGGCGCACGCCGAGCGCGAGGCCACCGTGGGCGCGTACGTGGCCCAGGCCGAGGCCGGCCCGCTGCTCGCGCAGGGCCGCGCCGAACTCGGCAGGCTGCTCGGCGTCCCGGCCGCCGGGGTCGCGTTCGTGCAGAGTGCGGAGGCAGCACTGCGCTCCCTGCTCGCGGCCTGGCCGCTCCGGTCCGGCGACACCGTCGCGGTGGTCCCGAGCGAGTGGGGGCCCAACCTGCACGCGTTCGCCGACCGGGGGCTGCGCATCACCGAACTCGCGGCCGACGGCGACGGTGCGGCCGACCTCGCGGCGCTGGAGCGCACCCTGGCCGACAGCCCGCCGACGGCGGTCCACCTGACCCAGGTCACCTCGCACCGGGCCCTGCTCCAGCCGGTCGCGCAGGCCGCGGCGCTCTGCCGCGCCGCGGGCGTGCCGCTGTGGGTGGACGCGGCGCAGGCCCTCGGGCACGTCGACACCGCGTGCGGGGCGGATGCCATCTACGCGCCGAGCCGCAAGTGGCTCACAGGACCGCGCGGCGTGGGGATGCTCGGGATAGCGGAGCGCTGGTGGGACCGGCTCAGGATCAGCGCCCCCGACCTGGTGGCCAGCATGCGCCCCGCCGAGGCCAGCCCGGTCTGGCTGCTCGAGGCGGGCGAGGCCAACGTGCCAGGGTGGGTCGGCCTGTGCACGGCGGTCAGGGAGTACGTGGCGGCCGGGCCGGATCGCGTGTGGCAGCGGCTGGCGTCGGTCGGACGGCAGACCAGGGAAGCGCTGGCCGGCCTGCCCGGATGGACGGTGGTCGGCCCGGCGGACGCCGGGTCCGCGATCACCGCGCTGCGGGCGGGATGCGGGCAGGACATCGGGCAGACCAGGGAACGCCTGCTGCGCGAGTACGGCATCGTGACCACCGCGGGAGCGATCACCCGCGCGCCCCGCGAGATGACGGAACCGCTGCTGCGGATCAGCCCGCACGTCGACTGCACGCCGGACGACCTGGCTGTGCTGTGCCGGGCCCTGCTCGCGCTCGCCTAGTTAGCCCCGCCTCCCGTCACCGCGGATGCACGGCCGAGATCACCTCGGCCGGCGCACCGCCGCGCGGGCCACCTCCATAGTGCCGCGCGCGCCGGATTCGAACCGCAGCAGCGCGCTGGCCGCGTCGTCCACGGTCACCGGCACGGTCCCGTCGCCGTCAGCGGAGGCGCGCGAACCGATGAACGTCACCGCCTGCGCGCAGACGCTGTCTACCGGGCCAGCCATGCACAGCGCCATGTCGATCAGGTGGCTGCCCAGGTCGGCGATCGTGGTGCCGCCCATGGCCCGGTCGAAGCGCCAGTCCCACGGGGTGGCCGGGTCGGTGAACTCGTCGGACAGCCAGGTGGCCCGCCAGAGCCTGATCTCCCCGACCGCGCCCTCGGCGATCATCCGCCGCATCAGCGCGACCGCGGGCAGCCGCCGGTAGTTGAAGCCGACCGCGTTGTGCACCCCGGCCCGCGTCACCGCGTCCAGCGCGGCGGCTGCTTCGGCGTAACTGAGCGCGAGCGGCTTCTCGCACAGCACCGCCTTGCCTGCCGCGGCGGCGGCCTGCGCGATCTGCGCGTGCGTGCCGGGCGGGGTGCAGATGTCCACCAGGTCAACGTCGTCCCGGCTGATCAGCTCGCGCCAGTCGGTGACGGTTTCCGGGATGCCGTACGCGGCCGCGGCCGCGGCGACCGCGCCGGCGCTGCGCCCGGACATCACCGTGACCATCGGCGTCACTGGCAGCCGGCGCAGCAGGGGCGCCACCCGGTAGCCGTAGCTGTGCGCCTTGCCCATCACGCCGTACCCGACGATGCCGATCCGCAGCGGCGGCGGGCTTTCCAAACTGCTCACCCGCCGGGCTGATGCCGGTAGTTGGGCGGCAGGCCGTCGCTGACGTTCTCACGGGCCTGCGGGATCGCGGCCGTGACCTGCTCGGCGGCGGCCAGCGCCGCGACCGCGTCGTCGATGGTGGCGCCCTCACACGGCCCGCCCGCCGCGTACGACGCGAAGCTCTCGGCCTGGACCCGCAGCGCCGCGAGCTGCGCGATCTCGCCCTCGGCCGGGTCGATGACGTCGCATCGCTCGTGCCCCTCGGTGCCGAACGCCTCGGCCCACACCGCGTCGCCCAGCCGGAAGTAGCGGCCCAGCGAGACGAACCCGGTGGCCCCGCCGGTCAGGGACAGGATGACCTGCGCGCCGTCCACGTCGGCGATCCCGTCCGGTGCCGAGCCGGACGTCACCACGGACAGGCCGCCGATGTCCTGGCCGGTCAGCCAGCGTAGCTGGTCGAACTCGTGCACGCCCATGTCGACCGCGATCCCGCCGCTGTGCGCCCGGAAGTTCGGCGACGGCGGCCGCTCGTCCCACTGGTAGCAGGTGATCAGGTGGATGACCCCGAGGTGGCCGGCCGCGATCCGGTCGTGCAGTTGCCGCAGGCCCGGCACGAACCGGCGCCAGTAGGCCACCTGCAGCGGCACCTCGACCTGCGCCGAGGCCCGGGCGGCGGCCGCCGTGAGCCCGCACGGCTTCTCGCACAGGATGGGCAGCCCGCGCGCGGCGACCTCGGCGATGACCGCGCCGTGCTGGTCGGTCGGCGCGGCGATCAGCACCCCGTCCAGTTCGGCCTGATCCAGCAGCTCTTTTACGCTCTCGTACATGGCCACGCCGAGCGCGGTCACGGCCTGGCGGGCGGCCGCCGACGGCTCCGCGATGGCGGTCACCTTCACTACGTCTGACCCGGCTAGGGCCCGCAGATGAGTGCGGCCCATGCGACCGGCACCGACCAGGCCTATTCCGAACGGTGCCATGGTGACAGCTTCCGCCTTTCGTTACTGTGCCTCTTTTGCTGTGCCTCTTTTACGGGGCCTCTTTTACGGGGCCTCTTTTACAGGCCTCGCACGGCGAGGAACTCCCGGTTGTGCCGCTGCTCGGCCGCGGCCCTGGCGAACCGTTCGGCGCTGCGCGGCAAGATGTCCTGCTCGACCACCAGCCAGCCGCCGAACGACATCCGGCGCAGGCCGTCCAGCACGGCGTCGGCGTCCAGGTCACCGCTGCCCAGCGCGCAGAACGCCTCCCTGGTCCAGATCTCGGTCACCGGTGCCTCGTCCGCGATGATCTCGGCCATGACCGGCAGCCGCGCGTCCTTCAGGTGCACGTGGTTGATCCGGTCACCGAGGTCGCGAAGCATGGCCACCGGGTCGCCGCCGCCGAGCAACATGTGCCCGGTCTCCAGGCACAACCCCACGTCGGACACCTCAAGGACCCGCTCGATCTCCCACGGCGCCTCGACGTTGGTGCCGGTCTCCGGGTGGAAGGTCGGCTCGTAGCCCCGGTCCCGGCAGCGTTCGATCACCCGGGCCAGCCCGCCCGCGAACCGGCGCCACCCGTCGGCGTCGAACCCGAGGGATGGATCCCGGACCGAGCGGCCGGGGCGGTTCCGCCGCTCCTGGTTGCCGGCCTCGGCCAGCGTCGGCCGGGGTGACGGACCCGGGAGGTAGGACCGGACGACATCGAATACGTCCAGGATGGCGTCTAGCTCGGGCAGCGCCCGCTCCAGCGCGTCGCGATCGGCGTACGGCAGCTCGACGTAGGCCCCGGCCAGGCCGAGACCTCGCTCGGCCAGCAGTTCGCCGAGCCGCTCGCCGCTGCCCAGGTACCCGACCGGGCCCAGGTCGATGCCCGCGTACCCGGCCGCGGCCACCTGGTCCAGAACCGTGACGCCGTCGGGCACGTCGGGGTCGTGGCCGACGGTCAGCTCGAAGGCCCCGTAGCTGACCGGGGCGTTCGCCACCGAGATGTTTCCGCTCATCCGCCGCTCCCTACTGTCGAGGGGTAGTCGACCGGTGCCGACCGGTGGTGACTGTCGATGATGGCCTGGCACAGCGCCACGTCCCGCAGGCCGTCCCGGCCCGAGGTGGGCGCCGGGCGGCCGGTGACGATGCTGTCGTGGAACGCGACCAGTTCGTTCTTGAAACCGCTCTCGTAGCTGGTGATCTCCTCGGTCCGCCAGGAGCGGCCCGTGCCAGCGGTCCCACCCTCGATCCCGAGCGTGGCCGGCTCGTTGCGCAGGAACGGGGAGGGGAAGGTCAGCCGCAGTCGCCGGTCCGGCGCGTACAGCGCGAACTCCATCCCGTACCGCGCGATGCCGGGCAGGTCGATCCAGTGGATGGCCACCGGCAGGTCGCCGAACCGCAGCATCACCGTGACCTGGTCCAGAGCCAGGCTCGCATAGTCCAGCCGGGTCGGCTCGCCGAGCAGGCCGCGCACCGTGTTCAGTTCATGGACCAGCGTGTCCAGCAGCACCATCGCGTAGACCTGCCGCTCTAGTTCGGTCGCCGCCGAGCCGACCGCGGCCCTGATCCGCTCGTCGCTGTCCCGGTTCAGGGCGACCATGACCTCGGCGGGCAACGGCACCCGCGGCAGCAGCGGGTAATGCCCGACGTACGGGCGGAACGGCGACTCGAACGTGGTGACCCGCAGCAGCCGGGCGCCGTCCAGTCCGGCGGTCTCCTC
The DNA here is from genome assembly GCA_050698755.1 of Streptosporangiaceae bacterium. Classification (GTDB taxonomy): domain Bacteria; phylum Actinomycetota; class Actinomycetes; order Streptosporangiales; family Streptosporangiaceae; genus Palsa-504. The sequence goes on along the minus strand of JBOHCK010000008.1, from coordinate 35,915 downwards.
CCGCATCCGCGCGAACGCCGGGTCGTACCGTTTCGGGTAGCCGGTCATCAGGACCACCCCGGCCGCCTCGGCGGCGGCCACCATGGCCTGGCCCTCCGCGCCCGAGAAGCACATCGGCTTTTCCACGAATACGTGCCGCCCGGCTCGGGCGGCCGCCTCGGCAATCGGGGCGTGGCTGCCCGAGGTCAGCACCATGACCGCGTCGAGCGGGTGCTCGACCAGGGCCCGCCAGTCGGTGAACACCGCCGGGATGCGGTAACGCTCCGCGCACGCCCGGGCGCTGTCGCTGTCCAGGTCGCAGACCGCCGCGACCTCGAAGCGGTCGCGGAGTTCGGCCAGGTAGTGCAGGTGCATGACCTGGGCGATGACGCCGGTCCCGACCAGCCCGACCCGGACCTGCACGTTTCCTCCCAGCGCTGCCGATAGTCGATCATGGCCTGGCTCGTTATGACCTGTCAAGAGTCTGTGAATATGTAAAGACAAAGTAAAAAACAGTTCCCGATGCTCCGTTCCCTTGCCCCTCAAGCAGGATGAAACCCGGGTTTCAATCCACTCCGCGCGGCGGATTAACTCTGCAGTGGTTACAATGTCCAAACAAACGAGCCTAGTGTCATGCCCGGATGAGGACGATGCCTGAACGCGATCTCGGCGCGAGCGGCCCGATTACCATCGACCGGACCAGCCCGGTGCCGCTGTACTTCCAGCTGGCCCAGCACTTCGAGTCAGCCATCAGATCCGGCACGCTCAAGGTGGGCGCCAGGCTGGAGAACGAGGTGCAGCTGGCGGAGATGCTCGGCCTGTCCCGGCCCACCGTGCGGGCCGCCTTCCTCTATCTGGCCAACAAGGGCCTGGTCATGCGCAAGCGCGGCACGGGCACTCTGGTGGCGAACGAGCGGATCGACCGCAAGGTGGAGCTGACCAGCCTCTACGATGACCTGGCGGCCAGCGGCCGCAAGCCCGCCACCCGGGTGCTGAAGGCCGAGGTCAGCCACGCCAGCGACCAGGTGGCCGAGGCGCTGCGGTTGCCGGAGCGCGCGCTGGTGATGTCGCTGGAGCGGATCCGGCTGGCCGACGGTGAGCCGATGGCCCTGCTGCACAACTACCTGCCTGCCGGGCTGGTCCAGCTCAACGTCGACATGCTCGAACAGCACGGACTGTACGAGCTGCTGCGCGCCTCCGGCATCGGGCTGTACTCGGCGACTCAGCGCATGGGTGCGAAGAACGCCTCGGGCGCCGAGGCTCGCATGCTGGAGGAGACCCGCGGCACCGCGCTGCTCACCATGGAGCGCATTGCCTACGATCAAGCCGGCCGTCCGGTCGAGTTCGCCCGGCACCTGTACCGGGCCTCCCGGTACGCCTTCACCACGACCTTCCCCCGGCCGGAGCCCATCACCGGCTGATCCCGCCTAGCCGGTAGCGCCGGCGGCCGTCCACCTCCCACTCGGTGAACCCGGATCCGGTCCAGGCGAAGAGCCGGTCGTAGAGGTTGACGGCCGGATCGACGTGGGCGGGAATGAGCAGGACCTTCTCGCCGATGTCCAGCGCGCCGTGCCCGGTCAGCGGCGGCAGAGCCGCGAGGCTGACCTGTGCGTGCTCATCGGACAGCGCCGTCACCCGGGCCCCAGGGACCTGCAGGATCGGCATCCCGTATTCCACCGTGAGCTCTTTGAGGCCCACGTTGAGCACCGCACGGGAGCGACGGCGGCTGATCACCGTGGCCACGCAGTACAGCGCCGACTCGAACGGCAGGTCGAGCGTTCCGTATCGGCCGTCCATGAGCACGTACGATCCGGCCTGGACCTCAGTCAAGGCACCGGCCTCCGCGGCGAGATCGTACGTGCCGGTGCCGCCGCCCGATACCACCCGGCAGCCGAACCCGGCGGCGGCCAGCCGGGCCTGCTCGTGCTGGATCTGGAGGGCCGCCTGCCGGACCAGGGTGGCGCGGACCTCACGGCTGTCCCTGTGCACGGCGTGCCCTTCGTACGCCTGCAGGCCGCCGAACCCGAGCGAGTCGTGCCTGGCGATCTGCTCGGCCAGGGGGACCAGGCCGGTGTCGCCGAACGGCAGCCCGCACCGTCCGGCGCCAACGTCAAGCTCGATAAGCACGCCGATCGACACACCGTGCCTGTCGGCCGTTCGCGCGAGCAGTTCTACCTGGGCTTCGTGGTCGACGACCACGGTCAGCCGGGCTCGGGCGGCGGCCTGCGCCAGCTCGTCAAGCGCGGCCGGGTCGACGACCTGATTGGCGATCAGGATGTCGGTGAACCCGGACCGGGCCAGGACCAGCGCCTCCCACGAGGTCTGGCACGCCACGCCTGCGCAGTTGCCCGCGTCCAGTTGCTGCTGCATCAGCGCCGTGCACTTGTGGGCCTTGAAGTGCGGACGCAGGGCCGCGCGCTGGCCGGAGAAGAACGACGCGCAGCATTGGATGTTCCGGCTCGCGGCGGCCGCGTCCACCACCAGGCACGGCGTCGGCAGCTGATCTAGCGCCGATGGCGGTAGCTCGATCATCCGGCCGCCAGCCGCCGGTCGGATTCGGCTTCCAGTGCTCGCGACCTGTGCGGCAGCAGGCTCACGGCGGCGTCGACGGCCGCCGCCACGTCATCGCCCGGCGGATACAGCAGGGTGCGGCCGGCCATCAGGCCGTGCACGCCCGGCAGCCGCAGGGCCGCTTGCCATCGGGCGAGGACCCCGTCGAGGTGATCAGCGGTGTTCCCGCCCAGCAGCAGGGCGGGCAGCGTGGACGACTCGGCCACCCGCTCCATCTCCTCGACCACCGGGATCTTCAGCCACGTGTAGGCAGAGGTTACGCCGAGCCCCGAGGCGATGGCGATGGCGCGGATCACGCTGTCGGGCGACAGGTCATTGACCCGTTGGCCGTCCTTCCTGTGCACCATGAAGGGCTCGATCAGGGCGGTGAGCCGGTGCCCGGCCAGGTCGGTGACGGCGGCGGCGCAGGCCTCGAGCGTCCCCGCCGTGGCCCGGTCGTCCTGGTCGATCCGCAGCAGCATCTTTCCGCCGTCCAGGTTGGCCGTGGCCAGGGCACTGGCGTTGTAGGCGGTAAACCTGTCGTCCACTTCGAATACCGACCCGGGTATCCCTGACCGGTTCATCGACCCGATGACCAGCTTGTCGTCCAGCGCGCCGAGCAACAGCAGGTCCTCGATGACGTCCGCGGTCGCGAGGATGCCGTCGACGCCGGGACGGCCCAGCGCCATCAGTATCCGGTCGAGCAGGTCGTACCGGCTGGCCATGGCCATCGGCCGGCGGCCGGCCTCGAGCGAGCCGCGGGCCGGGTGATCGGCCGCGATGATCATGAGCCTTCCCGACGGCCCGAGCCAGGGCCGCCGCCGGCGCCGTGCGGCGGCCGCCGCTATGGCGTCCGGGTCCCGCGCCCGTATTTCGCTGATGGTGCGACGCTGCTCGTCCCGCACGTCGTGCCTCCCGCCTTCACGAGCGAGGACGGGACGTCAGCTGACGCCACGGCCTATGAGGATGTCTACACTTGTCACCTAAGTCAGTCAAGAATTTGTTCATACAAACTGGTGATGACATCGCGTTTAAGCAGGAGTTTCGGCCTTGTTTCATGTTAGATCATGTAGATAACAACATGTTCTCAAGTATTGACATACCCAGGCGAGCGGAGGCAGCGTAGCACCACGATGTACGCGGCTTGGGTCGCGGCCGAGCGAGGTGATCCGATGGCCGGGTGTGCGTCCGCAGCGGGGCGGATCGAGCCGCGATGACCATCGACCACCGGGCGGACCTGCCCGGCAGCGCGCCGGTCGCCGCCCGGCCCGCGGGCCTGCGGGCGATCGCGCTTCGCCGGCTGCGCCGGGATCCGGTGTCGATCTTCGCGGCCTGCCTGCTGCTCCTGCTGGTGCTCGCGGCCCTGATCGGCGGGCCGCTCGCCGCCAAGCTCACCGGGCACTCGCCGATCGCGCAATTCCCGGACGCGCTGCACTCCGACGGCCTGCCGATCGGTTTCTTCTCCCGTACCCTCAACGCGACAGGCACGGCGACGAATCCGCACGGCAGCCTGTTCATCCTGGGCGCCGACCAACTCGGCCGGGATCAGCTCGTCCGGGTGCTCTACGGTGCGCGGATCTCGCTGCTCGTGGCCACCTCGGCGACAGCGATCGCCCTGGTCATCGGGGTGTCGCTGGGCCTGCTGGCCGGCTACCTGGGCGGCTGGGTCGACGCGGTGGTCACCCGGATGACCGAGACCGCCATGGCCTTCCCGAACGTGCTGCTCGGGGTCGGGCTGGCCATTGTCATCGGGCCAGGACTGCTCAACGTGGTTATCATCATCTCGCTGTTCACCTGGTACTACCCGGCCCGGATCGTACGCGGCACCACGGTGGCCACCAAGAAGATGACCTTCGTCGCGGCCGCCCGGGCCCTGGGGGCCCGTCCCCGGCGGCTGCTCGTGGTCCATCTGCTGCCGCAGGTAGGGGGACCGCTGCTGGTCTACGCGACGTCGATCATCGCGAACAACATCATCTTCGAGGCGGGCCTGTCCTATCTCGGCGTGGGCGTGCCGCCGCCCACGCCGAGCTGGGGCCAGATGCTCTCGGACGCCGTCACGTCCGGCATGTACACGACCGACATAGGCCTGGCCCTGGTGCCCGGGGTGGCGCTGGTCATGACCATGCTCGCCTTCAACCTCCTCGGCGACGGGATCAGGGACGCGCTCGACCCCAAGGGGCGCCGATGATCCGGCTCGCCGGGACCAGGGTCCTCGGCGCGCTGGCCCAGATCCTCCTCGTCACCCTGCTGGCCTGGCTGCTGTTCTACGTGATCGCCCGGTTCACCGGGGCGTCCCCCGCTCAGCGGATCGCGGGCAAGACCGCGTCGCCGGCCCAGATCGCATTGGTCGCCAGGAACCTCGGCCTCAACCAGCCCTACTGGAAGCAGTACCTGGTCTTCCTCGGGCGCCTGGTCCGCGGGAACTTCGGCTTCTCCTACGTTCAGAGCCGCCCGGTGTCCCAGATCCTCTGGCCGGCCCTGCGCGCCACCGCCTCCCTCGTGCTGGGCGCGGCGGTGGTCTGGCTCGGCATCGCGGTGCCGATCGGAGCCTACGGCGGCCTGCGGCCGCGGTCGGTCGGCGACGTGGCGGGCCGGGTCATCGCCATCCTGGGCATGTCGATCCCGGTCTTCTGGCTGGCTCCCGTGATCGCCTACCAGTTCGGGTACGAGCCGACCCAGGGGCAGCTGTTCGGCCTGCACATCCTGCCGGTCGGCACGCAGCTGTTCCCGATCACCGGCTACGTCGATTTCGGGCAGAACCCGGTGCAGTGGGCCTACCACCTGATCCTGCCGTGGGTCACCCTGGCCGTCGGGTTCGCGGCGGTCTACATCCGCTTCCTGCGCACCCTGACGGCCGAGCAGCTCGCCGAGGACTACACCAGGACCGCCCGCGCCAAGGGCGCCTCGACGAGCCGGGTCCTGATCCGGCACGTCGGCCGGAACGTGCTGCCCTCGGTCACCGTGCTGCTCGGCGCCGACGTCGCCACCGCGCTCACCGGCGTGTTCTTCGTCGAGACGGTCTTCGCCATCCCCGGGATCGGCTACACCGGCCTAAGCGCCATCGAGAACCTGGATTACCCGGTGATCACCGCCGTGATCATCGTCGCCGCCGTGATCGCCGTGATCGCGAACACGGTCGTCGACATCGCACATATGGCCCTAGATCCGCGGATCCGCCATGTCCCCGACGCCTAGCCGGCCCCGTGGCCCGGCGCGCCGGCCTTAGCGCACGCTCACCAGGCCACGGAATCCGAATGAAACGATCGGAGAAGCTAATGGCGCACTCATCACGCCGCCCGCTACGCGGGCCGCTGGCGCTGGCCGCGGCCCTGGTGGCCGCGCTGGCCGCCTGTTCCTCGGCCAGCTCCTCGGGCTCGTCCTCGGCCAGCGCGAGCAGCGCGGCCCAGCCGGGCGTCGCGAGCGGCACCCTGACCGGGGCGATGTCCTCGGGAGCCATCGACACCATGGACCCGAACCGCTGGTACTTCGCAGTGACCTGGGGCCTGGCCAACGCGATGTGCACCACCCTGGTGCGCTACGCCGACCAGAGCGACGCGGCGGGCACCCAGCTGACCGCCGGCACGGCGAACATGCCGGCCATCAGCAGCGACGGCCTGACGTACACCTTCACGCTCCGTCCCGGCGCCAGGTTCTCCGACGGCACCCCGATCACCGGCCAGGACATCAAGTACACGTTCATGCGGCTGATGAACCCGGCCATCGACACCGGAACCGGCTATTACTTCACCAACGTGGTCGGCGCGCCCGCGTACCTGGCGGGCAAGTCGAGCACCGTCGCGGGCATCGTGGCCACCACCAACACGGTGACCTTCCACCTGAGCGCGCCCGACGGGGCGTTCCTGTACAAGGCCGCGCTGCCCACCACGTGCCCGGTGCCGGTCGGCACGCCCATGAAGTCCCAGGAGACCGGCACGCTGGAGATGAACTACGCCAGCGGGCCGTACAAGCTGCAGTCCTACCAGCCGGGCCGGCAGATCGTGATGGTCTTCAACAAGAACTACGACCAGGCCCTCGGCGTCCGCGGTCACGTCGCCAAGTTCGTCTTCAACATCGGGGTCCAGGCCAGCCAGGCGGCGCTGGAGATCCAGGCCGGCCAGCTCGACTTCCAGACCTCGAACCTGGCCACCGCCGACATCATCCGGATCTCGCACGACGCCGCCCTGGCCAGCCAGGTCCACCAGTCACCCCGCCCGGAGACCACCTACCTGTTCCTGAACAACGAGGTGGCGCCGTTCAACAACATCGACGTCCGCAAGGCGGTCAACTACGCGATCAACAGGATCGCCATCGAAGAACAGTGGGGCGGGCCGCTGGTCGGCTCGGTGACCAGCCAGATCATGGTGCCGGGCGCGCTCGGGTACGCGCCGTACAGCGCGTACCCGGACACCCCCAACCTGACCGAAGCCAAGGCGCTGATGGCGGCATCGGGCGTGAAGCTGCCGATCAACACCTCACTGCGGGCTCAGAACGACGCACCGGGGTTCATCAACATGGCCGAGGTGATCAAGGCCAACCTGGCCGCGATCGGGATCAACGTCACCGTGATCGGGTCGCCGAACAGCGTCAACAGCTCCTACATCAGCAACCCGGCCAGCCACACCCCCATGGGCATCGAGCCGTGGTCGCTTGACTTCCCGGACGCCGAGGCGCTGATCAACACCGGTATGGACCCGGCGACTCCGAACGCGGCGCCGAACCTGACCCGGTTCGGCGACCCGGCGTTCATCCCCGCCTTCAACGCCGCCGCCGCGGCGCTTGGCACCAAGCGGGCCCAGCTCTATGAGGCCCTCGACAAGAACCTGATGACACAGGTTGCGCCCTACGCGCCGATCTTCAACGCCCGCTGGTACGACTTCGTGTCCACGCGGGTCGGCGGCTACGTCTACAGCGTGGCCATGGACGCGATCAACTACAACACTCTCTACATCAAGTAAGGGCAGGCTAGGCGCCAACGGTGACAGAATCGCTCACCACCTCCGCGCGCGCGCCTGACGCCCGGTCAGGCTCGCCGCTGCTGGAGGTCACCGACCTGCGGATCAGCATCCCGACCGAGGCCGGCCTGATCGAGGCGGTCCGCGGCGTCAGCTTCTCCATGCAGGCCAGGGACACCCTGGGGGTGGTGGGCGAATCCGGTTCGGGCAAGACCATGCTGGCCCTCGCGGCCATGGGCCTGGTGCCAGGGTCGGCGAAGGTCAGCGGCTCGATCCGGCTGGATGGCCGCGAGCTGCTGGACTGTACCCCGGCCCAGTGGCGGTCCATCCGGGGCGCCCGGGTCAGCATGGTCTTCCAGGATCCGATGACCGCGCTGAATCCGATGTACAAGGTCGGCTGGCAAGTCGCCGAGTGCATCCGGCTGCACGAGCGGGTGAGCAGGTCGGCCGCCTGGCGCCGGGCGGCCGACCTGCTCGGCGAGGTCGGGCTGCCGCAGCCCGCGCAACTCGCGCACCGGTATCCGCACGAACTGTCAGGCGGCATGCGCCAGCGGGTCGTGATCGCGATGGCGATCGCGAACTCGCCCCAGCTGATCATCGCAGACGAGCCCACCACGGCCCTCGACGTGACCGTCCAGGCGCTGATCCTCGACACCCTGCGTAACCTCAGGGACCAGACCGGGGCCGCGCTGATGCTGATCAGCCATGATCTCGGTGTCTTGGCCGAGATTGCCGAGCGGATCATGGTCATGTACGCGGGCCGGGGCATGGAGATCGGCAGCGCGCGGGATGTCTTCTCCGACCCGCGGGTACCCTACACCGCCGGGCTGCTGGCCTCGCTGCCGCCGGTGGACCGGCGTACCGAGCGCCTCGCGGCCATCCCGGGCGTCCCGCCGACCGGGATCGGATACGGCGCCGGATGCGCCTTCGCCCCGCGCTGCCCGCTAGCCGCCGAGCCGTGCGCGGCCGACCCGCCCCTGCTCCCGGTGGCACCCGCCCACCTGGCCGCCTGTCATTTCGCCGGGCAGGTGATGGCTCGGCCCCAGCCGGAGGCCGGCTACCCGCCCGCCCCGGCGGGCCCCGCGGCCCCGGCGGTCCCAGCGGCCCCGGCGGTCCCAGCGGCCCCGGCGGTCCCAGCGGCAGAGCCGGACACCGCCGTGCTCACCGTACGTGACCTCACGAAGAACTTCCGGGTCCGCGGCTCCGGACTTCGCTCCTATGCCACCGTGCACGCGGTCAGCGGCATCAGCCTGGATCTCGAGCCGGGCCGGTGCCTGGGCCTGGTCGGGGAGTCGGGCTGCGGCAAGTCCACCGTCGCCCGGCTGCTCATGCGGCTGGAGCGGCCGACCTCGGGCAGCATAAAGCTGGACAGTACGGAACTGACCGGCCTGGACGATGGCGCGCTCCGGCCGTTCCGGCGTGACATGCAGATGGTGTTCCAGGACCCTTACTCATCGCTCAACCCGCGGCTGTCGGTGGGGGAGATCGTGGGTGAACCGCTCACCGTGCACAAGATCGCGGGACGGACGGGCCGGGTCCGCGAGCTACTGGCGGCCGTGGGCCTCGACCCCGACGCCGCCGTCCGGTTCCCTTCCGAGTTCTCCGGCGGGCAGCGCCAGCGCATCGGCATCGCCCGCGCCCTGGCCTTGGAGCCGCGGGTCATGATCCTGGACGAGCCGGTCTCCGCGCTGGACGTGAGCATCCAGGCCAGCATCCTCAACCTGCTGCGCGACCTGCAACGCGAGCGGGACCTGGCCTACCTGTTCATCTCCCACGACCTGGCGGTGATCAGGCAGGTGGCGGACGAGATCGCGGTCATGCACCTCGGGCTCATCGTGGAACAGGGGCCGGCCGAGGCGGTCTGCGAGCATCCGGCGCACCCGTACACGGCCGCCCTGCTGTCCGCCGTCCCGGTGCCCGACCCGGGGCGCACCAACGTCAGGGACCGGATCCTGCTGCACGGCGAACTGCCCAGCGCGACCAGCCCTCCGTCGGGCTGCCGCTTCCGTACCCGGTGCTGGAAGGCCGACGAACGCTGCGCCGCGGAGGAACCGCCGTTGCTGCAAATCGCCGCCTCCCACCGGGTGGCCTGCCACTATCCCGAGATACCGCTGGCTCTCAAGGGGGAACCTCGCTCATGACCGCCTGCTACGCCTGGCCCGTGACCGTGGGCGCGGGCGCCGATCTGCGCCTGCACGTCTCGACCGAGCACGAGCGATTCGGTGTCCGGCTCTTCCGCTACGGCGCCACGGTCACCGAGGTACCTAGCCAGGCCGGGGTCCTGTCCGGCGCCAGCCTGCCGCTGGGCCGCCCCGACGAGGCCTGGGGCTGGCCCGTCTACCCGATCGAGATGGGCGCCGATCTGGCGGACGGCGTGTACCTGGCCGTGCCGCTGCCGCTCGGCCCTGACCGCCTCCCCGAGCCGGTCCTTGTGTCAGCCGAGCTCGCGGCCCGCAAGGATGCCTGCCTGTTCATCCTCAGGCGGCACGCTGCGCCCGGATCCCGCCCGATCTGGTACAAGCTGCCCACCGCGACGTACACCGCCTACAACCAGATGGGCGGGGCCAGCACGTACGCGGCCCCCCAGTGGGCCAGGGACTGGACGGCTCAGGGTTACGTCGGCAGCCTGCAGCGGCCGGGCAACGCCGGCGTCGGCGGCCGGGTCATGGAGGGGGACGCGCCAGACGCCTACCTGCGGTCCTCGCGGCGGCAGACGTTCGCGCACTGGGACGCCCCGTTCGTGACGTGGCTGGAGCAGCGCGGCTACCAGGTCAGCTACTGCACGGACTACGACCTGCACTACGAGGAGGACCTGCTGGCCGGCCGCGGCCTGCTGATCAGCGGCGGGCACGATGAGTACTGGTCGTGGGCCATGCGGGACCGGGTCCTGAGCTTCGTCGACCGCGGCGGCAATGTCTGTTTCTTCACCGGCGACACCGCCTGCTTCGAGGTGGAGTTCTCCCCGTCGGCCGACCGCCTGTTCTGCCGGAAGATGGCCGGCGGGTCGCCCGAGGGTAGCGGCTCGGACCGGATCGGCGCGCTATGGCCGGTCAACGACCCGGACGACTGGCTCACGATGTCCAGCCCGGCCTGGGGCGGCGGCTGGTGGGACGGGCGCCGGGCCGTCACCGGCTACCAGGCGGTGGTCGGCACGCACTGGGCCTTCGACGGCGTCGAATTCCCGCCCGACGGGATCACCGGCGGCACGGCCACGCCGGTGATCGGCTACGAGACCGACGGTGTCCGGCTGGAGCGGAAATCCGACCCGCCGCGCCTGGCCGAGCACCGCAAGGGACTGGGCGCTGGCCGGGTCCTGCTCGCGCTCGCGAGGCTGCCGGCCGGGTGGGTCGCGGGATACGAGGAGGCGAACGCGGCCATGCTGTTGCGGACGGCGCCGTCCGGCGGCATGGTGTTCTCGGTCGGCACCACGGACTGGCCGCTCGCGCTGGAAACCGATCGTGGCGTCGGCCAGATCACGGCCAACGTGGTGACCAGGCTCGCGGATCGGGCGCTGCGGATCCACGGCCCGGTCGGCCCGGAATCTGAGTACGCGGGCGAGGGCGACATGATCGGCCCCGACCGGGACGTGAGCTGGTACGTCGACGGGGACCAAGTGGCCGGGCACGGGCTGACGCAGATCGACTGGCAGGTCCGCGGCGGGGAGCCGGCCAGCAGCGACGGCCGCCTGCTGGTGACCCGCTCGGGTGAGGATGAGCGCTGGCTCACCGTGACTGCGACCGCCGGTGACTCCGAAGGGAATGCCTACTTCGGCAGTCGCACCGTCCGGGTCCTGTCGGCCGACGAGTACGCCCGGCGCCGCCTGGTCCGGACCCTGAACGCGATCGCGTTCCCGGACGAGCAAGGCGGTGCGCTGGTCGACCAGCATGCGACAGAGGGCGAACTGGCCGAGCGGGTCATCCCGGTCCGGCTCGCCTGGATCAGCCAGCACCTGGCTACTCTCCAGCACCTGATGGCCGAGTTGGAGGCCCGGTGGGATGCCAGCGGGCGGATCGCGGACGCTACGCTGCGCCCCGACGAGAAATAGCGGCCTCGTCGATCGCGGCCCGCAGCAGCCGCGCGGCCTCGGGCACGCCGGTGGTGGCCGGCGCGAACGGGTCCTCGTGCTCGATGGAGATGACCTGCGCCTGCGAGGCGCCCAGCGCGCGGACCAGCCCGGTCCACCAGGCCAGGTCCTCCCACTGCCGCTGGTAGACGCCCTCCAGATAGGGGAGCCAGCCGCCCGCCCCGAAGTGCGGCACCTGGTCGCCGGGCGCGCCCGCCGGGCAGCCCGCCAGCGCGACGACCCGGCTGACGCCGAGCAGCGCAGCCAGCCGGATGGCGTCGCGCAGGGCCCGGTCGTGCTGCCGGGCCAGTTCCGCGTCGGGGTGCAACGGGTTACCCCAAGCGTTCAGGGCGTCGATCCGCAGCCCGTGCCTGGTGATCCCGTCCCGCCAGGCCGACCGGGCCTTCAAGCACCACCCCGATCCGCAGGCTGCCATCGGCGGTCATTAAGCGGTCAGCCTCCTAAGGCGGTCATAGCAGGCTGACCGCGGTATCGACCGCGGTGGCCACGTCGTCGTCGGCCGGGTAGAGCAGCGAACGCCCGGCCACTAGGCCCTTGACGCTCGGCAGGCGCAGCGCCTTGCGCCAGCTCGCGTAGGCGGACTCCGGGTCATCCGGCACCTCGCCGCCCAGCAGCAGAGCCGGGAGCGTGGACGCGGCCATGACCCGCTCCATGTCCGGCACCACGGGGACCTTCAGCCAGGTGTACGCCGACGTCGTGCCCAGGGCCGAGGCCACCGTTATGGCGCGGATCATCGCCTCGGGGGACAGGTCGTTGCGGACCCGGCCGTCGACGCGGTGGCAGATGAACGGCTCGATCATCGCGATCAGCCGCCGCGCGGCCAGGTCCGACACCGCGTGCGCGCAGGCCTGCAGCGTGGCCGCGGTCGCCGGGTCGTCGGGGTCGATGCGCAGCAGCATCTTGCCGCTGTCGAACCCCATCCGCGCGATCGCGGCAGCGTCATAGCCGGTGAACCGGTCGTCGACCTCGAAGACGGTGTCGGCCAGGCCGCCCCGGTTCATCGAACCGATCACGACCTTGCCGTCCAGCGCGCCAAGCAGCAGCAGGTCCTCCAGCACGTCCGCGGAACCGAGCACGCCGTCGACTCCGGGCCGCGCCAGCGCCACGCATATCCGCTCGAGCAGGCTGGCGCGGTCGGCCATGGCGGTCGTCAGCCGTCCGGCTCGCAGCGTCCCGCGCGCGGGATGATCGGCGGCGATGAGCACCAGCGTGCCGGCGGGGCTTAGGAACGACGGGGCTCGCGGCCGTTGCGCCGCCGCCTCCGCCACCAGTTCGGGCCGGCGGGCACGCGTTTCTATGACGTCGGCGAGCCGGTCAGCGAACATGGCTGGTCCCCGGGAGGCTCGCGGTCATGGCCGGGCGCCATCCTGTGAGCCTTCCTCTTCCGGCTGCTGGTACCAGCGCACCTTGTCGCCGACCTGGCTGCGCAGCCGCCATTTCATCGACTTCGGCTCGGCCTCCAGGGACCTGCGCAGTGCCTCCAGCCGTCCCTGGACCCGCGCAGCCTCGCCCGGATCGAGCGGGCTGCTCTCCAGGTTGGCCAGCAGGCGCTCGATGCTGCCCGTGCAGGTCCGCCACAAGCCCCAGTCCCTGGCGCACAGCCCCGCCACGAACGAGGTGTCCAGGTCGGCGCCGGGGCCCGCCTCGTATTGGACCAGCAGGCTGTAGACGTCGCTCTGGTCGTTCGCGGTGGCCTCGACGATCTGCAGCTTGGACAGCAGCAGTTCCTCGGGCGGCACGGTCAGCGGCGCCCGGTCCAGCCGAGCGGTGAGCGGGATCTCGTGACACATCGAGAACTCGCCGACGAACACGTCCAGGTGCCGCTCATGGTCCGGATCCACGAACAGCAGCCGGCGACTGCCGTGCAGCGCGTTGAACATCTCGTCGCCGACGTAGCCGGCCTGCTGCAGCAGCCGGGCCGCCAGCCGTCCGCTGCCGCTGGGCACCGCCATGTCGATGTCCTTGACTGGGCGGGGGATACGGGGCTTGCCGTCCGGAGCCAGCAGGTACACCGCGACCCCGCCGAGCGCGCGCAGCAGCAAGCCCTCGCAGGCCGCCGCCGCGATCAGCCGCCTGGCCTCGGCCACCGGATCCGCCAGCGGACCGGCGTCGTCGACCGCGTTCATCCCGTGGTCAGCAGAAAGTCCAGGCAGGATCCGTCCTGGGCCAGGTCGATCACAGCCCCGCGCAGGACCCCGGAGGAGTAGTCGCTGCCCGGGTTGACGCACAGCGTCCGGCCGATCTTCTGCGCTCCCCGCGACTCATGGATGTGGCCGTGCAGGCCCACCACCGGCTGGTAACGCTTGATGGCGTCCCGCACGGCATGACTCCCGACCGGGATGATGCTGGGCCGCCCGCCCCTGATGACCGGCTTGAGCGTGTCGTCCAGCTCCGGAGCGTCGTCCAGCCCCGAGGCGTACGGCGGGCAGTGCAGGTTCAGCAGGCACGGCTGGCCCGAGGGCACCTGCTCCAGCATCTCGTCGATCTGCTTGCCCAGCTCGTCCTCCGTGCACTCCCGCTCGGTGTTCCACGGCGTGGTCGGCACCACGCCCAGGCTGGCCATGGTCACCGGACCCAGGTCGCACAGCTCGAGCTCGGGGCACTCGACCCGCGGGTGGGCGGCGATCACCGGGTCCGCATCGACCGGATCGTCGTTGCCCGGCGTGATGATGCACCGTACCGACGGGTCGAGCCGCTCAGCGGCCAGGTCGCACCAGCGCTGCATCTGCGCGCTGATCTCGCTGCGGAACAGCCGGTCGAGCTCTGCCGAGTCCTGCTCAAGCGCGGCCAGCTCGGCGCCCTCCATCCGTACCGGATACAGTCCGGCCTTGCCGAGGTCGGCGGCTAGCCGTTCCCACTGCGATTCGGGCACGGTCACCTCCTCGCCACCCGCGTGGGCCCGCAGCGAACCGTTCTCGGTGAGCACCGGGACGATGGCCTTGCCGGCGAAGTCGCCGCCCAGGATGATCACGTCTGCCTCGTAGACCTTGGCCGCGGCCAGGAACTTGCGGAAGCAGACCTCCGAGCCGTGCAGGTCGGTGGCGAAGTAGATGCGCAGCCCGCGCTTTTTCGAGCCCTTGGCCTTACCCCACATCCGGCTACTCCGGCGGGAGTTCGCGCATGGCCATGGCCAGGTCGAGCGAGTTGCGCTGTCTGCGCACCTGCCGGGCGATCAGGTAGATCACCGGCCCGGCGCCGAGCACGATCACCAGGGTGAGGATCGACTCCAAGCTGAACTTGCCGTACACGCTGGAGTGCGCGATCAGCTCGTACACGGTGAACAGGGCCAGCACCGTGGTGGCCGCGCCGACCATGGTCACCTGGCGCAGCCAGCGACGCCGGGCGTCCTCCTGCATGCCCGGCGTCTGGATCAGGTCGGCCCGGCGGAGCGGGAGCACGGTGGCCGAGATGCCCCCGGCCAGCAGGATGAGCGCGAAGAACAGGCTCTGCAGGGCCACGATGCTGCCCAGGTTGACCAGGCTGGTCAGGAAGCAGAACCCGATCCCGATGATCAGCACGATGGTGATGGCGATGTTCGGCGCATGGTTGCGATCGGAGATCTTGGCCACGCCCACCGGCAGCAGCCGGTCGAAGGCCTGCGCGAACAGGACGCGCGTGGTGACGGCCAGGAAGGCCAGGTTGACCGCGATCTCGGCCAGCGGTACCGCCGTCGCGAACAGGATCTTGGTGATCGGGTCGCCGGACAGGATCATGCCGTAGCCGAGGCCGCCAGCCACGGAATTCAAGCTGGTGATCTTGCCGTAGGCCGTCGGGTTGACCACGCTGAGGTTGGCCTGGGCCTGCATGAAGCTCAGCCCGACCCGGGCGCGCAGCAGGGCCCACACGCCGACCCAGAGCACGACCAGCACGCCGATGCTGATCGCCGACGCGTACAGGTAGGTGCGGCCAGGGCGCCGCAGCTCGCCGCCGACGTAGTACGAGTACAGGACGCCGTTGTAGTTGAGCACCATGAACGGGATGATCGCCACCGCGGACGCGATCGAAGTGCCGAAGACCACGCCGTTGGACTTGGCCGCGTTGATGATGTCCTGGAAGGCGCCCGGGTGGTTGCTGTAGGTGGCCAGCGCCGAGGTGAAGTCGGCGTGCGAGTTGAAGGCCAGCATCCCGATCAGCACGACGAACGCCAGGACCTGCAGCACGATCAGCCAGAAGATGATCCGGGCCACGATCTTGAGCGAGAACAGCGACAGCGCCGCGACGATCAGCATGACCACCACGCTGAGCCAGGCGATGGCGATGTTGCTGGTCAGATGGTTGCCCGCGTTGGCTACTGCGGTGCTGTGGAATGCCGAGCCCAGTCCGGCGAGCATGAACGGGGTGAATTGCGCGGCGAAGTGCGCGTTGGTCGACAGGATGTAGGTGAACACGACCGCGATGCCGAGTCCGGCCACCGAACCGGCCGCGGGGGAGACGATCCGGGACAGGTAGACGTACTCGCCGCCCGCCCGGGGCACGGCCCGCAGCAGGTAGCGGTAGGCGAACATGGCCACCAGCCAGATGACCGCCGCGGCGAGCAATGGCAGGTACATGTCGGACTTGGTGAAGTCCGTCAACCCGGCGTTGAAGTTGATGAACGTGTTGACCACGGCGACCGACGCCAGCGAGATGCCCGTCGCCGCCGGAATCCCCAGCTCACGGACCAGGCCGGACGTCTGCCGGATGAACAGCCGCGTGGGCTGGGCACCCCCGACCTTGGCCGCTCCCGCTGGAACCGATGCTTCACTACTAGTCACTGGCCTACCTCCAGCCGCAGCATCACCAGGACGAGGAAGGCCGAAGCGAGGCCGGCAGGATGCTCTACCAGCCCGGATGGCTCCTCAGGCTGACCTCATGGTCTGGCCAGGACAAGAGATTGTCAATACCTATGAACATATGGTTGTTATTAGGTAACAAAGCAGGCGGGAGAGGCCCGCCGCCCCTGCGGCAGGAAGAGCCTTTTATGCCATCGGGCCGAGGTGCGCCTTACAGGTAAGGTCGCTGCCGCTCCTTGGCCTTCTTGTAGCTGGCCCGCGCGTCCCGGGTGCTGGGCAGCGCCGCCACCTCGGCCACCGGCACGTCCCACCACGCGTCGCTGGACGGCGCGCCCAGCATCGGGTCGGTCTCGATGTACACCAGCGTGGTCCGGTCCGCGGCCCGCGCCTTGACCAGCGCCTGGCGGAACTCCTCGATGGTCCGCGTGCGCAGCACGGACACGCCGAGGCTGGCGGCGTTGGCGGCGAGGTCGACGGGCAGGAATGCGCCGTCGAGTCGGCCGTCCGGGCTGCGGTACCGGTAGCTGGTGCCGAACCGCTGCGACCCCACGGACTCCGACAGGTTCCCGATCGAGGCGAACCCGTGGTTGTCCACGCAGACCACCACGAGCTTGACCCCCTCCTGCACCGCGGTGACCAGTTCGGTGGCCATCATCAGGTACGAGCCGTCGCCGACCATGACGAACACCTCGCGGTCCGGCGCGGCCAGCTTGGCCCCGAGCCCGCCCGCGATCTCGTACCCCATGCACGAATAGCCGTACTCCACGTGGTAGCCGCCGGGATCCCGGGTGCGCCAGAGCTTGTGCAGGTCCCCGGGCATCGACCCGGCCGCGCACAGCACGACGTCCCGCTCGCCGGAGACCTCGTTGACCACCCCGATGACCTCGGACTGGGCCGGCCGTGGCTGGTGCGCGGTGGTGTATGCGGCCTCCACCGTCGCCTGCCAGCGGGCCGACAGGTCCGCGGCCCGGGTCCGGTAGGCAGGTTCGGCGTTCCACCCGGCCACCGCCAGGGCCAGGGCGTCGAGCGCGGCCCGGGCGTCGCCCACCACTGCCACCCCCGACTGCTTGGCCGCGTCGAACGAGGCCACGTTGATGTTGACGAACCGCACCCCCGGCTCGCCGAACACCGTGCGGGAGGCGGTGGTGAAGTCACTCCACCTGGTCCCGATGCCGATCACCACGTCGGCCCGGGCGGCCAGCTCGTTGGCTGCGGTGGTCCCGGTCGCGCCGATCGCGCCCGCGCACAGCGGGTCATCGAAGCGCATGGTGCCCTTGCCGGCCTGGGTCTGCCCGACGGGGATGCCGAACGTGTCGGCGAACTCCTTCAGCGCGTGCGTGGCCTCGGAGTAGATGACCCCGCCGCCGGCCACGATGAGCGGCCGCCGCGCCGACCGGATTACCTCGGCCGCGCGGGCCACGGCCGCTGGGTCCGGCGGCGTCCGCGGGATGTGCCAGACCCGCTCGCCGAACAGTTCGGTCGGCCAGTCGTACGCCTCGGCCTGCACGTCCTGCGGCAGGGCCACGGTCACCGCCCCGGTCTCGGCCGGGTCGGTCAGCACCCGCATCGCGGCCAGCAGCGCGGCGGGCAGCTGTTCCGGCCGCCAGATGCGGTCGAAGAACCGGGACACCGGCCGGAACGCGTCGTTGACCGTGACATCCTGTGCGCTGGGGTCCTCGAGTTGCTGCAGCACCGGGTCGGCCACCCGGGTGGCGAAGACGTCCCCCGGCAGCAGCAGGACCGGCAGCCGGTTGATGGTGGCCAGCGCCGCCCCGGTCACCATGTTCGTCGCGCCGGGCCCGATCGACGACGTGCAGGCCAGCGTCGACATCCGGTTCCGGGTCCTGGCGAACGCCACGGCCGCGTGCACCATGGCCTGCTCGTTGCGTCCCTGCAGGTACTTCAGGCCCTTGGCTGGGTCCGCCGCGAATTCGGCCTCCAGCTCTAGCAGGCCCTGGCCCAGGCCCGCCACGTTGCCGTGCCCGAAGATGCCGAAGCACCCCTCGATGAGCCGGTGCCGCGTGCGGTCGCGCTCGCTGTACTGCGCGGCCAGGAAGCGGACCACCGCCTGCCCGACGGTCAGCCGAACCGTCGTCATCCCGCGCTCCACGCGGCCACCCGGGGATCGACCTGCTCGTCCTTCCACTGCTCGCGCACCCACGAGTGCGCCGGATCGTCGCAGATCAGCCACTCCCGCTTCCCGGGTCCGGCCATCACGTTCAGGTAGTACAGGTCATAGCCGGGCGCCGCCATCGACGGCCCGTGCCAGCCGTGCGGGACGACCACCACGTCTGAAGTGCGCACCTCGGCCAGAACGTCGGCGGGGCGGTCTGGCGTGCCGTAAACCCGCTGGTAGGCCAGGCCGGGCTGCCCGTTCGGGCCGCCGGCCACCTCGAAGTAGTAGATCTCCTCCAGGACCGACTCGCCCGGCCGGTCGGTGTCGTGCTTGTGCGGCGGGAACGACGACCAGTTCCCGGCCGGGGTGAACACCTCGCAGGCGATGATCCGGTCGGCTTCCAGTACGTCCGGGGTGCCGAAGTTGTTGACCCGGCGCGAGCAGTTCCCGGCCCCGCGCAACTCGACCCTGACCTCGTCCCTCTTCACGTGCCGGAACGGAAGCCCTTCCGCCTGGGACCGAGCACTGGCCAGGGCGAACCGGCCGCCGTTCCCTGTGTTGATCTCGTAGGCGGTGTCGCGAGGCACGTAGGCGCAGTCAGTGACCTCCGAGAACGGGTCGTCGCGGCCGGCCAGATCCGCGCCCCCGGCGTCGGTGTCCACCGCGCAGGATCCCGACAGCGGTAGCACGATCATCTCGTTCCCGCCGGTATTCTCGAGATACGTGTCTGCCCTGGCCAGGTCCAGCACCAGCAGGCCGCTGTACCCCCAGTGCGCGGCCTCCGGCGTGATCCGGACCACCTCCCGCCCGTCGGCCGTGCTACCGGCCGGGAAATGCCAGTTGAAACCCTCGTCCCGGATGCTCATGTCCGCACCGTAACATCGTGTCTCCGCATGAAGTCCTCGACCTCTTCGGTGGTCGGCATGGCCGAGGAGCACTCCAGCTTGGTCGTGACGATCGCCCCGGCTGCGTTGGCGAAGCGGATGATCCGCTCCAGCGGCCACCCGGCCAGCAGCCCGTGGCACAGCGCTCCGCCGAATCCGTCCCCGGCGCCGATCCCGTTGACCACCTCGACCTGGATCGGCGGCACCTCTACCTCTTTGTCTTTGGTCCGCGCGTACACTCCCGCCGGGCCCTGCTTGACCACCGCGAGCTCCACGCCCGCTGCGAGCAGCGCCTCGGCCGCGGCTCGCGCGTCCCGCGCGCCGACCGCCGTGTCGACCTCGTCCAGGTTGCCTACGGCCACCGTGACGTGGGGGAGCGCGGCCTGAACCTGCTCGCGCGCCGCTTCCCGCGAGGCCCAGAACACCGGCCGGTAGTCCAGGTCGAGCACGGTCAGCGGCGCCCGGTTGCGGACCTCCCACGCCACGTGGTGCGCCGAACGGCTGGGCTCGGCGCACAGGCCGGTCACGGTCGCCCAGAACAGGCGCGCGTCGCAGACCTCGGCCGCCGGGATCTCCTCGGGCTTGATCTCCAGATCGGGCGCCTTGGGGTACCGGTAGAACCAGATGGGGAAGTCGTCGGGCGGGAAGATCTCGCAGAACGTCACCGGGGTGGGTAGCTCAGGTACCGCGGTGACAAACGCGTCGTCCACGCCGAACTCGGTCAGGGCCCGGTGCACGTACCGCCCGAACGGATCCGCCCCCGTCCGGGTGATGACCGCTGAACGGCGCCCGTGCCGGGCCGCGGCCACCGCGACGTTCGTCGCGCTGCCCCCCAGGAACTTCCCGAACGTCTCGACGTCCTCCAGCCCGACCCCGGTCTGCAGCGGGTAGATGTCCACCCCTACCCGCCCCATGGTCAGCACCTCATAGCTCACCGCTGTCCCACCTCCGTAGTCCGATACGCATCAACTTCCCCTGCCACGAGGTAAGTCACGGTGATGTGAAATTGATAGTACATAGCGGACGACCTGGCTCTGCTGGGCCGGGCCCTGCTCGCGCTCGCCTCGTTAGCGCCCGCCGCTGATCAGGGCGGCGACGCCGTCCAGAATGCGGTCCAGGCCGAAGATGAACTCATCGTCCGGGTGGTCCGCGGCGTCGAAGGCCCCGGAGGCCAGGAACAAGGCGAGCGCGGGGAAGCGCTGCGGGTCGGTCAGGTCCCTCAGCATCCGCGGGTAGGCGGCCAGCCACTGCGACGGGGTCTGCCCCGAGGCCCTGATCGCGGCGCCGATGTCGGCCTCCGTGCTGGCCAGGTTCCTGACGTACCCGCTCAGCAGCATGGCCACCGACGCCTTGCGCGCCTCGGCCAGCCCGGTGCCGCCCAGGCAGGCCAGCGCGTTCTCGAACCACGCGACCTCGTGGGGCATGATCGGCACGCCCTTCAGCGGGATGCGCACCATCCACGGGTGCCGCCCGGCCCCGGCGCGCAGCGCCCAGGCCCAGCGGGCCAGCCCGGCCCGCCAGTCCTCCCCCGCGGCGGGGGTCGGCGGCGGATCGCCCCACGCGGCGTCCACCATCAGGTCGAGCAGTTCCTCCTTGCCCGACACGTGCCGGTACAGCGACATCGGCGCGGCACCGAGCTCGCGGGCGACGCGCCCCATCGACACCGCGTCTAGCCCGTCCGCGTCCGCGACCCGGACCGCGGCCTCGACGATCCTGGGCAGGCTGAGCGCCGGCTTCGGGCCCTTGTGTGGCCGCTCGCGGACCCCCCAGGCCGCCGCGATGCTGTCAGGAAGCCCGGCACTCGCTGGGGTGGCCTCTGCCGGTCCGGCTCCCGTCATTGCTTTCCTCTCCGCCGCGGGGACAGCACAGGTCATCGTCCTCTCCCCTCCACCTCTCCACCGCCGCGATTGACAACATCCTAGTACTGCGTATAACTTACGCAATATAGCGTACAACATACGCAGAAAGAGGAACTAGACATGAGCGAAGAACTGGCGATCCACGCGAGCGGGCTGGTCAAGTCCTACGGCGACATGCGCGTGCTGGACTCACTCGACCTCCGCGTCCCGCGCGGCAGCGTGTTCGCGCTGCTCGGCCCGAACGGGGCGGGCAAGACGACCACGGTGCGAATCCTGGCCACGCTGTCCAGGCCGGACGCCGGGCAGGCCCGGGTGGCGGGGTTCGATGTCGTCCGCGACCGGCCCCGGGTGCGCCGCAGCATCAGCCTGACCGGGCAGTTCGCCGCGCTGGACGAGGCGCAGACCGGCGAGGAGAACCTGCGGATGATGGGCGCGCTGGCCCGGCTGCCCCGCACCGCGGCGCGGCGGCGTGCCGCGGAGTTGCTCGAGCAGTTTGACCTGACCGCCGCGGGGCGGCGCCGCGTGAGCACCTACTCCGGCGGGATGCGCCGCCGGCTCGACCTGGCCGCGAGCCTGTTCGGGCGCCCGTCGGTGATCTTCCTCGACGAGCCGTCGACCGGCCTTGACCTGCCCAGCAGGCAGACCATGTGGCGGGTCATCGAGGGCCTGGCCGCCTCGGGCGTGACCGTCTTCCTGACCACGCAGTACCTGGAGGAGGCCGACCGGCTGGCCGGCCAGATCGCGGTCCTGGACGGCGGCAGGCTGGTCGCGGAGGGCACGGCCGCCGAGCTGAAGCGGCGGGTCGGCACGCAGCGCCTGGACCTGACGTGCGTGAGCGCGGCCGCCTGGTCGCAGGTCGTCACGTGCTGCGGCGACCGCGCGGTGCACCTGGACCAGGCGAGCCTGACCGTCGGCGTGCCCACCGACGGCAGCGCGGCGCAGGTGCGCGCCCTGCTCGACGAGGCCGACCCCGGCCGGAACCTGATCGCCAGCTTCGCCGTGCGCGAAGCGACTCTTGACGACGTTTTCCTGACCCTGACCGGAACCGTGAAGGAGACCACCCATGTCTAACGCCCTGACCATGACCGCCCGCAGCCTGCGCCTGGCCACCCGCAGCCCGGACGCGCTGCTGACCGCGCTGATGCTGCCCGTGATGCTGATGGTGGTGTTCGTCTACCTGTTCGGCGGGGCGGTCCGCATCGGGACCAGCTACGTCAGCTACGTGGTGCCCGGCGTCCTGCTGCTCTGCGCGGTCATCGGCGCGGCGAGCACCGCGGTCACCGTCTGCCAGGACATGACCGGCGGAATCATCGACAGGTTCCGGTCCATGGACGTGCCGGGCACGGCCATCCTCGCCGGGCACGTGGTCGCCAGCCTGCTGCGCAACCTGGCATCCACCTTCCTGGTGATCGCGGTCGCGTTCGGCATCGGGTTCCGCCCGCACGCGACCCCGGCCCGTTTCGCCGCCGCGCTCGGCGTCCTGCTGCTGTTCGTCATCGCCGTCTCGTGGCTGGCCGCGGCGTTCGGGCTGCTCGTCTCCTCCGCGGAGGCGGCCGGCGGCGCGATGTTCTTCCTGATGTTCTTCAGCTACGTGAGCAGCGCGTTCGTGCCGGTCAGGACCCTGCCGTGGTGGCTGCGCGGGTTCGCGGGCCACCAGCCGGTCACCCCGGTGACCGAGACCATCCGCGGGCTGCTGCTCAGGCAGCCGGTCGGCGCGCACCTGGGGATCGCCCTGGCCTGGTGTGCCGGCCTCCTGGCCGTCTCGGTCGCTGTCTCCGTCTTTGCCTTCCGCCGGCGCACCGCCTGACCTCCGGTCTGGCCTGAGGCGCACCGCCTGACCTACCGGTCAGGACCGGTTCCCCGCCGATCCGATCCGGGCGACGGTCGCGTTCGCCGCCCGGACCAGGGCGGCGGGGGCTAGCTCGATCTCCAGGCCGCGCCGGCCGGCGCTGCAGAACACGGTGGCGAAGCCCAGCGCCGAGGCGTCGAGGAAGGCCGGCAGGCGCTTGCGCTGGCCGACCGGGGAGATGCCGCCGGCGACGTACCCGGTGGCCCGCTCGGCCGCGGTCACGGCGGCCATCGCGGCCTTCTTGCCGCCCGCCGCTGCGGCGAGCGCCTTTAGGTCGAGCTGGCCCTCCACCGGGACGACCCCCACCACCAGCGCCCCGTCTACGTCGGCGATGAGCGTCTTGAACACGCGCTCGGCCGAGACGCCCAGCGCCTGGCTCGCCTCCTGGCCGTAGGACTCCTGCCGCGGGTCGTGGGCGTACTCGTGGAGGGCGAACGAGATGCCCGCCCGCTCCAGCGCGATCGTCGCCGCGGTGCCGCGTCCAGCCACGATCCGCCACCCTACGTCATCGCGACCACAGGAAAACCATTAGGCTCACCGTTCTCCGCGTCCGCATAGTGGGGTTATGCGCGTGACGTTTCCCAGGCTGCCCGACCTCGAGCGCTCCTACGCGCTCGTGGAGCGGGACGACGGGGCGACCTACCGGCTGTACGGCGGGCCCGCCGGCCCGAGGCTCCCGCACGACATCATGCACTTCGTGGTCGAGCGCGAGCTGCGCATCCCCGACGGCATCTGGGCCGGCATCGCGTCGGGCGTCGTCTTCCAGGGCCAGTTGCTGCAGGCCGAGATGCTGGCCAACCTGGTCGGATGCGTCGCCGCGCTTGACCACCCGTCGGACAGCCAGATCCGCGGCCTGACGGCGGCCAGGCTGGCCGTGCTCCCCGACGCGCAGGTGGACCCGGTCGCGGTCGCCGCGGCCGCGACGGCCCTGCAGGTCGAGGCGTCCCGCTGGGCCCGGCTCAGGGTGGGCCAGGAGCTCACCTACGACTGGCCCCGCGGGCCGCTGGCGCCGCGCACGTCCCGGGCACGCAGACCACACGCCGTTCGGCCGTATAAGAAGAGAGAGCGGGGACGTCGCCCCCCGCGGTTAAGGAGGGAGCATGGCGGACACGCCAGCAGTCCGGCCGGACGAGATCATCGACCTGGCTCAGGTGCGGCTGCGGCGCCACCGCGAGGAGGACCTCGACGCCGTGTTCGAGGCGGTGGACGGTTCGCTTGACCACCTCCGCCCGTGGATGCCGTGGGCGGCCGGCTACACCAGGCAGGCCGCGTTCAAGTTCCTCACCGCGTCGGCGCGCCGCTGGGAGGAGGGCTCGGAATACAACTACGCGATCGTCACCGACGGCACACTGGCGGGTGGCGCCGGCCTGATGGACAGGATTGGTCCCGGCGGCCTGGAGATCGGCTACTGGGTCCGGCAGGGGTACACCCGGCGCGGCCTGGCCACGGCGGCGTCGGCGGCGCTGGTCGAGCAGGCGTTCCGGCTGCCGGGTGTGGAGCGGGTCGAGATGGTGATCGACGAGCTGAACCTGGCCAGCGCCGGGGTGCCGCGCAGGCTGGGCTTCACCGAGGCCGGGCGGCGCCCGCTCGACTTCCCCCCGCCCGCGGGCACGGGCCTCGGAGTGGTGTGGCGGCTGGCCAGGTAGTGTAAGCCGGCATGGGATACGGGCAGGCAGATCAGGTTGATCGCGACATGATGGCGCTGGCTCTGGCCCAGGCGCGGGTCAGCCTGGAGGCCGGCGGCGTGCCGGTCGGGGCGGTGCTCGCCGCGGGCGGCCAGGTGGTCGCGGCCGGGCACAACGAGCGCGTGCAGCGCGGCGACCCGGTGGCGCACGGCGAGATCGCCTGCCTGCGCAACGCGGGCCGGCAGGCGTCCTACGCCGGGATGACCCTATACACGACGCTGTCCCCGTGTCAGATGTGCAGCGGGGCGATCCTGCTCTTCCAGATTCCCAGGGTGGTCGTGGGGGAGGCGCAGACGTTCGAGGGCGACCTCGGCTTCCTGGCCGACCAGGGCGTGGAGATCGTGCTCCTGGACGACCCTGGGTGCATGGCCGCGATGAGGGAGTTCCAGGAGCGCTTCCCCGAGGTGTGGAGCGAGGACATCGGCGGCCGGTGACATGCAGGTTCCTTCGCACGTCGAGTACGAGCGGGCGAAGAGCATCGAGCACGCGCTGGCGCTGCTAACCCGGCCCGAGACCCGGGTCCTGGCGGGCGGGCACAGCCTGATCCCGATGATGAAGCTGCGGCTGGCCCAGCCCGAGCTGCTCGTCGACATCAACGGGCTGACCGAGCTCGCCTTCATCAGGAGCAACGGCGACGAGCTGCGTATCGGCGCGCTGGCCAGGCACGCGGACCTGCTCGATTCGGCCGTCGCTGGGGAGTGCTTCCCGATCTTCCACGACGCCGAGCGCGTCGTCGCGGACCCGATCGTGCGGCTGTGGGGCACCATCGGCGGGTCGCTGTGCCAGGCCGACCCCTCGGAGGACCTGTCCGCGGTGTTCGCCGCGGTACGCGCGACCGCGGTCATCCGCGGCCAGGCCGGCGAGCGGACGGTCCCGGTCAGGGAGTTCCACCTGGGCCCGTACGAGACGGTCGTCGGGCCGGGGGAGCTGCTCGCCGAGATCCGGGTCCCGGTCCCGCCTCGCACGGGCAGCGCCTACGAGAAGGTCTCGCGCCGGGTCGGTGACTGGTCGATCGCGGCCGCGGGCGCGGTGCTGCAGCTGGACGGCGCCCAGGGACGGCCGGTTATCGCGTCCGCGGGTCTGGGCCTGACCGCGGTGGGAGCCGAGCACTTCGTCGCGGCGCAGGCCGAGGAGTTCCTGCGCGGCCGCGCCGCGGACGAGGAGAGCTTCGCGGCCGCGGGGGCGATCGCCGCCGAGCACTGCCACCCGTCCGCCGACCAGCGCGGGCCCGAGGACTACAAGCGGCACCTGGTCGCCGAGCTAACCACCCGGGCGCTGCGCCGGGCCGCCGCCCGTGTGACCCTGGATCCATGACGATCCGGGTCGCGGTGACCGTGAACGGCACCGAGTACGCGCGCGACGTGGAGCCGAGGCTGCTGCTCATCCACTTCATCCGCGACGAGCTCGGCCTGACCGGCAGCCACTGGGGCTGCGACACGTCGAACTGCGGCAGTTGCGTGGTGTGGCTGGACGCCACGCCGGTCAAGTCGTGCACGGTGCTGGCCGCCATGGCCGACGGCCGCGCGGTCCGCACGGTGGAGGGCCTGGAGCGGGACGGCAGGCTCGACCCGGTCCAGCAGGGCTTCATCGAGTGCCACGGGGTGCAGTGCGGCTTCTGCACGTCCGGCATGCTGATGACCGCCCGCTGGCTGCTCGACCACCACCCCGACCCCGACGAGGCGCAGATCCGCGAGGCGATCTCCGGCCAGGTCTGCCGGTGCACCGGGTACGAGAACATCGTCAGGTCGGTCCGGTGGGCCGCGGACTTCGAGCGCTCCGGGCGGCCAAACCGAGGAGGCGGTGAGCCGGCGTGACGCACCCGGACGGATCGCGGTCCAGCCCGCCAGCGGGGTTCGGCCGGCGGCTGCGCAAGGAGGATCAGCGGTTCATCCGCGGCCAGGGCCTGTACGTGGACGACGTACGTCTGCCCGGCATGCTCCACGGAGCGGTGCTGCGCAGCCCGCACCCGCACGCGCGGATCCTGTCCGTCGACACCTTTGCGGCGCAGGCCCACCCGAAGGTCAGGGCCGTCATCACCGGGGAGACGCTGGCCGCGCTCAACCTGGCCTGGATGCCCACGCTGTCCGGCGACACGCAGTCCGTGCTCGTCACCGACAAGGTGCGGTTCCAGGGCCAGGAGGTGGCGTTCGTCGTCGCCGAGGACCGTTACTCCGCACGCGACGCGCTCGAGCTGATCGTGGTGGACTACGAGCCGCTGCCCGCGGTGGTCGACGCGCGCCGCGCGCTGGACGCCGGCGCCCCGCTCATCCGCGACGACCACCCTGGGCGTGCCACCAACCACATCTTCGACTGGGAGGCCGGCGACGCCCGGGCGACCGAGGAGGTGTTCCGCGACGCCGAGGTGACGGTCGCACAGGACATGCTCTACCCGCGGGTCCACCCCGCGCCGCTCGAGACGTGCGGCGCGGTCGCGGACTTCGACCGGGTGACCGGCAAGCTGACCATCTGGGAGACCACCCAGGCCCCGCACGCCCACCGGACCCTGTACGCCATGGTGTCCGGCGTGCCCGAGCACAAGATCAGGGTGATCTCGCCGGATATCGGCGGCGGGTTCGGCAACAAGGTCCCCATCTACCCCGGCTACTTGTGCGCGATCGCCGGCTCGATGATCACCGGGCAGCCGGTGAAGTGGATGGAGGACCGGTCGGAGAACCTGATGTCGGGGTCGTTCGCCAGGGACTTCCACATGCGCGGAGAACTAGCAGGGTCGCGAGACGGCCGGATCCGCGCGGTGCGGGTCACCGTGCTCGCCGACCACGGCGCGTTCAACGGCACGGCGCAGCCGAGCAAGTTCCCGGCCGGGTTCTTCAGCGTGTTCACCGGGTCATATGACCTGGAGGCCGCGTACTGCCAGGTGACCGGGGTCTACACCAACAAGGCGCCCGGCGGGGTGGCGTACTCGTGCTCGTTCCGCGTCACCGAGGCCGTCTACCTCGTGGAGCGGATGGTGGACCTGCTGGCCCTCGAGCTGGGCCTAGACCCGGCCGAGCTGCGGCTGCGCAACCTGCTCCGCCCCGAGCAGTTCCCCTACACCTGCCAGACCGGGTGGGTCTACGACTCCGGCGACTACCCGCGCACGCTGCGCCTGGCCATGGAACTGGCCGGGTACGCGGAGCTTCGCCAGGAGCAAGCGGCCGAACGGGCGCGCGGCCACCTGATGGGCATCGGGGTGAGCTTCTTCACCGAGGCGGTCGGCGCGGGGCCGCGCAAGCACATGGACATCCTCGGCCTCGGCATGGCCGACGGGGTGGAGCTGCGGATGCACCCGACCGGCACCGCGGTGCTGCGGATCTCGGTCCAGACCCAGGGCCAGGGCCACGAGACGACGTTCGCCCAGATCGTCGCAGAAGAGCTCGGCATCTCCCCCGACGACGTGGAGGTCGTCCACGGGGACACCGACCAGACGCCGTTCGGGCTGGGGACCTACGGGTCGCGGTCCACTCCGGTCTCCGGCGCGGCCACCGCGATCGCGGCGCGGAAGCTGCGCGAGCATGCCCGCCTGATCGCCGCGGCCATGCTCGAGGTGGACGCCGCGGACCTGGACTGGGAGCGGGGCCGGTGGTTCGTCCGCGGCGACCCGGACCAGGGCCGCACCATCACCGAGATCGCGCTGGCCGCGCACTCCAGCCTGGACCTGCCCGACGGCGTCGAGGGACACCTCGACGCGAGCTGCGTCTACAACCCGCCGAACCTGACCTACCCGTGCGGGGCGTACATCTGCGTGGTCGACGTGGACCCAGGCACCGGGAAGGTCTCCGTCCGGCGGTTCGTCGCGGTGGACGACTGCGGGGTCAGGATCAACCCGATGATCGTCGAGGGCCAGGTCCACGGCGGGCTCGCCGACGGGATCGGGATGGCGCTCATGGAGGTCATCGCGTTCGACGAGGACGGCAACTGCCTGGGCGGCTCGTTCATGGACTACCTCCTGCCCACGTCGCTGGAGTGCCCGTCCTGGGAGCTTGGCGAGACCGTCACCCCGTCCCCGCACCACCCGATCGGCGCGAAGGGGGTCGGCGAGTCCGCGACGGTCGGCTCGCCGCCCGCCGTGGTCAACGCGGTCATCGACGCGCTACGGCCCTACGGCGTGCGCCACGCGGACATGCCGCTCACCCCGGCCCAGGTGTGGCGGGCCATCCAGGGCCGTCCGTTCCGCACCGACCTGGCCATCAGCTGACCAGCGGGCCGCGAATGGTTCACAGCTGAGCAGGAAAGATAAACTGCCACCCGGAGCGTTATTCAGGACCGAGGCGAGCAGCCTCGATCTGAATAACGCGAACTTTTGGTGGACGAATACATGGTGAGCAGCGCCTTGACACTCGACCTTGATCAGCAGTTCCCTGACGTCGGCGCGTTGTCCGCCGCCCTGGAGACGGTGGGCTACCTGGCGGGCGACCAGCTATCTGCCGCGCTGTTCCTCGCCGTGCGGATGGGGCAGCCGATCCTGCTCGAGGGCGAGCCGGGCGTGGGCAAGACCGAGGCCGCCAAGGCCCTGGCCGGCGCGCTCGACACGCTGCTGGTCCGGCTCCAGTGCTACGAGGGCATCGCGGCCGCCGAGGCCCTGTACGAGTGGAATTACCCGCGCCAGCTCCTGGCCATCAGGCTGGCCGAGGCCGCCGGGGAGCGCATCCAGGACAAGGACCTGTTCACCGAGGAGTACCTGCTGTCCAGGCCGTTGCTCACGGCGCTGCTGCACCCGGGGCCGCTCCCCGCGGTCCTGCTCATCGACGAGGTCGACCGGGCCGACGACGAGTTCGAGGCGTTCCTGTTCGAGCTGCTGGCCGAGGCGGCGGTCACGATCCCGGAGCTCGGTACGCAGCGCGCGAAGGTGCCTCCGGTCACCGTGCTGACCTCCAACCGGACCAGGGACCTGCACGACGCGCTCAAGCGGCGGTGCCTGTACCACTGGATCGCCTACCCGGACGCCGCGCGCGTGGCGGAGATCATCAGGCGCCGGGTGCCCGCGGCCGGGGACCGGCTGGCCGTGCAGATCGCGACGGCGGTGAACCGGCTGCGCACGTTGGACCTGACCAAGCCGCCGGGCATCTCCGAGGCGATCAGCTGGGCTTCCGCGCTGAGCGTGTTCGGCGCCGACGAGCTGTCCGGGCCGCTGGCCAGCCAGACCATGAGCACGGTGCTGAAGTACCCGGAGGACGAGGAAACGGTGCGCCGGACCGGGCTAGCGGCCGTCGTCGGCTCTGCTGACTGAGGACTTGCCTTGACTTCATGGACTGAGGGCTCCGTTGACTGAGGACTGCGTTGACTTCGTTGGCTGAGGACGCTGCCTCGCCCGACGTGGCGTCGCTGGCCGCTGGGCTCGGGACTGCGCTGCACTCCGCGGGGCTCCCGGTCGGCCCCGACCGCTGCGAGCGGCTGGCCCGCGCCGTCACGGTCATGGGCGCGCGGACGATCATCGAGCTGCGCGCCTGCGCCCTGGCCACCCTGGTCTCGGACCCGAGCCAGATGAGCACTTTCGAGCGCGTGTGGTCCGCGCTGTTCGGCACCCCGGCGCCGCTGCAGGAACTGCTCGCCTCCGCCGAGGTGCCGGCCAGGCCCGCCGACGACGGCGGCCCGCCGCCCGCTCGTCATCAGGGCGATCCCGGTCGCTGGGCGTCGGGGCTGCACGTCTCGGCGGCCGGCTCGGCCGAGCCGAACGGCGATGATCCGGTATCGGAGCTGCCGGCCGTGCACCGGGTGGCCTCGGCGGCCGAACGGCTGCGCGAGCGCGACTTCACCGAGCTGTCCGCCGCCGAGCTCCGGCAGCTCGTCACGCTCATGCGCGAGATGACGCTGTCCGTCCCGCTCCGCCGGACCCGCAGGTACCGGGGCGCCCGCGACGGCAAGCGGCCGGACCTGCGCGCGACCCTGCGCCAGGCGCGGCGCAGCGGCGGCGAGCCGATCAGGCTGTCGCGCCGGGCGCCGCGGACCCGCCCGCGACGCCTCGTCGTGCTGTGCGACATCTCGGGGTCCATGGAGTCCTACGCCCGCGCGCTGCTGATGCTCATGTACTGCCTGAACGGCGGGCAGCTGCGCGGCGGGCAGAGCCGCCCCGAGGTGTTCAGCTTCGCCACCCGGCTCACTAGGCTCACCCCCGCGCTGGCCGCCGCCAGCCCGGACACCATGCTGGCCAAGGCGGGCGAGGCGGCCCCTGACTGGTCGGGCGGGACGAGGATCGGCGCCGCACTCAAGGAGTTCAACGACCGGTACGGCTGCCGCGGCATGGCCAGGGGCGCCGTGGTCCTGATCATCTCCGACGGCTGGGAGACCGGCGAGCCCGCGCTGCTCGGCGAGCAGATGGCCAGGCTGTCCCGGGTCGCGCACCGGATCGTGTGGGCCAACCCCCGCACGCAGTCTCCCCGGTACAGCCCGGAGGTCGGCGGGATGGCCGCGGCCTGGCCGTACTGCGACGCCGTGGTCAGCGCGCACAACATCGACGCGCTCGACGACCTGCTCGACGCGCTCCGCGCGCACTGAGAAGAAAAGCCGCTGGTGAGAAGAAAAAGCCGCTGGTGCGCAAAGCGGGTGCGCGCCAGCGGCTAGCTCAGGTGACCGTCACCTGGATCGTGTGGTACCCGGTGGCCCCATTGGGCTCGGTCTTGTGCACCACGGCGGTCTGGGTGTGACCGGTCCGGTCGGTGGCGCGCACCTTGATGGTGTGCGTCCCTGGGGTGGCGTCCCAGAAGTAGTACCACTGGCGCCAGGTATCAATCGTGTCCTGGTCCGCGAGTTTCGCGGGGTACCAGGTGCCGTCAATGTAGACCTCGACGGCCTCGATCCCCCGGTGCTGAGCCCAGGCCACGCCGGCGATCGCCACCTTCCCCGGGGACAGGCTGGCGCCGACCTTCGGGACGTCGATGCGTGATTCGGTCTTGATCGCGGCCTGCTGGGACCAGCCGCGCTGCACCCAGTAGGCGTCGAAGGCGCGGAACGTCGTGAGCTGCATGTCGACGACCCACTTGCACGCGGACACGTACCCGTACAGGCCGGGCACGACCACGCGCACCGGGAAGCCGTGCGCCTGGGGCAGCGGCACGCCGTTCATCCCCACCGCGAGCATGGACGCGCGCCCGTCCATGACCGGTTCGGTGGCCACGCCGATGGTCATCCCGTTGACGTCGCGCATGACGATCTGGTCGGCACCGGATTGGATGCCCGCCCGGCGGAGCACGTTGGCGAGCAGGGTGCCCTCCCAGCGGGCGTTGCCGATGTACGGGCCGCCGACGCTCTCCGAGACGCACGTCAGGGTGACGTCGTGCTCGATCATGGGCATCTTCATCAGCTCGTCGAACGTGATCGTCATCGGGTTGTCGACCATGCCGTGGATGCGCAACTGCCAGGCCGAGGGCGAGATGGCGGGGAGGACGAGGGAGGTGTCCACCCGGTAGAACTGCGCGTCCGGCGTGAAGAACGGGGACAGGCCGGGGATGTTCAGCGAGGTGCCCGAGGCCAGCGGCTTCGGCGTGGCCACCGGCGGAGCGAGCCTGACCGTCGACGTGTTCACGCGGAACCGCTTGTTAATCAGGAGTTCGCCCCCGACCCCGGCCGCGGCCGCCGTCACGGCCGTGCCCGCCGCCGCGGCGATGAACTTGCGCCGGTCGACGGTGGTAGTCACCAGGCCCTCCGGTGTCCGCCCGCGCTGTGTCCGCCCGCGCGGGCCCGCCGGACCGGCGCCGCCAGCGCCGTCCGAGCGACCGGCGACGCTGCCCACGCCAGCCAGGCAAAGGCGGCGATCCCGGCCAGGCCGCCGATCACCGAGGGGACGACGTCGGTCGGCCGCGCCTCCGGCCTGGTGATCGCGACGAAGGCGCCCAGCAGCCCGAACGCCGCGATCCCGCCCACGCCGATCGCGGCGTTGCGCCGCGCCAGGCACCCGATCACCATGGCCAGCGCCGCGATCCCCACGTACATCCCGGCCAGCAGCATCGTCTTGTCGTTCTCGCCGAAGTGCTCGACCGCGAAGTTCTTCACCGCCGAGGGGGTCCGGTCGATCAACGCGCCGCCGACGGCGATGACCGGGGAGGCCTGCGGCCGGACGAACGCCGCCGCGAGCATGGCCGCGCCGATCGAGACCGCGGCCGCTAGCAGGCCGGTGACCGCTCCGACCAGGAGCCCGCCGCGAGGGGCTCGGTCGCGTTCCGGGCTCTGGAAGGGTAGCCCCTGCAGAGTGTCGGGTGCGATCAGCAACGCCCCCGTGGGCGTGGGGTCGAGGTACTCACCTAGGTCCGGTCCGCCGAAGTCGACCGGGGCCCCGGCGTAGCCGCCCTGGTCGTCCTGGTAGCCGTAACCGCCGCCCCAGGCGTCGCCGTAGTCGGCCGCCACGCCGCCGTACCCGTAACTGCGGTCGTATCCGTTGTCGCGGTCGTAGCCGTTGCCGTCCCAGTACCCGCCGGCCCCGCTGTCTTGATAGCCAGCGCCCTGGTAGCCAGCGCCCTGGTAGCCAGCGCCCTGGTAGCCAGCGCCCTGGTAGCCAGCGTCCACCTCCCGGTAGCCGCGATGGCCGACCGTCTCCCGGTACGTTTCGGCTCCGGTGTAGGCCGGCCAGGGTTCCTGCGGGGTCGCATTCGGCCAGCGGTCCTGGCGCGGGGGCCTGCGGTACGACGGGTCGTAACTCATATCTACATTCACGGTCCTGATGGCCTGCGCCGTTTGATATTTGGCTCACGGGTAACCAACCGGTAAGAAAACGCCCAATCCCGTCAGCTGTTCGGCGTCGGCCGCAGCCGGTACCGGCACGGTGGGCGCGGTCGGCACCGGGACGGCGGGCGACGTGGCGACGGTAGGCACGGCCGGAACGGGGGACACGGCCGGGATGGGGACGACCCGGATGGGGACGGCCCGCCTGGCCCGCTCATGGCGGATGAGCCAGCCGACCGCCACGATCACCACGGGCACGCCGTACGCGATCGCGTCGTGATACCGGTACGGAGGCGTCAGGCCGTGGCCCAGTCCCGGTTCGGCGGCGTAGTACCCGCCCGCGGCGAAGGCCAGCCATTCCGGACGCCCGTCGAGCGCCACGAGCATCACCAGGAGCAGCGCATACCACTGGTAGTGCGGGGTGGCGACCGCGAGGGCGGCCGCGGTCATGACCACCGCACCGCGCCACGGCTGGTCGGGGTCGGCGAACCGCAGCACGGCCAGCGCGACGACGGCCAGGACGAGGACGGCCGCGGCGATGGCCGCCCGCCCGGTGAGGAACAGGCCGATGATCCCGAACCTCGTCCCGCTGGTGTAGCCCTCCTGCTGCAGGTAGCCGGGCAGGAACCCGATGACCTTGGTGCCGACCGCGATCACGTGCGGGATGTACACCGCGACGAACGCGCTGCCCGCGGCGACGCCGACCGTCACCCAGCGGCGCCGTAGTACGGCGGGTACCGTCAGGGCGGGGATCAGCTTCGTCGCGATGGCCAGCCCGAGCAGGATCCCGCCGAGTACCGTCCGGCGGGTAGTGCGGGCCGTGGCCAGGACCAGGAGCGCCGCGGCGGCGATTCCCACCGCCACCACGTCCACGTGGGCGCTGTTCCCGGCCTCGAGGGCCACGGTCGGGCACCACGACCACAGCGCCGCCATCCGCACGTCCCGGCGCAGCCTGCGCAGGCCGGTCAGCAGCAGCCCGGTGATCAGGACGGCGACCCCCGCCGTGGTCGCCTGGATGGGCGTGGTCGAGTCCGCGGCGTCGGGCAGGTAGTGCACGCCGAGGAAGTACGCCTCGGCCACTGGCGGGTAGATGGTCGGGACCTTCGGCCGGTTGATCCGCGTGCAGCCCGCGGCCAGGTCCGCGGCCGGGTGCTCGCGGACGACGGCCTGGGTGACGCAGTACTCCGCCCCGGGGTACCACAGGAAGTCGTTCCGCAGCCCGGTGAGCTGGCGGGCGGCGGGGACGTACTGGTAAGGGTCGATGCCCGCCGCCTGGACCCGGCCGTCCCAGATGTACCGGTACAGGTCGTTGCTGTTCTGCGGCGGCGCCGACACCGCGGCGAGCTGGATCGCGATCCCACCCAAGAGGATGAGCGGCACCGCCGCCCGCAGCGGCACCTTGCGCAGCAGCCAAGCAGCGACCAGGAACGCGGCCCACGCGGCGGCGATGAGCGGCAGGGGGCGGATCCGGGCGGGGTTAAGCCCAGGCCGGACGACCAGCAGCACCAGGCCGGCCATGATCACGATGGCCAGGCCGATCGCGGCCACGCGGAGCTTTGCGTTCATGCAGCGTAGGGTGCCATCGCGCGGAGACTGAAAGTCACCTGCGGGCCGGTCCGTAAGCAATCCTTAACGCCCCGGCTCACCACGGCTCGTCCGGCACGAACGCGGCGGGCCTGATCTCCGCGAACCAGCGCCCGTCGACCGTCCAGGTCTCGACCTCGCCGAACCCCGCGTCACGCGCCACGTCCCCGATGTCGTCGGCGCCCACATAGGCCCAGGGAAACCAGGAGCCGGCCAGCCCGGCATGGCACAGCCGGACATGCTCGCGGCGCAGCGGCGCGCCGGGCGGTTCGAGCTCGACCAGGGCTCGCCCCTCCGGGGCGAGCAGTTCGCCCGCACGGCGCAGCAGCGCGGCCGGGTCGCCGCCGATCCCGATGTTTCCGTCCGCGAGCAGCACGGTCATCCAGCGGCCAGTGCCAGGGACGCGATCGAACACGTCCCGCAGCATCACCAGGGCGCCTGCGGAGCGCGCCAGGTCGACCGCGTAGGGGGTGATGTCGATCCCGAGGGCCGGGATGCCGCGCTCAGACAGCGCCACGGTCAGCCGCCCGGGGCCTGACCCGATGTCCAGCGTCGGGCCCTCACAGCGCTCCAGGAGGGACCGGTCGCCGGGGCTCTCGCGCAGCCAGCCCTCGACGAGGAGCGGCGTTCGGCTGCCGTCGGCGTACTCGATATCCGGCCGGGCCCGGCCGGCCAGCGCGCGCGCATACAGTTCGCCGATCACGCCGACTCCTACTCTCGGGGTTTGCCTCCGGGAACAAAACACCCCTCAGTGTTAACCCCGGGCCGTGCTCTGGCAGCCGGTTCGGAGCCGATCAGCGACGAACTCACACAATCGTCACTGTGCTTACGGACTGATGACGGGGTGGAGCGCTTTTGCCCGCTTTGCTGGCTTGCATGGCCCTCTGCGCCTTACCGTGTAAGCGTGAGTAACCCCGATCCACCAGGACGGATCGTCGTCGTCGACGAC
>JBOHCK010000007.1:0-43387 GCA_050698755.1 Streptosporangiaceae bacterium | reverse complement strand
ATGAAGGCGAGACAGGCGGCCAGAACGCGGAATACAACCTGCTTGGCCAGCGCCACCCAGACGAGCAATGCGCCGAATGCCACCATCAGGAGCAGGAAGAACCCGGTTCCCTGCGGTTCAAACACTCAGTTCTCCTCGCCGGAGACTGGCCCGCGTGATCACTGGTGGGAACGTCCGGGACGCGAGATTAAGTTCCCCGTGAGCTATACCAGGCGCGCACACAAACGCCGTTCGGCGGTGGAGGTGGGATTTGAACCCACGGAGGGGTTACCCCCTCACACGCTTTCGAGGCGTGCGCCCTCGGCCACTAGGCGACTCCACCGTTGGCGAGCTTACCGGATCAGCCCGCGCTCGGCGGCAGCTGGGACCCGCCGGCCGGCCTGCGGGAGGCGAAGAACTCGCTCAGCAGGGCGCCGCATTCCGCGGCGAGCACCCCGCCGATGACCTCGGGGCGGTGGTTCAGGCGCCTGTCCCTCAGGACGTCCCACAGCGAGCCGACGGCGCCTGCCTTCGGATCCTCCGCCCCGTACACCAGCCGGCCGAGCCGGGCCGCCGTCACAGCGCCGGCGCACATCGTGCACGGTTCCAGGGTTACGACCAGCGTGAGGCCGGTCAGGCGCCAGCTACCGAGCGCCCGGGCCGCCTGCCTGATGGCCAGGATCTCCGCGTGTGCGGTGGGATCACGGTCCAGTTCCCTGCGGTTGCGCGCCCGCGCGATGATGGCGCCAGCCTCGTCGATGATGACGGCCCCGACGGGCACGTCAGCCTCGTCCGGTGCGCCGCGCTCGGGCCCGGTCCCAGTCAGCTCCCGGCCGACCTGCCCCGTCTCGGCCAACACCGCCTCAGCCAACACCGCCTCGGCCAGCGCGAGCCGCATCGCGGGCTCGAAGGACGCGGTATACCCGGTCACGGGCCGAGCGCGCTGTCCAGGGCCCGCTCCACCGCGTCCCCGAACCGCAAGCGCTCGGCAATCCCGGCCACGGCATCCTCGGGGTACAGGTCGAGGTCGGCCGCGACCGCGCCGAGTTCCATCTCATCCAGGCCTAGATCCGCGAAGATGGACAAGTCGCCGGCCGGAAGCACCTGGTCGAGTTCATCATCGGACGGCACCGGAATGTCCAGCGCCTCGAGCACCTGCCGGGCCAGCGGGTAGTCCACCGCCGCGGTGAGATCGGAAAGGAACAGCAGCACTTCCTCGCCGAGGATCCGCACGGCCACCCAGAAGTCGTCGCCCACGCCCACGAAGCCGATGGTGCCGCCGATGCCAGGCTGCCGGCGGAGCGCGTGCAGGAGCCCATCAAGATCAGCAGTGACGGCGGCCGGCAGTGCGCCCGCTTCCCACTGGTCTTCTTCCCGGTAGACGATGACAGCGAAGTCTGTCTCACCCACGTCTGGCATCGTCAATGCACCGGCCTGCTCCGCACGGAGGAATGTTGTCAGATACCTGCCCGTCGCGGTAGCCAAATCGCCGATCAGGGCCGCAATCGGAGGTTTCGGTGGGCCACCGCCGGCGCGGCCGACGCCTCTTGTTACGCACTGCTGCCACAGATCGGGCATACTGATCACGACACCGGGGCATACTGAAGCCGACACGGCAGCACCACCCCGTTAGCGTTGGCCGCGAAAACGGTGCAAGCTAACATAAGTTCCCTGGCAACTAGGGGATGAGTCCGGGCGCCTATGGGAGGCGACGTGAATCTGAAAACCATCGCCGGGTGGGCCGTTGTCGCGTTCCTAATCTGGTGGGTCATCGAGCAGCCCGATGGCGCGGCTCACGTCGTGCACAACATCGGGACCTTCCTCACCACGGCGGCCCACGGGCTTTCTCACTTCTTTACCGCGGTTTAAGGCTAGGTGCTGGGATGGGGCCGTCTCCCCACGCTGACAACGTCCCAGCCCAAGTCAATAGGTATCTCCTGCCTCACGAACGCCAGGTCATCACCGTTCATCAGCACCCGGCGGTGCTGATCAAGCCCATTGCCTTTATGCTCGCCGGGCTCGCCCTCGCAGCCTGGCTGAGCCTTGAGGTCGCGCACGGCAACAACGACTTCATCATCGGGATATGGGTCGCGTTCGCGATCCTTCTACTGTGGACCGTCGGGAAGATCGTCGACTGGGCG
The DNA here is from genome assembly GCA_050698755.1 of Streptosporangiaceae bacterium. Classification (GTDB taxonomy): domain Bacteria; phylum Actinomycetota; class Actinomycetes; order Streptosporangiales; family Streptosporangiaceae; genus Palsa-504. Next base: position 41,267 of record JBOHCK010000007.1, on the reverse strand, counting down.
ATGAACTACTTCGTGGTCACGTCCCAGCGGTTGCTCCTCGCGCAGGGCATCCTCGTCCGCAAGGTGAATATGATGCCGCTCACCAAGGTGACGGACATGAGCTTCCAGCGGACGGCGCTCGGCCAGCTACTGGGCTACGGCGAGTTCATCGTGGAATCGGCCGGGCAGGACCAGGCACTGAGCCACGTGACCTACATTCCCTATCCCGAGCAGCTTTACCTCGAGGTATGCGGGCTGATCTTCAAGGAGGACGAGGTGCGCGGCCCCGACCCGGGGATCTAAGCGGTCACGAGCACGACGCCCACCGCGGCCAGGAGCAGTCCCGCCCGCTGCAGCCAGCGCATCCGTTCACCGAGCACGAACCGGGCCAGCAGGACCGTCATGCCGGGATACAGCGCGGTAATCACCACGGCCAGCCCGAACAGCCCGGCCCGGGTCGCCAGGACGTAACAGACGTTGGCCGCCGCATCGAGCGTCCCGGAGATCAGCGAGATGCGGGCCACTCCCGCGCCGCGTTGCCGCCACGGACGGGTCCCCGTGGCCAGCGCGATCCCGAGTGCCACCACCGTCCCGGCCGACCGCGAGATCGCCACCGGCCAGAGCACCCCGGACTGTCCGGCGTCCTTGAGGAACAAGAAGAACAGGCCGAAGCCGACCCCCGCGGCGGCACCGTAGCCGAGGGCGACCAGGCGGCTGGAGGCACCTGGCCGCCGCTCGCCCGGCTGCATGCTGACGAGGACGACCGCGATCAGGCACACCAGGCCTCCCGCGATCACGCTGGCCCCCGGTCGTTCGCCTTCGGCCACCGCGACGCCCACCGGGAGGACCGCCGAGACCAGCGCGGCGACGGGGGCCACCACGCTGATCGGGGCGCTAGCGAAGCCCGCGTAGAACGCGACCAGGCCCGCGGCGCCGCAGACACCGGAGAGCGCGCCCCACCCGACGGCGCTCCAGTCCCCGACCGACGTCGGCGCGCCGAGCCCGCCGTGCCCGAGCAGCCCGCTCAGCCACGGCGTTCCGCCGAGCAAGGCGACCGTCACCATGACGACCGCGCCGGTCGGCACGGTCAGGGCCAGCACGGTGAATACGCTCGCCCGCCTGGACGCCACCCCGCCGAGAAAGTCGGCCGTCCCGTAGAGGATGGCGGCGGCCAGCGCCAGGATCGTCACCACGGTCAGTTCCCCCGTCGATCTATTTGCGGTCGGAATATTGATACGTATAGTTCACTCTATCGACCGGCGGTCGGAACGAGAAGGGGATTATGGCTGAGGTACCGGACATAACGATCGCGGTGGCCCGGACCCTTCAGGCGCTGCGGGCCGATCGCGGCTGGTCACTGGATCAGCTGGCCGCGCGCTCCGGGGTAAGCAAGGGCGTGCTCGTCGCGCTGGAGCAGGGGCGGTCCAATCCGAACCTCGCCACGCTGGCGCGCATCGGCGACGCGTTCGGCGTCCCGGTGACCCTGCTCGTCGACGCGGGCGGGGAACCGGCTGTACGGGTCAGCAACCCGGACGCCTCGCGCGTGCTCTGGCACGGGCCGTCCGGGGGCACCGGGACGATCATCGGCGCGACCGATCCGCCCTGGGCGGTCGAGTTGTGGCGGTGGGAGGTAATGCCCGGGGAGACGTTCGGCGGTGATGCGCACGCGCCCGCCACCCGCGAGATGGTCTGGGTGCAGGAGGGCACCCTGACGCTGACGGTCGCCGGGGAGCGCTACGCGCTCGGGCCCGGCCAGTGCGCCCGTTTCGCCGCCAGCCGGCCGCACCGCTACGGCAACGAGGGCCAGGAGCCAGTCCGCCTCACTATGGTGGTGCTCGTCCCGCCCTCTCCGGCGGACGGATAAGGAGTTGCCCGGCTCCTCGCCGATCAGCCAGTCGCGCGCCGCGATGGCCGAGCCGCGGGCCCCGGCCATATCAAGGTCCGGCACCAGTGAGATCTCCGCGGCCCTGACCTGCTCCTCGCGCAGCACCGTGTGGGCGCGTACCTGGTCGAGGAACCAGTCGCGGAACCGCGGCGTGGCCTCGACCACCCCGCCGCCGAGGAAGTACTCGGCCGGATCGAAGAAGTTCGCAGCGATGGTGAGCAGCCGCCCGAGGGCGATGGCCTGCTGCCTGAAGATCGTCAGGGCCAGCTCATCGCCTTCTTCGCCGTACCGGCGGACGAGCTTGGCGGCCTTGTCAGGCGGCAGCCCGGCGAGCTCGTGGTGCTGGTACTTGCTGAGCCAGTACGGCAGCAGGTTCTTCTGGATGCCGGTGAGCGAGGCGATGCTCTCCGCATCGCCCCATTGACCGCAGTTGCACGCAGGAGCCGGCTGGCCGGGGTCGAGCAGCCCGTCCATCGGGATGGGGACGTGCCCGAGCTCCCCGGCCATCCCGGCTGCTCCCTTGATCACCCGCCCGGCCTCGACGAGCCCGCCGCCGAGCCCGGTCCCTACGATCACGGAGACCGAGCTGTACCGCCGGGACTCGGCACCGAACCGGACGTGGTGCGCGTAGAGCGCGGCCGCGTTCCCGTCGTTGTTGTAGACGACCGGCAGCCCGAGGCGTTCGGCCAGCGCGCTGCGGATGTCGAAGCCGCCCCAGCCGGCGTCCCCGAAGTTCGTCGCGCCCTTCGACGAGATGACGCCGTCCGCGCTGGCCGGCCCGGGCGTGTCGAGGCCTACCGCCCGGACGGACGAGATCGGCACGCCGGTCAGCTCGAGCACCCGCTCCACGGACTCGACTAGGGACTGGATGGCCTTATCCGGTCCCTCCCTGACGTTGCTGGGCACTTCGGCCATCTGGTCGAGGAGGAACCGGCCGGTGGAGTCGAGGACCGTTCCGTTGTTCGTGGTCCCGCCGTTATCCACGCCGACGACAACCCAGTCGACTGGCATGCGTCCTCCTCATCCGGTCGCTGAGCCACGCTCAGTGTAGGGAAATGCCTTGGCAAAGAGCAATATCGCCGCAGGCCCCGGCGTTCCGCCCGGGGGAGGTCCCGTCGCCGGACTTCAAATGTTGCTACTCGAAGATTATGAGGCGTTGTTCAGGGCGTCGCCGTGGGCCCGGTCGGCGGTACCTCCTGGATCGGCAGGCCGTAGGCTTCCAAGGCCAGCTCAGCTGCCTGCGGCCGCCCCGGCGGCGAATCCCTCAAGCCGGACGGACCGCCCGAACTCGCGTCCGGTGTGGCCATGCCGATGCCATCCCGCCCGATCGCCGCCTCGATTCGTGGCGGATTCGGATCATCATCCACGCGGCGCTGGCCAGAAGGGAAATAGTCCAACGAAAGTTGCCGCCTCAGGGGACCGTGCGGGCCACGGGACCGGCGCGCTTCGCTGGGCGCCGCCTTCAATCACGCCGAGCGTCGCAGCGACGGGACGGTATCCCGGAGCGCCAAGTGGCCCTGCCGGAGTTGCGCGTGAATCTCTGCGTACCGGGCCGCGAGGTAGGCAGCGTCGTCGTGCTCGGGGCAGACGGCGCCCGGGGAGTTCCTGCAGTCAGGACAGAAGATGCGATCGTCCTCCAGGTAGTTGATGGCATCCGCGACGGCGGCGAGTAGAAGCTCTCTCAGCCCTGGCGATGTCATGAGCGTCCCCGCTCCATCCGCGCCAGGAGGACACATCCGTAACGTTCGGTATGAGTCATATAACTTAAAGTAGCAAGACAATTCCCCTGGTGTCACGTGATTGCGGATTTCGCGCTGGGCTCACCCACGTGTCCGACCTGTTCGTGTCGAGCCCGGCCGTCGTGACCTTTTGCCGTCGTGCACCGCTCCGGGCTGGCCGCCGACGACCAGGGGCCGCGCTTCCTTGATCTCATCCGTCTGGCCATCCCCACCCGCCCCTATCCGATCAGAGGCACGGAATGCCTAGGATTTCGCGGGAGGATCTTTCCGAGGTCGGCGCATCACCGCGCTTACGGGTCTGAGCACAGGGCGCCAACGGCCGCCGAGACGAAGGCAGGCACCTCGCCTCGTCGGCTAAGTGCCCGGTCATCTGCGGAGGATCGGGGATTTGAACCCCGGAGGGGCGTTAACCCCAACCGCATTAGCAGTGCGGCGCCATAGACCGGACTAGGCGAATCCTCCACCCGCACCCGTAGTGCGGTCGGCCATAGCGTACCGGCACCGACCCGGCCCCGGCAAAGCGTCGTCGCTGGGCGTCAGTGCACCTCGATGATCTCGTAGCGCCCGCTGGCGTAGGCATCGCGCATGGTGCGCTTGGAGAACTTGCCCACGCTGGTCTTGGGCACCTCGTCGATGAAGCACCACCGCTCGGGCAGTTGCCAGCGCGGGATCTGCTCGGCCATGAAGGCCCGGAGCTTGTCCGCGCTGACGTCCGCACCGGGCCGCAGGACGATCGCGGCCAGCGGGCGCTCGCCCCACTTGTCGTCGGCGACGCCGATCACCGCGGCCTCGGCCACGCCGGGATGGGCCATGAGGATGTTCTCCAGCTCCATGGAGGAAATCCACTCGCCGCCGGACTTGATCACGTCCTTGGCCCGGTCGGTCAGCTCGATGAAGCCGTGCTCGTCCAAGGTCCCCACGTCACCGGTGCGAAGCCAGCCGTCATGGAACTTGGCCTGGTCGTCGTCCTTGTGGTACGAGCCGGTTACCCAGGGGCCGCGCACCTCGACCTCGCCGACCGCCTCGCCGTCGTTAGGGAGGATCGCCCCGCCGTCTCCGGCGAGCCGCCCCTCCACCGCGCAGAACAGCCGGCCCTGGCTGTCCCGGTACCGCCATTCGTCATCCTTGCTGACGCCGGCCGGCGGGTTCGCCACGCTCCCCAGCGGCGAGGTCTCCGTCATCCCCCACGCCTGCAGTATCCGAACGCCGAGCTCAGATTCGTACCTCAGCTGCATCGAGTGCGGCACCGCGGAGCCGCCCGCGATCACCAGGCGCAGGGTTGACAGGTCACCGCCTTCGTCCCTGATGTGGCTGAGGACACCCGCCCAGATGGTCGGGACCCCGCCGGCCAGGGTGACGCGCTCGTCGCCGATCAGCCGGACCAGCGCGGCGGGCTGCAGGTAGCGGTCCGGCAGGATCAGGGCGGCCCCGGACAGCAGGCCGGCGTAGGCCAGACCCCACGCGTTGGCGTGGAACATGGGCACGACGGGTAGCACCCGGTCCCGTTCGGAGATGGCGAAGGCGTTACCGAGGCAGGCACCCATCGAGTGCAGGTAGCTGGACCGGTGGCTGTAGACAACGCCCTTGGGGTTTCCCGTGGTCCCGCTGGTGTAGCACATCGCCGCGGCCGAACGCTCGTCGAGCTCCGGCCAGTCGAACGAGTCAGGCTCAGCCGCGAGAAGTTCCTCGTATTCATAAACGGGCACTCCGGTGAGCTGGTCTGCTCCGGGTATGTCGGCCAGCCGCCCGCCGCTCACGATCACGTGCCGGATCGAGGGCGCCTGGGGCAGGATCTCGGCGAACCTCGGCACCAAGGAGGCGTCCACGATTACCGCGTGGTCCTCCGCGTGAGTGGCGACGTAGCCGACCTCGGCCGGGGCAAGCCTGATGTTCAGCGTGTGCAGCACCGCGCCCATGGACGGCACGGCCAGGTACGCCTCGAGGTGCTCGGCGTTGTTCCACATGAAGGTGCCGACGCGCTGGTCGCCGTCGACGCCGAGACGCCGCAGCGCATTGGCCAGGCGCGCGGCCCGCCGGCCCGCCTCGGCGTACGTGCGGCGCCTGGTCGAGTCCTCGGTGCAGGTGACGACCTCGCGATCGCCGAAGATCGACGTTCCGTAACGCATGATCGACGCGATGGTCAGCGGAATATCCATCATCGTGCTGCGCACCGAGCTACCTCCCAGGGGTGCCTGACCTGCCTACTTGATAGTGCCATGAGTCGGCTACCGCGCAGTAGACCCAGCGTCGGGCCCCGGTAAATGGGTATTCATGTCCGGGCCGGGCCAGATGTGCCATATGCGGAGGTGGCACGGTTCCTAGGTGCCGGAATCCTTGCCGAGTTCTGCGTCAACACGGAGCCTGGCGACCGCACGAGAAACCGTGCTCTTCACCGTGCCCAGGCTGACGCCGAGGGTTTCGGCGATTTCCGGCTCGGTCATGTCCTCGAAGTACCGCAGCATGACGGCGGCGCGCATCCGGTCGGGCAGCCGGTCCAGAGCGCGCCGCACCATCTCGGCCGTGTCGCTCTCGCGCGCGTAGTCGGGTATGACCTGATCAGGCAGCTCGTCGGTGGGGTATTCCTCGAACTTGCGGCGCCGCCACCAGGAGATGTGCGTATTGACCATCGCGCGCCGCACGTACGCGTCGAGGGCGGTCCGGTCGTTGATCTTGTCCCACGCCAGGTAGGTCTTGGCCAGGGCGGCCTGGAGCAGGTCCTCCGCATCCGCCCGGTTACCGGTAAGCATTATCGCCACCCCGAGCAGGGCCGTCCCGCGGGTGAGGACATAATCTCGGAAGGCAGCATCGTCGCCGCTGGCTCGCGGATCCGGGGGGTTACCGACGAAGCTCATGCCAACTACCTTACTTAAAGTAGTCATCACCAATACGTTGCGTAAACGATGTGATGCCCGGGGCGCATGCGCGGCTAACCGCCGAGGATGTATCTGTGTGTCCCGGGGGACAAACGGGTCCGTTTGGCTTGACGTAACCGTCTGCACCCATAGAGTCGTGCATTGTGGCTACTGCAATCCCACGGAGGGCAAGTGCGGCATTTGGCTGACTTCCCCCGTTGGTACGGCGATGTCACAGAGTCAACCGGTCCGGCCCGATTCGCCCGCAGATCGCTGCTTAAGGCGGCTGTCCTCGGCCAGCCAGACGAGCCGGAGTACCCGCCCCTGGGGACGGGTGTAGATGCGGCCTGGGCTGCGACCAGGGCGTTGGTGTACACCGTGACCGGAAGGATTCTGGACGTCAGCCCCCACATCCTGGTGCTGGGCACCGCGTGGGGCGAGCAGCGCTTTCCGCTGGACCCTGCCACGCAGGCGTGGCGCGGTGGTCCCATCGCGCCCGCGGGGCTGCGGCGGGGTGATCACGCAATTGCCCGGCGCAGGTATCCGGGCGGACCTGTCGTGGACAGGATCTGGGCCGAGGTCGGCCGGGTCACCGGGACGATCGCGGAACGGGAAGGACCGGCCGCCCTGCTGGTCGACGAGGGACCGGTCAAAGGACGCAAGCTCGTGATCATCGGCGCCGAGGCCGCCGGCCGGATCCAGGTCCGGTTCCCCAGGCTCGACCCGGGCTACCTGATCGACGTGATCGGCGTTAAGCACGACGGTTACCTGCAGGCGGTGATCCCCGCCACCTCGCAGCCGCCGTACCCGGCTGACCACCCGCCGACCCCGCCGCTCGTCAGCGGGCACGTACCCGACCCGGTGAGCGGGGCGGCGGTCTGGCATGAACCGGGAGGTGAGCCGGAAGATCTGCTCGGGCTGGCGTACCCGGCCCTGGACCCCGACACCAGCTGTGAGCATTCCGGTTTCGCGCCGCAGGGGTGCGCAGGCGATCCGCATGCCACGGGTCCCGGGTGCGTCCGTCTCCCCTATCTATCGGTCGGGAGCCTGCTCTGGCTGCGAAACGACTGCGCGGAGCGGACCCGGCAGCTTCCTGTCACCAGTTGCGGGGCGACGGCCAGGCTCTTCTGCGACCGCTGCGTCACCTGCGGTACCTCGAGGAAGGGCAGGATCGCCGACCTGACCATGGCCACCTTCGTGGAACTCGGCGGGATCCTCGAAGCAGGCTGCTTCAACGCCACGATGACGATCGGCGGCTGAGCATGCTAGCCGCCGCCAGGGAACTGCAGATTCCGCTACTGGCCGTCATGCTGCTTGGCGGGTGCGCGGCCAAGGCGTGGCGCGTACTGCGGTCGCGATCCATCAAGGCGGTGATGGACCCGGCTGGGCTGTTCCCGCTCCCCCTCCGGCGCCCGATCATGATCACGATGTGCGCGACCGAGTTCGGCCTGGGCCTCGGCCTGATCGCTACCGCGGGCAAGATGGGCACCACCACCCCGAGCCTGCCCGCGACCGTCGTCCGCGCGGCCAGCGCGCTGTTCTTCCTGATCGCCATGGGCGCGCTGAACGAGACGAGGCAGCGCCGCCCCGCAGTCGGCTGCGGCTGTTTCGGCGACTTCAGCCACGCCCCGGTAGGGTGGCGCGCCATCGCGCGCGCCGGAGTCCTGTGCGTGGCCGCCGCCGCCACGATCGGGCTGCCCCCGCTCCGCATGCCGTCGTCGGCCACGACGGCCGAGATGTGGCTGGCGGTGCTGGCCTTCGAGCTGTCGCTGCTCGCCTTCCTCTCGCCGGAACTCGGCGAAGTCCTGGTCAGGCTCGGCTATTCCGAGCCCTGCGAGCTGCGCAGGCTCCCGGTCGAGCGCACTATGGCCGCCCTGCACGCGAGCTCACCGTGGCGCCGGTACTCGGGCCAGATCTCCAGCGGGGCCCCGATCGACATGTGGCGGGAAGGGTGCTGGCGATTCGTGGTGTACCCAGGGGTCGCGCGGGGTCGGCGGGTTGACATCGTGTTCGCCGTCTACCTGCAGCCCCGCAGGCCCGTGATCCGCGCGGCCGTCCTGGACGCGCATACGGACGAGGTCCTCGGGCAGGCCGAAACCCGCGAGTTCACCGCGATCCGGTAAGCCCGCTGGCGCGTCGGCCTACACGGGCTGCGAGCGTAGGAACTTGCCGAAGTGCGGGACGGTGAACGCGATGAGTCCGCGCTCGGAGCTGTAGATCAGCCCCTTCTTGATCAGCCCGTCCCGCGCCGGGGACAAGCTCGACGGCTTGCGTCCCAGCTCGTCGGCCACGACCGAGGTCGGCACCGGGTCGTCGCCGGTAGCGGCCATGGCCCGCATGTACTCGCGTTCGACCGGCGTGGCCCGCTCGTACCTGCTGCCGAAGAACCCGAGGGCCAGTTCCCCTTCCGCCTCCGGCGCCGCCACTTTGACGTCGCCTGCCGTCACCGGGCTGGCCGCGGCCACGTCCCAGGTGACCTTGCCGTAGGCCTGGACGAAATACGGGTAGCCGTCGGCGGCGGCGTACAGGGCGTCCAGGGCTCCGGGAGTGAAGGTGACTCCTTCACGCTCGGCCGGGGCGAGCAGGGCCAGATCCGCGGCCTCCCGGTCGAGACGGTCGATCCGCGCATACCTGAACAGCCGCTCCGAATAGCTCTTGCTCGCCGACAGGACCGAGGGCAGGTGCGGGAGGCCCGCCCCGACGACGATGAGCGGGCCGCCGGTCTGCGACAGCTCGTGGCAGGCGGCGCAGAGGGCGGACACGTCAGCGCTCGGCACGTCCTGCATCTCATCGACGAACAGCGCGATCCCCACGCCCAGGTCGGCGGCGACGGAAGCCGCCTCGGCGAACAACTCGGTGAGGTCGACCTCCAGGTCACCGGAGTCGGCCCGGCCGCGCTGAGCCGGGACGTCGATGCCCAGCGCGACCGTAACCGAGGCTCCCTTGACCGCCTGGGGGTCGCGTAGCGCGAACGCCTTGAGGACGCCCAGGAAATACTCCACCCGGTCCGGGGCGCGGTGCCTGGGCGCGAGCTCCCGGACGGCCATGTGCAGGGCGGCGGCTACGGGCCGCCTGATCGACTGCTCCGGCCTGGCCTCGATCTTGCCCGTGCCCCAGAGCCGCTGGAGCGCCATGGACCTGAACGTGTTGAGCAGCACCGTCTTGCCGACGCCGCGCAGCCCGGTCAGGACCATGCTGCGTTCCGGGCGGCCGCGCGCGATCCGCTCGATCATTACCTCGAACTGGCCGATTTCCCGGTCCCGCCCGGCGAGCTCGGGCGGCCGCTGCCCCGCGCCTGGAGCATAGGGATTGCGCACCGGATCCATGGCATTGGACTTTATGGCCTGATCTAGCTTGCACCGTAGATTTGCTTAGAAAACCCTACCGGCGTGTCGCGGCGGTCTTTTCAGCGCTCGTGCTGCTGGTTGAGGCGAGCCAGGTAAGCGTTATAAGCCGCCAGGTGCTCGTCGTCGTCGACGCTTTCCGCGCGGCCGACCGGGACGGACGGCGTCGGCGCCGCGCCGGCGGCGCTCGCCTCACGATGCGCGTTGACGACCGTGGCGAAATTCGTGCGGCGCGCAACCTCGAGCCAGCCAAGTCCGCCGTCGCTGCGCCTTTCCCGGCTCCAGGCGAAGAACACGACCATCGTAAGGGCGAACATGATGCCGGCCCCGCCGACCCACATCACCGCCCCGCCGATATGCACGTCGCTGATCGGGCTCGGCGCCCAACTGGGGCGCTGATTCGCCATGTTGGGGAACGGGTCGCCGCTCTCGGACCCGAGCGCCAGGCCGGTAAAGGCGTCCACCGGCATGGCCAGGAAGAGGAGGAAGATCCGGGACGGGTACGACACCTTCCACCGGATCGGCTCGCGCCCGATCAGTGGCAGGAAGTAGAGGTAGCCGACCACCAGATAAAGGACGTGCTCGCCGTCGTGCGCCGTTTCGTTGGCCAGGACCAGGTTCATGAAACTGGTCAGGTGCGTGCCGATGATCACCCCGGCGTACAGCGCCGTCACGAGCGGGGGCCAGGTGATCGCGCTGATCGCGCGCGAGCGCAGGAACTTCTTGGTCCAGGTGTGCAGCGGGTTCCGGCTCGCGTGCAGGAGCAGTGTGGCGGGCTGGCCCACGACCAGCATCGGCGGGGCGACCATGAGCAGCAGCAGGTGCTGGATCATGTGATCCCAGAACAGCACGTCGTCGTAGGCGCCGACGCCGCTCTGCGTCGCGATGACGACCACCGCCAGGCCGCCGAGGAACAGCGCGGTGCGCCAGGCCGGCCAGGGACGGGCGGGATGCCGGCGCCGCACCCGGAGCACACCCCACAGGTACAGGCCCGCCGCTACCGCGACGAAGCCCGTCACCACCGGCGCGAACTGCCAGCGGCTGACGACCTCGAGGAAACCGAACGGCGGCAGCGTCATGCCGCCGAGATTACCCGCCCCGCCAAAAGGGGCCGCAGCGTGGGCGCCTAACGCGATCGTGACCGGTAAGCGCCCGCGCCGGATGCCCGCCACCTCGGTCCAGGCCTGGCCATCGGCGCCCTTCGCGTCCACCCCGGTCGCCCCGGCCAGCGCGAGGATCGCGTGGACCTGAGCCGCGGCCAAGGCTTCCGGCAAGGCCACTTCCTGCATCCTGCCGTCCTCGATAATGCTCATCTCCCGCATTATCCGTTCGGCTTCGCGGTAATGCTCTGGGCCGGTCACGGACCCTCCAGCGTGGTTTTACCTGGTCAGAGCGGAGGGCGTGGGATTCGAACCCACGGTGACGTTGCCGCCACAATGGTTTTCAAGACCATCGCCATCGGCCACTAGGCGAGCCCTCCTGTAGGCCACAGACTACGGTAACGCGGAGCGGTAAGTCAGCCTGCGCGGCCAGGCGAGCCCGTCGCCGACCAGCGCGCCCAGGGCCAGGTACGCGTCGGCGGTCTGGCTGGCGAGCAAGTCGAGTTCGACCTCCGCGCCCTCCTCCAGGTGCGGGTCCCACGGAATCCGGACGACGGCCCGGCAGCGGGCGGCGAAATGATGCTCGAGCCGGTCCAGGTCGACGGTGCTCTTGCTCTTGGGCCGGATCGCCGACACCACGACCACGCCGTTCCGCACCAGGTCACCGCAGTTGTGGGCGTCGAGCCAGTCCAGCGTGGCGCTGGCGCTCCGCGCGCCGTCCACCGACGGCGAGCTGACTACCACGATCTGATCGGCCAGCTGGAGCACGCCGGACATGGCCGAATGCAGCAGCCCCGTCCCGCAGTCGGTCAGGCAGATGGAGTAGAAGTGCTCGAGCACGCGCGCCGCGTCGCAGTAGTCCTCGGCACCGAAGGCTACCGAGACCCCCGGATCCCGGTCGGACGCGAGCACCTCGAGCCGGCTCGGCGCCTGGGACGTGAACGCCCGCACATCGACGTAGCGGCGGATCTGGTCCCGCTCGTTCAGCAGATCCCTGACCGTCGCGGCCGTCTCCAGGCGGACCTTGTCCGACAGGGTGCCGCGGTCGGGGTTCGCGTCGACGGCCACGACTCGGTCGCCCCTCAGCGTCGCGAAGGTCGCCCCCAGCGCCGCCGTGGTCGTCGTCTTGCCCACGCCGCCCTTCAGGCTCAGCACCGCGATCCGGTGGTGCCCGCCCGCGACCGGCGTCCTGATCCGGTTGATCAGGTCCCGCCGGCGCAGGTCGGCGGTCGACTCCCCGAGCCTGAGCAGCCCGCCGGTGACCAGCGAGAGGCTCCGCCGCCAGCCTGAGCCCTGGGCGGGCCGTCGCACGCGGGCCGGTGAGCCGGTGCCGGGACCGCCCGAGTTGTCCCACGCGGATTCCGAGTCGACCTGCCGGGGCACCAGCAGGTCGTCCCGAGCCCACCCGCGGTGCGCGCCCGCGTCGTGCAGGACCTCCAGCGGCCGGGCCTCCAGGTCGTACGGATACCCCAGGTAGGCCCGCTCCTGCGGGTACCCCGGGTACGCGGAGTCCGGCAGGTACCCAGAAATATCCGGATAGTCCCTCGGGAGCGGAGCGTACCCCGGCCCCTGCGGGTAGGCCGCCGGGAACGAGTAGGGATCGCCCGGCAGGTCCTCGCCGAACATCCGGGGCGTCTCGTTGTTCGCCGTCACAGGTCGTCACCCCCTGGCCCGCACGGGTAGGCGCGTGCGGGCGGGTTTCGTGTATCAATCCGAGCGTATGCCAAACTTCACCCGATTTCGATACCCAGTGCGTTCGTCTCGTAGCACTGAGTTGTGCCCGCACGCGGGCCGGTCAAACTGCCCCTGCGGTCGGCAGCAGCCGGCGGGATCGGACAGACTAGGGGCATGAGCGACGGGATGAATCCTGAAAGCTACGAACCCCCGCAGATCCTCGTGGTTGGCCCCGACGGCATCGCCATGGCGGGCGACGATAAGGGCGCCGCAGGTGAGCGCGAGCGCCCGGTCACCGAGATGGTCGAGCAGCCGGCCAAGGTCATGCGGATCGGCAGCATGATCAGGCAGCTGCTCGAGGAGGTCAGAGCCGCACCGCTGGACGAGAAGAGCAGGGCCAGGCTCAAGGAGATCCACGAGAGCTCCATCAAGGAGCTGGAGGACGGCCTCGCGCCCGAGCTGGTCGCCGAGCTTGAGCGGCTGTCGCTGCCGTTCGCCGATGACGACGTGCCGAGCGAGGCCGAGCTGCGCATCGCCCAGGCTCAGCTGGTCGGCTGGCTGGAGGGCCTGTTCCACGGCATCCAGACCACGCTGTTCGCCCAGCAGATGGCGGCCCGGGCGCAGCTCGAGCAGATGCGCCGGGCCCTCCCGCCCGGGATGATGAGCCAGCAGGAAGCCGAAGGTCAGGTCCAGCGCCCCGGCTCCGGGCCCTATCTATAAGGGCTCTATTTTCCCGAACGAGCGTCACCGGAGTCACGGTCGGCCGAAGCGCAGCCGTCCTAGCCAGGCGGCCGCGGCGGAGAACTCGGCATCCGAGGTGCCCGGCCTGACCTGCGTGATGGCTCCGTCACAGCGCGCGTAGCTGCCGAGGAAACGCACCTGCCGGCACACCCGGCGCAGCCCCATCAGCGCCTCGCCGACCCGGGCGTCGTCGATGTGGCCCTCGCAGTCGATGAAGAAGTAGTACTGGCCGAGCCGGTCGCCGGTCGGCCGCGACTGGATCGTGGTCAGGTTGATCCCGCGCACCGCGAATTCGGTGAGGATCTCGAGCAGCGCGCCCGGGTGGTCCTCGGCCAGGAACGCGGCCACCGAGGTCCGGTCGGTCCCGGTCCGGGCGGGCAGCGGCCCGGGCGGTGCGACCGCGACGAACCGGGTCACGGCGTTGTCCCGGTCGTGCACGTCGGGGACGAGAACCGCCAGGCCGTACCGGTCGGCGGCGAAGGCGCCCGCCAGGGCTCCGTCAAGGTGCCCGTCCGCGGTCTGCCGGGCCGCCTCGGCGTTGGACGCGACCGGGACCCACTCGCAATCCGGCAGGTTGGCGGCCAGCCAGCCGCGGCACTGCGGCATGGCCTGCGGGTGACCGCCGACCCGCTTGATGTCACCGAGCGCCATGCCGTGGCCTGCCAGTAGCGCGAACGCGATGGGGATTTGCAGCTCAGCCACGATGACCAGGTCGTTCCCGCCGGCCAGGTCGTCGAGGGTGGCGGTGACGACCCCCTCGACCGAACTCTCTATGGGGACCACGGCTCGTTCGGCCACGCCGGCGCGCACCGCCGCGAGCGCGGCCTGGATCGTCGGGCGGGACAGCTGCTCGGCCGCGGCGTCAACGGCTTGCAGCGCCGCCTGGCAGAAGGTGCCCTCGGGTCCCAGGTAGGCAACTGGCATAGCGCACATCATGCCAGCAATGCGGCGCGGTCACGGCCGTACGGCGAGGGCCCGGGCGACGCCGGCGAACTGGCGGGCCCGGTGCAGTTGGGCGCGTAGCCCGGTGCCGGTCGCGCGGTGCGCGAGGTCGACCTGCACTTCGGTGACGCGCAGTCCCTGGCGGAGCAGGTCGATGGTCAGGCCGGTCTCCACTCCCCAGCCGGGGGCAAGCGGGCGGGCCGCCTCGAAGGCCGCGCGGGTCAGGCAGCGCTGCCCGTTCAGCGGCTGAGCCGGGCGCCACCCGGTGGCCCGGCGGATCCCGGCTCCCGACAGCCCCACGACCAAGCCGTGCCCGCCGAGCTTGACGGTTTTGCTGAACACGGCGATCGCCATGTCCGCCGTGCCGGCCCGGACCGGCTCGGCCAGCGGCCCGGCCAGCGCGGCGGTCCCGGCCAGGTCGGCGTCGAGGAACAGCAGGTGCCGGGGCGACTCGCGAGCTTCCCGCTGGTCGACCAGGCGGACCGCGTCGGCGCCGGTCTGCATGGCGGCGCCCTTGCCCCGGTTCTTCGCGTGCCGTGCCACGACCGCGCCCGCGCGCCGGGCCAACTCCGCGGTGGCGTCGCGCGAGCCGTCGTCGACGACCACGACGAGGGCCACGCCTGGGAGCCCCGCCGCCGCCGCCACGGTCGCCTGGATCCGGGCGGCCTCGTCGCGCGCCGGGATGATCACTGCCACGTCGCCGGATCGCGGCCGTGCCGACATGGGGCCGATCCTAGGTCGCAGGGTGCCTAGTTATGCGGCAGCACTGGCTTCGGCCGACTGCCGTCCGGGTCCTCGACGAGGGTGAACACCGAGTCGAGCCCGGTGACCTGGAGGATCTTGCGCACCGCGGGCTTGGGGTCGGCGATCTCCAGCTCGCCGCCGCGCTCGCGCGCGCGGCGCAGGCAAGACAGCAGCACGTTCATGCCCGTGGAGTCGCAGAACTCCACGCCGGACATGTCGATCACCACCCGGGCGGGCATGCCGTCGGCCAGCAGGGCGGCCAACTCGCTGTGTAGCCGCGGAGCGGTATAAAGATCGATTTCCCCGGAGATGGTCACGGTTGTGTGATCATCGTGAAATCGACTTGAGACATCTAGCTCCACGAGCCGAACCTTACCGCGCCGGGGGCCCAGGCGCCAGGCAGCTACCATGAGCGCACGCTGAGAGTTCACCGCAAGCGGGGAGCGGCGGTGGCGCTCCCTAGCGGCGCTCCGCGGCGGTGGCCGGCACGGCGGCCATGGTCATCTGCGGGACCGGTACCTCCGCCCATACGGTCGTGCCCTCGTCGTCGTGGCTCGTCCCCCAGCACAGTGACAGCCGCTCCACGATCCGCAAACCCCGCCCCCCGGTCGTGGTCGGGTTTGGTTCTCCCAGCTCAGGGACGGTCTGCGCGCCGCCGTCTGTAATCTCGATCCGGACGCTGCCCGCCTGGTGACACCAGGCCACGCGAAGAAAGGAACCGGGCAGCGGGGTCGCGTGACGCAGGGCGTTGCTGAGCAGTTCGCTCAGCACCAGCGCCGCGTCGGTGACCGCGGAACCGCACACGCCCGCGTGGATCAGGTCCGACACCAGGCGCCTGCGGGCCACGCCGACGCTGGCCGCGGCGAACGGGAGCAGTAGGTCGCTCGACTCAGTCACCTCCATGTCGGGCCCAGCCCGCCAATCCGACCCTGCGCGAACGCAGTACGAGCGGGAAATGCCCCGTTCAGGTGGCTTGGAAACACTCGTGCACTCCAGCACCTGCCGGGGCACGGTAACGTCTCAGCGTGAAAGTAAGCGCGTCCGCGCCCACCGTGATCGTCGACGACTTGCACGTCGTCTACCGCGTGTACGGGGCGGGCGGCGACAAGGGCACCGCCGCGACGGCCCTCATGCGAGTGGTCAAGCGCCAGCGCCGGCCCTCGGTCCGCGAGATCCACGCCATCAGGGGCGTCTCGTTCGTGGCCAACCACGGCGACGCGATCGGGATCATCGGCAGGAACGGCTCGGGCAAGTCGACCCTGCTGCAGGCGATCGCCGGCCTGCTGCCGCCCGAACGCGGCTGCGTCTACACCATCGGGCAGGCCGCGCTGCTGGGCGTCAACGCGGCGCTGATGGACGATCTCACGGGGGAGCGGAACGTCGTCCTGGGCTGCCTGGCCATGGGCATGACCCCGGCGGAGGTCAAGGACAGCTACGAGTCCGTCGTGGAGTTCTCCGGGGTCGGCAACTTCGTCGACTACCCGATGCGCACTTACTCCACGGGCATGGCCCAGCGGCTGCGTTTCTCCATCGCCGCCGCCAAGAGCCACGAGATCCTGATGATCGACGAGGCGCTGGCCACCGGCGACGCGAACTTCCGGGCCAAGAGCCACGAGAAGATCATGGAACTCCGCGGGCAGGCGGGCACCGTGTTCCTCGTCGCGCACAACCTGGGTGAGATCGAGGCGAGCTGCAACCGAGTCGTCTGGCTGGAGAAGGGCCAGATCATGATGCAGGGCGAAGACGTCCCGGGCATCATCGACGCGTACCTGGAGGCTACCGGCGGCGAACCGCGCCACCGCGACAAGCCCGACGACCACGATCACTCGGCCTGAGGCGCTGCTCCGGATCCCAGGGGCTCGGCGGGCCGCAGGCGCAGGCACATGATCGTGCCCCCGGCCGGGCGCGAGGTCGCGAACACCTCGCCGTGCTGAGCCTGCGCCAGGCGGCGCACGATGAACAGGCCGATGCCCACGCCGCCGAACCGCCGGCGGTCACCCGTCTCTCCCTGGACGAACCGGTCGAAGATGCGCTCTTGATCGCCGTCGGGGATGCCGATGCCCTCGTCCTCCACCGTGACCTCGATCCAGCCTCCGGCCCGGCGGGCCCGCACCACCACGGTGCCGCCTTCGGGCGAATACTTGAAGGCGTTCTCCAGTAGCTGCCCGACGATGATGTCGGTGGCCATGGTGTCGCCGATCGCGGCCGGCAGGTCACCGGGGACGTCGGCCAGGACCGTGTGCCGGTCCGACAGCGGCCGGAACGCCGTGGCGGCGCCGCGCAGGACGGCGGCCAGGTCGATTGGGCCGTTCCGGACGGGGAGCTGCTCGGCGCCGGCCCGCGCGCCGAGCAGCAACTGCTCGACCAGCCTGCCGAGCGAGCCGGCCCGTTCGGCGATGGTCCGTACGGCCGCCTGCCGCTCGGCGTCCGCGAGCTGATCCCACCGGGTGGCCAGCGTGCTGGCGAAACCCTGGACCACGGTGATCGGCGTGCGCAGCTCGTGACTCGTGGTGGCCAGGAACAGGTCTTTGGCCTCTTCGAGTTCCTTCGCCGCGGTCACGTCGCGGAAGTCGATGACGAACTCCCCGCCGTCGGCCAGTACGGTGCACAGGACGTCGAGCCACCGCCCGTTCGGCAGCTTGTGGGTCAGCGTCGCCCCCGGAGCGGGCAGCGGGAACGGCGGCGGCTTTCCGATCGCGTGCTCCCCCGGCATCCCGGTGATCCGGTGCGCGGCCGGGTTCCACTGCCGCACCAGGCCGGCCTCGTCGAGCACGGCGATGCCGTCCGCGCTGCCGTCGATCACCGCACGCTCGTGGGCCTGCTGCCTGGCCATCTCCTCAAAGGCCATCGCGTTGGTCAGCGCGACCCCGGCGTGCCCGGCAAGCAGCTCGAGCAGCTCAAGCTCGACGTGGCTGAGCGCGCGCCCGCTGTACAGCGCGTAGAGCGCGCCGTAGGGCCGGCCTCCCACGTGCGACAGGCTGAGTGCGATCGTGTGCAGCCCGGGCAGCGCCGACCAGATCAGGTCGTCGAAGCCGCCCGATTCCCCGGTCGCGATCATGGCCGTCTTGCCCGACCGCAGCAGCTCGCCGACCAGGCTCCTCGACAGCGCAGCCGTCCGGCCGCGCAGCCTGTCGGGCAGGCCGGCCGTGCTGACCAGCCGGAGCACGTCATCCTCGATGATCACGAAGCCGCCCGCGTCGGCGCTGGTCAGCTCCCGCAGGCTGGCCGCGATGCGGTCGAGGACGGACTCCAGGTCGCGCTGGGCGTTCATGTCCGCGACGACGTCGCCGAGCCTGCGCACGACCCTGACGCGCTCGGCCATGTGGTGCCGCGCCACGTCCTCGCCGGCCTCGTGGCAGACGTTGACCCACCCGGTCACCTCGCCCGCGCTGTTGGTCAGCGCGCTGGTGTCGACGCGCACGTCGATGACCGTGCTGTCCTTGCGGACCCTGCGGGTCGCCAAGGAGATCTGGCCACCTCCGCGCACCCGTTCCAGGACCGCGTTGTGCTCGGCCTTCAGCTCCTCGGGGATGATCTGCGGCTCCAGCCCGACGACCTCGGGCGCGGTCCAGCCGAACATCCGCTCGGCCGCCGGGTTCCACAGCAGCACGGTGCGGTCGGCGCCGAAGGCAACGATCGCGTCAGGCGCGCACTCGATCACCGCCCGGGCCGTGGCGTCGTCGGTGCGGCTAGCGAACCCCCCCGCTGGCTCTGCGGTCACGTCCAACATCGTGCCACTTCAAACGGCCGAGGGCGGTGAAAAGGTTTCCCCCGGAGCGGGACCTAACGGGTCTAGGGAACGGGGAACGGGTTTCCCCCCGTGAGGGGGGCCAGGGGGGGTTGGGGGGACGGGTAGTCCCCCCAAGTGGGGGGTCACCGGGGGGTACTCCCCCGGGGGCTAACACAGCAAAACCCCGGGGTTGAGCAGGTTGGCCGGGTCTAGGGCGTGCTTGATGGCCCGCATCGCCGCGATCTCCGCGGCGGACCTGGAGAGGGGGAGCATGGCCGCCTTCGCCCGGCCGATGCCGTGCTCGGCCGAGATCGTGCCGCCGTGCTCGGCGGCCAGCCGCAGCACCGCGTCGTCGGCGCGGTCGTCGTCTGGCCCGGGGCCGAGCACGTTCACGTGCAGGTTGCCGACACCGATGTGGCCGAACACGATCGCGCGCGCGTCCAGCTTGGCAATGATCTCGTCGAGGTCGGCCCGGAACGCGGCCAGCCGCGCCGCGGGCAGCGCCACGTCCAGCTTGTGCGGGACGCCGGCCGCGCTGATCGACTCGGTATGCCGCTCCCGGTACGCCCACAGCGCGGCGCGGGCCTGGGCATCCATGGCGACCGCAGCGTCGGTGAGCTCGGGCAGCGCCGCCAGCCGTTCGGCGTCCTCCTCGGCCGCGGCCGCGTCCACGAGCAGGTAAGCGGGGTAGTCCCGGCCCAGCGGGGCGGGCAGCCCCGTGTGCGCGCGCACGAGGGCCAGGCCCGCCTCCTCGAAGTACTCGGCGGCCCGGACCCCGGGCACCAGCGAGGAGATCCTGCTCGCTGCGGCGGCGGCCGCCTCGATCCCCGGCAGGCCGGCCAGCACGGTGAGCGTAGGCGGATCGGCGGGCCACAGCCTGAGCCGGGCCGCGGTGATGACCCCCAGGGTGCCCTCGCTCCCGGCGAGCAGCTGGGTCAGGTCGTACCCCGTGTTGTCGGCCTGGATGCCGCCGAGCCTGCTGATCACGGTGCCGTCGGCGAGCACCGCCTCCAGGCCGAGTAGCTGCGCCCGGGTCGGGCCGTACCTGAGGGTCTGGATGCCTCCGGCGTTGGTCGCGATCGTCCCGCCGACCGTCGCGGAGTCCCTGGCGGCCAGGTCCACGCCGTACTCCAGGCCGGCCCGGGCCGCGTGCGCGCGCAGTTCGGCGATGGTCACGCCGGCGCCGGCCGTGACCTGCCCCGCCAGCGTGTCGACCGGGTCGAGCCTGCGCAGCCGCCTGGCGGACAGCACGACGGCCCCTCCGGCCGGGGGCACCCCGCCGCCGACCAGCCCGGTGTTGCCGCCCTGGGGCACCACCGGCACGCCGTGGCGCGCGCAGGCGAGCAGCACCCGGGCCACCTCGCCGGTATCGCCCGGGCGGACCACGCAGTGCGCGACACCGCGGAACCTGCGGGTCCAGTCCGTCGCGTACCCCGCGGTGACGTCGGGATCGGTGAGCACGTGCTCCCGGCCTGCGATCGCGGCCAGCTCGGCCGCCACGGCATCCATGAGTACTCACCATAGGGTCCCCCGCTGATCTATAGTGCTCTTCAAATACGAGTAAGGACGTCGATCCGGGGCATCCATCTCGGTATGACGGTCGGAGAAACGGCCTTCCGCTAGGACGCGGGCTATGGATCAGGCAGAGTCAAGCCCGGCACCGGGCCAGCCGGAGCGGCACGGCCGCCCGGAACCCGCGCGCCCCAGAACTCCCGAGCCCGCGCCCGCTCCCATGTCCGGGCCGGCGGTGCCCGCGCTCTCACTTGCGCACCCGGTTATCGCGGGCTATGACGGCTCGGCGTCCAGCCGTAACGCCCTGGCGTACGCGGCGGGCCTGTCCCGCCGTCTCGGCCGGCCGCTCCTGGTCGTCTACGTGTGCTCGTCAGGGGTCTACTGCGAGCCGCTGACCGGCCAGGTGGTGGGGGTGACGCGCGACGCCGACGCGCTGGAGCGGTGGCTTCTCACCGAGCTTGACCAGGTGACCGGTCAGGCCGAGATCGACGTCCACGTCCGGACCAGGCGCGGCAGCCCGGCCAGGGAGCTCGCCGCAGCCGCCGAAGAATTCAGTGCCGACGCGCTGGTGATCGGGGCGCCGACGCACATATGGCACCGGGTGGTGGGCTCGGTAGCCGGATGGCTGGCGCGCCACGCCCGCTGCCCGGTCATTGTGGTGCCCTGACGTCCCGGCTACGGGTCGATAAACGGGTAGATAAGAAGTGGGCGAGGAGGGATTTGAACCCTCACGTCCTTTCGGACACACGGACCTGAACCGTGCGCGTCTGCCGTTCCGCCACCCGCCCGGGGCAACGAGTAGGTTAGCACGACCGCGAGCGCTCCTGCGCCCCGGATACGATCGGGGGATGGGACGGGAAGGGAGGTGGCACGTTGGGAGTTCTGCAGCGCTTCGAGCGCCGGCTTGAAGGAATGGTAGAGGGCGCCTTCGCGCGCGCCTTCAGATCCGAACTGCAGCCGGTCGAAGTGGCCAGCGCCGTACAGCGGGAAATGGACGACCGTGCCGCCATTGTGGCGAAGGGGCGCACTTTGGTGCCCAATGACTTCGTCGTCGAACTCGCCGAAAGCGATCACGCCCGCCTCGATGTGTACGCCGAAACCCTGGGTGTCGAGCTGGCCAACCTGGCCAGGGATTACGCCAAGGAACAGGGTTACTCGTTCGTCGGCCCGGTGCGGATGCGCTTCGAGGGCGTGCCCGATATGGTGACGGGCACCTTCCGGATCCGGTCAGGCGTCATCCGCGGCTCGACGATCGAGGGCGGCGAGATCAGGCTGCCGGCCAGCGATCTGCCGCGGACCCCGGGACGGGGCTTCCCCGGCCAGCCGCGCCTTCTCGTCTCGGGACCCGGAGCCCAGGGTGTCCCCGACGGTGACGGCGAGCAGCATATATACCAGCTGCAGACGC
Organism: Streptosporangiaceae bacterium; assembly: GCA_050698755.1. GTDB lineage: Bacteria > Actinomycetota > Actinomycetes > Streptosporangiales > Streptosporangiaceae > Palsa-504. The sequence continues at coordinate 19,620 of JBOHCK010000007.1, read as the reverse complement.
CGGTAACCCTGCTCGGCCGGGGCACGGATTGCGACCTGCGCCTGGTCGACCCCGGCGTGTCCCGGCACCACTCGGAGCTGCGGGTGGAGAATGACCAGGTGGTCCTGGTGGATCTGGGTTCTACCAACGGCACCTTCGTCAACGGCCAGCCGGTCAGGCGCGTCACGCTCAGCGACGGCATGCGGATCGCGTTGGGCCGGACCACCCTCACCTTCCGCCAGGACCCGCTGACCAACCAGGATGGCCAGGGCATTGGGTACTCCGGCAGCAGCTATTAGCGTCCAGGGGCGTGGCCGCAGATGAGCGAGCTTTCCCTCACGATCATCAGGGTTGCCTTTCTGGCCGCGCTGTGGCTGTTCGTGATCGCGGCCATTGGCGTGGTGCGCACGGACCTGCTGGGCGGTCCGGGCGCGGCGACCCGGCGGGGCCGGGCTCGCCAGGCCCAGAGCGTGCGGTCGGCGCCCGCCCGCCCGACCAGGCCGCAGCGCGCGGGCCGGGGCTCGCCCCGCATCCTGGTCGTGACGGCTGGTGCCCTGAAGGGAACCAGCCTGGACCTCAGTCAGCAGCAGATCACGCTGGGGCGCGCGAATGATGCCACGCTGGTGCTCAACGACGACTACGCTTCAAGCCGACATGCCCGGATATTCCCGCAGGACGGTCAGTGGATCGTCGAGGATCTCGGCTCGACTAACGGCACCTACCTGGACCGGCAGAAGGTGACGCGACCCACTCCCGTTCCGCTCGGAGTGCCGATCCGCATCGGGAAGACCGTTCTGGAACTGCGCAGATGACACTTGTACTCCGCTACGCGGTACGCTCCGACGTCGGCCTCCTCCGGGAAGGGAACGAGGACTCGGCGTACGCGGGGCCGCGCCTGCTCGCGGTGGCCGACGGGATGGGCGGCCACGCGGCGGGCGAGGTGGCCAGCGCCCTGACCATCGCCTCCATGTCGGAACTCGACTCCGAGCAGCCATCAGGCGACATGCTGACCGCCCTCGCCTCGGCCGTGACCACCGCCAATGCCCGGCTGCAGGAGAAGATCATCGCGAATCCTGCCGTCGAGGGCATGGGGACCACGCTGACCGCGCTGCTGTGGTCCGATGGTCACGCGGCCTTGTGCCACATCGGGGATTCGCGGGGCTACCTGCTCCGGCAGGGCGAGCTGTACCAGATCACCCACGACCACACGCTGGTCCAGTCGCTGGTGGACGAGGGCCGGATCAGCGTCGATGACGTCTCCACGCACCCGCAGCGCTCGCTGCTGCTCCGGGCCCTGGACGGCAGGTCGGCGGCCGAGCCCGATCTGTCCGTGCACGACGCGCTGCCCGGCGACCGTTACCTGCTCTGCTCGGACGGCCTGTCCGGAGTGGTGAGCGACGAGACGCTGCGGGATACACTCGAGGCGGTGGCCGAGCCCGATGCGGCCACCCGCGAGCTGATCGATCTCGCGAACGCCGGCGGCGGACCGGACAACATCACCTGCATCGTGGCGGACGTGGTGGACACGGCGACCACGCGGCTGCCGCTCCCGAGCGCTCCGATGCTGGCCGGGGCCGCGGCGATCCCCGGCAGCCTCAAGCTGGCCGCGGACGGCAACGACCCGTTCGGGGACCTCGACGATGACCACGGGCGCGCGCCCCGTTCCGTCACCGCTATGCACACGATCATGTTCGACGACGACCTAGACCCGAGGAACCCCGGGACCATCCCGCTGGCGGCGGCGAGCGAGAACGGCGCCGGGCTCGGGACCGCCCCAGCCAGGCGCAGCCATCGCGCGCAGCCGAGGCGCCCCAGGCGCTCGTCCGGCCGCCGCCGCTGGCCGATCGTGACCGTGTCGCTGCTCGTCCTGGTGGCGATCCTCGCCGTCGGCGGCTTCATCGGGCTGCAGCTGACCCAGGGGCAGTACTACCTCGCGTCCACGAACGGCCAGATCGTCATCTACCAGGGCGTTAACCAGCAGATCCTCTGGTACAAGCTGTACCACGTGTACCAGCAGACCGGGATCGAGCTCGCCCAAGTGCCCACGAACGACCAGCAGACGGTCAGTTCGTACCCCCCTGGCAACCTGGCCCACGCGCAGAGCTCGGTGGCGAACATCCGGGCCGCGGTCACCCAGTGCCAGCAGCAGTACACGCAGCTGCGGGACTGGGTGACCAGGGACAACAGGTACCTTGCCGAGGTGGCCCTGGCCCACAAGAACAAGAAGCCGACGACGCACATCGCCAAGCCGGGCACGGAGCCTACCGTCGGACCGTTCTGCCAGCCTTCCGAGGTGTTCGGCATCCCGGCCAGTGACCTCTCCCCGACCCCCGCCGGGACCTCGTGATGACGGGCCCGGCTGCATGAAGAAGCCTCCCGACCCCGCGGCGCCGCGGTGAGCAGCATCACCGCCCCGACGCCGGCGGTCGACCCGGACCACCCGGTGGTTCCGGTGGCGCCGGGCCGGCGGGGCGCCGAGCTGATCATGCTCGCCTTCGCGTTCGCGCTCGTGGCCTTCGCCTTCGCGAACGTCGGCTACAGCCTGAAGGGCAGGCTGCCGGCCTCGATGGCGGAATACCTGGCCGCCTTCATCGTCATCATGGTCGCCGGCCATCTGGCCGTGCGCAGGTTCGCCCCGTGGGCCGACCCGCTGCTGCTGCCCCTCGCCGCGCTGCTGAACGGACTCGGCGTCGTCATGACGTACCGGCTGGCGGCCCAGGGAAACCTGCTCAGCGCCGAGCTGAGCTCGTCCGCGACGGACATCCAGATCCTCTACACCGCCATCGGCGTCGGCTGCTTCGTCGGGGTCCTGGTCCTCGTCCGCGAGCCGCGGGTCCTGCAGCGTTACACCTACACCCTCGGGGCCCTGGGGCTGCTGCTCCTGGCGCTGCCCGCGATGCTGCCGAGAGGGATCAGCGAGGTGTACGGCGCCAGGATCCAGATCCGGCTCGGCACGTTCACGATCCAGCCGGAGGAGTTCGCCAAGCTGGCGCTCGCCATCGCGTTCGCCGGCTACCTGGTCGCCAAGCGCGACGTGCTGGCCCTGGCCGGGCGCCGGGTCCTCGGCATCGACCTGCCGCGAGCCCGTGACCTGGGCCCCATCCTGGTCATCTGGGCGGCCAGCCTGCTCCTGCTGGTCTTCGAGAGCGACGTGGGGACCAGCGCGGTATTCATGGGCCTGTTCGTGGGGATGCTCTACATCGCCACCTCGCGGACCTCCTGGCTGCTGCTGGGCTTCATCATGTTCGTGGTCGGTGCGTATGCGGCGAGCAAGCTGTTCTCCCATGTCGGCGAGCGGTTCGATGTCTGGTTGCATCCGTTCGCCGGAGGGAATCCCAGCGGCAACGCCTTCCAGCCGCTCCAGGGCCTGTACGGGATGGCCAGTGGCGGCCTGCTTGGCAAGGGCCTGGGCGGCGGCCAGCCGTACCTCACCCCGCTAGTGCAAAGTGACATGGTGTTCACCGCATTCGGCGAGGAACTCGGGCTGGCCGGGTGCATGGCCATCTTGCTGATCTACGCGCTGATCGTGCAGCGCGGCCTGCGCACCGCGATATCGGTCAAGGATCCGTTCTCCAAGCTGCTGGCGGGCGGCCTCGCGTTCATGCTCGCACTGCAGGTCTTCGTCATCGTCGGCGGCGTGACCAGGCTCATCCCGCTGACCGGGATCACGACCCCGTTCCTGTCCCAGGGCGGATCCTCGCTGGTGGCGAGCTGGATCCTGATCGCCTTGCTGGTCCGGCTCAGCGACACGGCCCGCCGCCCGCCGCCGCGGCCGATCCAGGATGAGGGGCTGACCCAGGTGGTGACGCTGAGGTGAACCGCGCGCTGCGGCGGATGTCCATCGCCACCCTGGTGATGTTCCTGCTGCTGCTCATCAACATCAACTACCTGCAGGGCTTCGAGCCCGCCAGCCTGGCGAACAAGCCGGGCAACTCCCGCGCGTTCTACGCGGCGCAGAACTCCTACGAGCGCGGCAGCATCGTCACCGGCGACGGTGTGACGATCGCGGCGTCAAAACCGAGCACCAGCCAGAACGACTCCTTCAAGTACCAGCGCTACTACCCCGCCGGCCCGATGTACGCCCCGATCACCGGGTACGACACGCTCTACAGCCAGACCGGCATCGAGGGCACGGAGAACTCGCTGCTGTCCGGCAACGACTCCGCGCTGACGGTGCGGAACTTCCTCGACCTGCTGACCGGCAAGCCGCGCAAGGGCGCCAACGTCACGCTCACGATCAACTCCCGGGCCCAGGCCGCGGCCTACAACGCGCTCGCGGCGCTGGGCAAGCCGGGCGGAGTGGTGGCGATCGACCCGAGGACCGGGGCCATCCTCGCCCTGGCCTCCTACCCGAGCTACGACCCGAACACCCTGGCCACCCACGACAGCCAGCAGCTCATCCAGGTCGACCAGGCGCTCCTCAAGAACCCCACTCAGCCGCTGCTCAACCGGGCCCTGCAGGAGACGTCCCCGCCCGGCTCCACCTTCAAGATCGTCACGAGCGCCGCGCTGCTCACCCAGAATCCCAGCGTCACGCCGCAGACCAACTTCGCCTCGCCGACCCAGCTCACCCTCCCGCAGACCACCCACGTCCTCACCAACAACGACGGCGAGATATGCGGGAACGGGAGCGGCCAGGCCCCGCTGATCACGGCGTTCGCCCAGTCCTGCGACACCACGTTCGGCAAGATCGGCCTGAACCTCGGCGCGGCAGCACTGAACGCCATGGCCGAGAAATTCGGGATAAACAACCCGAACCTCACGATCCCGCTGGGCGTGGCCGCCAGCAACTACGCGATCCCGAACCCGCCGAGCCCACCGCTGACGGCCTACTCGGCCATCGGCCAGTACAGCGACACGGTCACCCCGCTCCAGGAGGCCATGTTCGCCGCGGCCATTGCCAACGGCGGTACGCTGATGCGGCCGTACCTGGTCCAGCAGGTCACCGCCAGCGACCTGAGTACGGTGCAGACCACGTCGCAATCGGTATTGAGCCAGCCGGTCTCGGCCAACGTGGCCTCCGAAGTGGGGCAGATGATGCTCGCCGTGGTCCAGAACTCCGACGGCACGGCGTTCCTGTTCAACTCGAACGCGGAGGGCGTGGTCATCGCGGGGAAGACGGGCACCGCGCAGAACGGCGTGAACAACACGGGGCTGAACGATGCCGCGTTCACCGCTTTCGCGCCGTTCAGCAACCCGCAGATCGCCGTGGGCGTCATAATTCGAGGTGGCGGTTACGGCGCCACCGCGGCCGCACCCATCGCCGTGGCGGTCATAAAGGCATTCCTGAGGACACCGTGACCGATTACCTGCTGGCTGGCCGCTACCGGCTGACCGACCGGATAGCGGCTGGCGGCATGGGCGAGGTATGGCGCGGGGAAGATCAGCTGCTCAACCGGGCCGTCGCGGTCAAGCTGCTGCCCACCGGGCGGGCGGGCGACGAGTCGTTCCTGGCCAGGTTCCGCGCCGAGGCGCGGTACGCGGCCAGCTTGTCCCACCCGGGCATCGCGCGGGTCTACGACTACGGCGAGTCCTCCGAGTTCGGCGGCGCCTACCTGATCATGGAACTGGTCCGGGGGGAGCCGCTCTCCGCGATCCTGGCCCGGGCCGGACGGCTTTCCCCTGATGCCACGCTGGACATCGTCAGCCAGGCGGCCCGCGCGCTGGACGCCGCCCACCAGGCCGGCATCGTCCACCGCGACATCAAGCCGGGCAACCTCCTGATCTCCGGGGGCGGCGCCACGAAGATCACCGACTTCGGCATCGCGACCGCGGTGCGCGCGGCGCAGGCGTCCCACCTGACCGAGACGGGCATGGTGATGGGCACGGCCATGTACGTCTCGCCGGAGCAGGCCACCGGCGCCCCGGTCACCGCCGCCTCCGACATTTACTCGCTCGGCGTGGTCGCCTACGAGTGCCTGGCCGGCCACGTGCCGTTCCGGGCCAACGAGCCACTGGCGATCGCCTACGCGCACAAGCACGCTCCGGTGCCGCCCCTGCCGCCTGACGTGCCGCCACCCGTGGCCGACCTGGTCTACGACATGCTCGCCAAGACCCCCGACCGGCGTCCCGCCAGCGTGCGGGTCGTCGCCGACCGGGCCGACATGCTACGGGACGCGCTCGCCCTGGGGGGCCTTCCGGGGGCCGCGGATCCGCTGGGGCTGACCAGGGGGGACCTGCCCCCCGCCCGGACCTCCTACTTCGTGGACGGGGAGGGCCTGGTTCCCGGGCGGACCGGGACCGTCGACCGGCGTGACGCCGCTAACAGGCGCCGGATCGTACTGGCGAGCCTGACTGCCACCCTGTGCGCGCTGGCGGCCGCGGCGGGCCTGTACCTCAGCGGGCACATCGGGAACCACGCCGGCCGGGACGCGGGCAACATCGTGGGGCAGTCCAGTTCGCCGACCCTTACCCCGTCGCAGGTCGTGAGCACCACCAGCACACCATCCGCTTCACCGAGTACCGTGGTGCAACAGCCCACCACGCCGGCTCCCACGACGGGAAGCCCGCGGCCGACCAAGACCACCAAACCAACGCCGACACCCACGCCGACACCGACACCGACGACCACGGCGACACCCACGCCGACACCGACACCCACGCCGACACCGACGACCACGACGACACCCACGCCGACACCGACGACCACGACGACCACGACGTAGAAGCCCTAGAAGTCCGAAAACAGCACAAGCTCAGGGTGGTTTGGCACAGTGCGAGACACGACTCAGCCCCGCCTCCTCGGCGGCCGCTACGAGCTCGACGGCATCGTCGGGCGCGGCGGCATGGCCGAGGTCTACCGGGCGCGCGACATCCGGCTCGACCGGATCGTCGCGATCAAGACGCTCCGCGCCGACCTGGCCAGGGACCAGATATTCCAGGCCAGGTTCCGCCGCGAAGCCCAGTCAGCAGCCTCGCTCAACCATCCCAACATCGTGGCGGTCTACGACACCGGCGAGGACATGGCCACCGGCGTCCCCGTGCCGTACATCGTGATGGAGTTTGTTGACGGCCGCACGGTCCGCGACCTGCTGCAGGAGGGCCACCGGCTGCTGCCGGACCGGTCGCTCGAGATCATCGACGGGGTGCTGCGCGCGCTTGACTACAGCCACCAGGCCGGCATCGTGCACCGGGACATCAAGCCGGGCAACGTGATGGTGACGCGCAACGGGGACGTGAAGGTCATGGACTTCGGCATCGCGCGCGCGATGAGCGACGCCCAGTCCACCATGACCCAGACGGCCCAGGTGATCGGGACCGCGCAGTACCTGTCGCCGGAACAGGCCCGGGGTGAGCGGGTCGATTCCCGCAGCGACCTGTACTCGGCGGGCTGCTTGCTGTACGAGTTGCTCACCGGCAGGCCGCCGTTCACCGGCGACTCGCCGGTCGCGATCGCCTACCAGCACGTCAGGGAGAACCCGATCCCGCCCTCGCAGGTCGACCCGGACGTGCCGCCCTGGGCCGACGCGATCGTGCTGAAGTCGATGGCCAAGTCGCCTGCGGACCGGTACCAGACGGCCGCCGACATGCGCGCCGACCTGCAGCGCGCCGCGTCCGGCCTGCCCGTTTCCGCCGTGCCGCCGACCCGGGCCGACCTGTACTCGCCGCCCACCCAGCGGATGGGCGCCAACACGATGATGGGGTCGGGCCGGACGTCGCAGATCCCGCCGGTGGGGGACTACGAGTACGCCGGCGCGGGCTACGGGCGCCGTGAGCGGGCCGGCGGCGGGGGGCGGCGGTGGCTGCCGTGGGTCATCGGACTGGTGCTGGTCCTGGCCGTCGTCGGCGCGGTGGCCTACTACCTGCTGGCCGGGGGCAAGACCTACGCGGTGCCGCTGGTCAACAACGAGACCGTCGCGCAAGCCGAGTCCCAGATCAGGGCCCAGCATCTGGTTCCCGCCGTGGTGGACCAGCCCAATGCCGGCGTCGCCAAGGGCCTGGTCATCAAGTCCAACCCGGCCGAGGGCAACGTCGTGGCCGCGAACACCGTCGTGACGCTGTACGTCTCCACGGGCGCGGCCCCGGTCACCGTGCCCAACGTGGAAGGCAAGCAGGAAAACGCCGCCCAGTCCGTGCTGCAGAACGACGGCTTCCAGGTCGTGGTCAAGACGGACCCCACGTCGACCGAGCCGTCGGGCACGGTGGTGAACCAGAGCCCGGTGGGCGGTACCAGCATCGCACCAGGATCGAAGGTGACCATCTTCGTATCCGGCAGCGCTAACGTGCCGAGCGTGGTCGGCCTGCCCATGGCCAGCGCCGTCACCCTGTTGCAGAACGACGGCTTCAAGATCAACCAGGTCATGGCGGCCGGGCCTGCCGGAACCATGCCGGGTAACGTCTGGCAGCAGACTCCCGGGGCGAACTCCACGCAGGCGGCCGGATCGACCGTGACCATTTACATCCAGCCCGCCGCGTCCCCGTCACCTTCGGCGTCGCCGACCCCGAGCCCGTCCGGCAGCGGCGGTTTCGGCGGCAACGGATTCTGACCGGGCGCGTACGCGGCACGGAGCGGCTACGCTTAGGGTTCCGCACCAGAAGGGTCCGCTAGGCAGGAGGCCGTCGTGCCCAAGTCACGCGTCCGCAAGAGGACGGTCTATACGCCGCCGCCGGCGAAGTCGAAAAGGCGGAAGGTCAGCCCGCCGTGGGTCGGCCCGTCGATCGTCGCCTGCCTGGTCATCGGCCTGGCCTGGATCGTGGTGTACTACCTCACCTCGGGTTCCGTGGCCGGCATGTCAGCCCTGGGCTCGTGGAACCTGGTCGTGGGCTTCGTGTTCATCATCGCCGGCGTGATCCTGGCCACCACCTGGCGGTTACAGGCCCGCCCCGCTGAGCTGCCCGTTCCTGACCACGATCGCGACCGCGATGAGGACCATGACCAGCACGGTAGCCAGCACCTGCCACGCCGTGCGGTTCTTGCGCGGCGCGTAGGCGTAGGCCGCGGTGAGGAGCGCGCCGGTCAGTAGCCCGCCGATGTGGTCCTGCCAGGCGATGATGTTGTGCAGGAAGAAACTGAGGGCCAGGTTGATGGCGATCAGCGTGGCGATCCCGCGGGTATCGAGGCGGAGCCGCCTGTACGCGATGAACCACGCGCCGAACAGGCCGAAGATGGCCCCCGAGGCGCCCACCGCCGCGGCGTTCGGCGCCGCGAGGTAGTAGTACATCACCGAGCCGCCGACCGCGCTGAGCAGGTAGACGGAGATGAAGCGGATCCGGCCGAGCAGGTGCTCGAGGGCGGGCCCGACGAAGATCAGCGCCCACATGTTGAACAAGATGTCCCAGATGCCCAGACCGCCGGTCAGCCCGGTCGCCGGAGCCAGGAACGCGGACGTGATCAGCCGGTACCATTCGCCCGCCGCGACGCCGTGCGCGGGGCCGCCGGCTGAGAACGAGGCGTACCCGAGCATCTCCAGGTCGTTGACGATGCCCGGCCGAACCCAGGTACCGACGAACACGGCCACGTTGATCGCGACCAGCGTCCACGTCACCACGGCGCCGGCCACCGGCCGGCCCCCGAACGTGGTCCTGGCCGATCGGGTGCTGCGCGCACCCTCGTTCACGCACTCCACGCACTGCTGGCCCACCGTGGCCGCGCGCATGCATTCCGGGCACGCGGGCCGTCCGCACCGGACGCAGGAGACGTACGTTTCCCGGCCGGGGTGGCGATAACAGGTGGGGACCTGCGGCGCAGCTTCCCCCGGCTGGTCCGATCCGGGGTCGCTGGGCGTGCTCACGGTCCGGTCCGGTCAGTTACCGGTGGCGTCGCCGCGCTGCACGGTGACCGACTCGATGATGACGTCCTCCACCGGCCGGTCCTGGCTGCCCGTCTTCAGGCGGCTGATCGCGTCCACCACGTCGGTGCCCTGGATGACCTCGCCGAAGATGGTGTGCTTGCCGTTCAGCCAGGGCGTGGGTGCGACCGTGATGAAGAACTGCGAGCCGTTGGTGCCCGGGCCGGCGTTCGCCATGGCCAGCAGGTGCGACCGGTCGAACCTGAGGTCCGGGTGGATCTCGTCGGCGAACTTGTACCCGGGTCCGCCCCGGCCGCTCCCGAGCGGGTCCCCGCCCTGGATCATGAAGTCGGGAATGACCCGGTGGAACACGGTCCCGTCGTACAGCCTGTCCGTGCTTGCGCGGCCCGTGCGCGGGTCCGTCCACTGCCTGCCGCCCTCGGCCAGTTCCACGAAGTTGCGCACGGTTTTCGGCGCGTGGTCCGGGAAGAGGCGGACGACGACCTCCCCGTGGTTGGTGTGCAACGTGGCGATAAGCGTGTCTGTCATTCCAATGACTCCTCGTCCGGCCATGGTGATGGCGGACCTGTTGTCGCGGATGAAGTTCTCTCAGTCATCACCGTACCGGCCGCGCCCGATGGTTGAACCCAGGCGGGACGGGAAGGAGGGTCGGGTACGAACACGCTCAGGAGGTTTACCGTGTCTTCTCTCACGACCAGCCAGACCCCCCGCCGCATAGCTGCCGCCGGCACCCGAGCGAAGGACGCGGCCGCCCAGGGGGCTCACGGTGCGCGTGAATGGGCCTCGCCGCGCCTAGAGGACGCCGCCGACGCGATCACGCGGGCGAAGGACGCGGCCGCCCAGGGGGTCCACGATGCGCGTGAATGGGCCGCGCCGCGCCTGGAGGACGCCGCCGACGCGGTCACCGCGTCTGTCGCGCCCCGGGTCTCTGCTGCCCTGCGGTCCACGGCCCGCCAGGTCAAGCCGGAGTCAGGAAAGACTGGCCTGCGCAGGCTGCTGAGCTGGCGTTGGCTGCTTGGCGCGGGAGCGGTGATCGCTGCGGCCGGCGCGTCGGCGCTCGCGATGCGACGGCGCTACGCCACCGCCACGGCTGAGGTCCAGGACGACGCCGATTCGCCCGGCGACGAAGCCGCACCGGACAACCAGGCCGCCGCCGACACCGCAAGTTCTGAGGCCAACGGGTCCCGCAGGGTCAGCAAGTCCCGCAAGTAGCCAGCCAGGCCGCCGGTTTGCCGGCGGCGCAGGACCCGCAGGCCATGATCCGGTACCGTCTAGAGACGGGCCGAGGGTGCCGTGACCGGGATCATGACGAGCAGGCGGCGGACGGTGAGCGACAACGACCAGGCGGGCGCGGCCGGCCGGCCCCGCTCTGATGCTCCCGGGCCGTCCGAGCTGACCCGCCTGGCCGCCTGGCTGGCGGCGGCGGCCATCGTCGCCTCGGTCCTGACCATGGTCGTGGTCTCGGCGGCGGGCCCGAACGTCTCCGTGCCGACCCTGCCGGCCACCGGCGGCCCGCCGTGGTGGCACCATTCACTCCACCTGACCGCCACGTTCGTGACGGTATCGCTGTGGGTCGCGATGGTACTGGGCTGCGCGGGGGTGATCACGGGGCTGGTCGCCGTCGACCGCGGCGCGCGCCTGCCGGTCCGCGCGGTCGTGGCCTTCGCGTTCGTGGCCGTGGCGGTCTTCACCCTCCTCCCGTCGGCGGGCTCGACGGACTCTATTTCTTACGCGGCTAACGGGCGGACGGCGGTGATCGGGCGCAGCCCGTACGTCATGACGCCGCTGCAGCTGGAGCGGAGCGGCGACCCGATCGGCCGGCAGATACCGTTCTCCGAGATCCCGTCCACCTGGACGACCACGGTTTCGGTGTACGGCCCGGTGGCCACCGGCGCGGAATGGGCCGCGGCCGAGTTCGGCGGGACGTCGCTGGCCCGGATCACCTTCTGGCTGAAGCTGGAGGAGGCCCTGGCCTTCGGCGTGGTGATCGCGGCCCTGGACCGGATGCTCAGGCGTGACCCAGCTTCGCGCCTGCGCGCTCACCTGCTCTGGTCGGTCAACCCCCTGCTGCTCTTCCAGGTCGTGGCAGGCGGCCACATCGACGGGCTCGCCGCGGCGTTCGGGCTGCTCGGCGTCGCCGCGCTGCGAGCGCGCGACGGGCGGGTCGGCGTCGGCGCCGCCGCGCTGGCCGGGCTGCTGACCGGCATCGCGGCCGGCATCAAGGTGGAGTACGTCCTGTTCGCCGCGGCCCTGGCGTGGGCCTGCCGCCGGTCCGTCCGGCCCCTGGCGGCCGCGGCGGCGGGCTTCCTGCTGGTGGTGGTCCCCACCTACCTCGCGGCGGGACCGCCCGCGATCAAGATCCTCGTCACGCGCGGCTCTGGGATCACCTGGGACACCATGTACCAGCTGTTCTGGCGGCCGGTCCTGGGCTATAAGCAGTTCAGCGTGTCGAGCGCGCCGCCGCACCTCGCACTGGTCGCATACGTGCTGTTCGGTGCCGCCGCGGTGCTCGCGCTGCTACGCATGCCGGACCGGGTGCCCGGCCGCCCGGCCGTGACTCCGGCCCTGGCGCTGAGCCTGGCCTGGCTGTTCTTCACGGCCTTCCAGCGACCGTGGTACGACGTCATGGCCCTCAGCCTGCTGGCGCTGTACTCGGCGTCCCTCCTGGACTGGGCGGTGCTGATCCGCCTGCTGGCGGGCGCGACCATCTACGTGCAGGCCGTCCAGAGCCCCGCCGAACCGCACTGGCTGTACGACATCGGCCAGTTCAACGGCACGTGGCTGACGCCCGGCATCCGCCTGGCGGCCGCGGCGGCGCTGGTCTGGCTGTGCGTTTCCGGCCGCTGGGGCTGGCGCTCCCGGCCGGTGGCGCCCGCAGGCCAGCTGCCCGAGCTACTGCCGCTGACCTGAACCGCGTTTTCCACAGCAACCTACTGTGGATAACCTCGCCCGCAGTGAACCAGGATGCATACGGCCCTTGGCAATTTCATGCACATGTCTGTGGATTGCCTTGTGGACAACCCGCGCCCGGGGCCTATCGCCGCCCCTCGGAATCGGGGGCGTCCGGGGTCAGGTACAGGCGCGGCCAGCGGCAGTCGACGAACTGCTCGAGGTGGCCGGTCAGCCGTTCTTCGAAATCGTCATCGTCGGCCCTGGCGCCGGCCGCCGTCTCGACGGCCGACGGCTGGTCGACGCCGAACGCGACCGCCCTGACCTCCCGTGCGTCGCGCTGCGCGCCGTCGTGCCACCGCTGCACGGTTCCGGCCTGACGCGCGCACGTGTCGCCGGTCACCGCCCGCCCGTAGGCCCGCTCCCATTCCGGGGTGCGGGGGTGCGGCCCGGCACCCGGGTCCTTCCTGTCGGCCGACCTGAGCGCGTCAAGGACGAGCGTCCACTGGTACGCGGGGGCCAGCCACCTGGGCTCCTCCCGCTGGCAGAGCCAGGCGCCGCGGGACACCCGCGCCCTGATCGCGGTGCCGACGTGCGCGGCCAGGCCGACCGGGCTGACCCGGCTGGCGATGACGGGTACCCGGACGCTAACCGCGGCGTCCACGCCGTGCGAGATGGCGCAATCGCGCAGCCGGGGCGGCATCGCGAGCAGGAGCGTGAGCAACGCGGTCCCTGGCACCGGCATCGGCCAGCCGGTCAGGTGCGCGAGGACCGAAAGCTCGGCCCACAGCCTGATGCCCGCTTCCTCCCGCAGGGCCCGCTGGGCCATGCGCATGTCCCGCAGCGTGCACGGCCGGCCCGCGCAGTCCGCGCCGCACGTCGGGCTGCGCGGCTGGACCACGCCGGCCGGGGTTGCGGTGGAGGCATCGTCCGCGGCTTCGCGGCCGGTGCCGTCGGGCATGCGCACGAGCAGCGGGTAGTCCATGCCGTCGGCGAACACCGCGGCGTCGCCCGGCCTGAGCGTGACCAGGAACCGGTTCTGCGCCGTGGTCATGTTCATCGTCGCGCCCACCGCGTCCCGGTCGTCAGCCGCAGGCAGGCGATGGGTGATCTTCACCGCCGTGTTCTTTATGGCGTCCGGGATGAGCTTGCCCGGGATCTGCTCGGCGATGATGAGACCCTCGCCGTACGCCCGGATCTCGGCGAGCAGGCCGGCGAACATCTCCACCGCGTGGGCCGCCGCGCCTGCCTGGCCCTCGCCGTCGGCGTTCTGGTGACGGCGGAGCAGGCGGTGCGCCTCCTCGATGACCGTGAGATGGCGCAGCACGGGCGGGCCTGGCGGTCTGGCCCGGTTCGCCATCCGGAGGTGCTCGGCCAGCCTGATCAGCACGGTGCCCATGAGAAACGCCTTGTCGCTGTCGTCCCCCACGTCCTCGATCTCGAGGACGACGTTCGCCGCGAGGAGCTTGCCGAAGTCGAGCTGGTGCCCGCCCTCGAGGAACCGGCCGGTCGTGCCCAGCCTCAGGCTCGACAGGCGCACCTTGATGAAGCCGAGCACGTCGTCGGTGACCCGCTGGCTGTAGCCGACCTCCTGGACGATCCTCTCGGCGGCGCGCTGGAGATCGGTGAGGGTCGGATAGGCCGGATTCGGGTCGGCTGCGATGGTCTCGCCGAGCGCCAGATCCCACCCGGCGTTCTGGTACACCCTGGTCAGCGCCGCACTCAGCACCTGCGGGAACGGCTCCTCCGAGCGGAAGGACGCGATGAACAGCGCCTTGACCAGATCCGCGTGGGTCTGCAGCGGGAACCGGCCGCCGGCGCCGTCGGACGCGGGCTCGAGCGGGTTCAGCCCGGCCGCGATCGCGTCTGACTCGCCCGGCCGGATCCGCACCACGGCCGCCCCGGCCGAAGCCAGGCGCGCGGCCATCAGCCGGTACTCGGCCTTGGCCGGCTCTACCACCAGCCACGGGATCCCGGCGCGGGTCGCGGCCTCGAGCAGCGCGCGCACGGTCTGCGATTTACCCGCACCGGTGGCGCCGCAGACGAACACGTGCCGGTTCAGCGACTCAAGCGGCAGCGTCAGCTGCCCGGCGGGCCGGTGGGTCCGGTCCAGGACCTCGCCGACCGCGATCGCGGGCGCCGCGGTCGGCTCCTGGGTGACGTCGAAGTCCGGGCGGAGTACCAGCCGTATTCCTGGGACCTCACGATCGGGCGGCCTGGCGAGGACGGCAAGCAGGTCGGTGCTGGCCAGGAACGGGTAGCCGAGGATCCCGTCACCTCCGGCCGGGGCCGGAACGAGGTCGGCCAGGAGCTCGCCCAGGCTACCCGCGGCCTGCTCAGCTGGCGCGATCGCGTAGGGCAAGCCGGACAGGTCGGCCGAGGCGCACAGCAGCGCAGCCACCCGCGATGCCCCGGCCGGGTCGCTGCCGCCCGCGAGCAGCCGCAGCCGCCACAGGCCGGTCGACCTCGCCTTCAGCACCTCGGCGTGGCGCAGCTGCAGCCGGCGGGTCGCCATGACCCGGTCGGGAAACCTTTCCGTGTTGCCCGCGGATCGTTGCTCGAGGCGCGCGATCTCACCGGCCAGAGCCTGGATCTCCGCGTCTTCCAGAGGTTCAGCCAGGAGCAGCCAGCCGAAGGGGCCCGGCCAGGTGGCTAGCAGGCACTCTTCCAGGGACGGCCCCTGATGCTCGCCGTCGCGGCGCCCGGTGTCCGGCAGGAGACCGTCGCTGATCCCGCCGACGGCCCGCCATCCGGGCAGTGCCGACATCAGCGCGGCCACGGCGCCGGCCGGCAGCCGCCGGGCTCGGGCTCCGGCGGGCACGGTCAGGAAAACGTCGTCGTTCCCGCCGCCGACCAGGCCCGCTCCGGCCGCGAGGAACTGGACCGGGCCACCGGCGTGGTGCCGTACCCAGCCGAAGGCGAGCGCAGCGCGATCCCCGGTACCGGCGCCTGCGTGGTACGCCGCGGCGAGCGCGGCGGCCCGCTGCGCCCGGCCTGGGTCGTCCGGCTGGTGAGCGGGCGCCTGCGCGTCGCCGACGTCGAGCCGCCGAGGGATCTCGGTGATCCGGTAGGCCTCAAGCCGTTCCAGCACCTCTGCCGCCACCACCCAACCCGGCCTTCTCCAAGCGCCCGCCCAGACTGCCAGACAGGCGGGCCGCCGTCCCGCGCGCAGCGCGACCGCGCGATGACCTGCAGCACCGTGAACGCAACCACCGCAACGACGGCGATGGTGACCAGCGCGAACCTGCTCACGTCGGGGCCGGGTCCTGCGGCCTGGTTCGCGGGGTTAGCCGCCAACCGCAGGCCCTGGGCCGGGCCGTCCGGCCGGAACAACACGGCCGTGACCGCTAGCCCGTTCGGCGCCAGAGCCGACCAGACCCTTCCGCCCATCGCCACCAACCCCACTTGCCCGCTCATCCGCGCGACCAGTGCCGCGGCCGGGGTCGTGAAAGAAGGCGGTGATCAGGGCCTGCCGGTCACCGCGCTAATGACCGGCAGGCCGTGATCTTTCACGTCGGCCGCAGGCACTGGCCCGCTACCCGGATCACGGCGGCCCGTCACACGCGGTTCGGGGCCCGGCCGGCTCGTCATCACTTGGTAATGACTGGCCGAACACCCGGTCCAGGTAGGCATTGCCGAACCTGGCCTCCGGGTCAACCTCGGCGCGAACGCGCCGGAAATCGTCGAAGCGCGGGTAGAGCGCGCGCAGGCGCTCGGCGTCCAGCGAGTGCATCTTGCCCCAGTGCGGCCTGCCCGCGACCTCCGCCACGATGGACTCGAACATATCGAAGTACGCCTGATAGGGCAGCCCGGTGTACTGGTGGATCGCGACGTAGGCGGTGTCCCGGCCGCACGCGGTGGACAGCCAGATGTCATCGGCGGCGGCCACCCGCACCTCGACAGGGAACATCACGGGGTCGGCCAGGCGCGGCACCGCGCGGCGCAACTCGGCGAGCACGTCACCCAGTGATTCACGTGGAACGGCGTACTCGGACTCGACGAAACGGACCCGGCGGGGGGTCACGAACACCCTGTAGGAGGTGTCGGTGTAGGAACGCGTAGACAGCGCGGCCGAGGAGAACCTGTTCAGCTTGGGGATGAGCCGTGGGGTCGCCCGGCCGACCCGGCACAGCGCCCCGAACCCGGCGTTCTCCATCACCTCGAACTCCCAGAACCTGCGCCAGCCCGGCATCGGCCTGGATGCAGGCAGGTTTCCTGCCGCGGCATCGTCGGGCGAAAGCCGGTTGTTGCGCTTGACCAGGGCGTAGCGGCCGTAGGGGAACCAGTAGAACTCGAAGTGATCGTTCTCGTCCGCGATCGAGTCGAAGCGCGCGATGACCTCGTCAATGATCTCCGGGCGCTCATCCGCGGCCAGCTTGAACGCGGGCACGCACCGCAGCGTGACGGTGCTGACCACCCCGAGCGCGCCGAGGCCCACCCGGGCCGCCGCGAACAACTCGGGCCGGTCCGACGCCGAGCACGTCACCGGGGAACCATCGGCCAGGACGAGGCCGAACGCCTCGGCCTGTGTGGCCAGGCCCCCCAGCCGGGCTCCGGTGCCGTGCGTCCCGGTGCTGAGCGCTCCCGCGACGGTCTGCGCATCGATGTCGCCGAGGTTGGCCATGGCCAGCCCGAGGCCGTCGAGCGCGGCGTTAAGGGCCCGCAGCGTAGTCCCGGACCGGACGGTGACCACGCCGGTCCGTGTGTCCGCGGCCACGATCCCGGTCCAGCCGGACAGGTCGAGCGCCAGGCCATCGGTCGCGGCGGCCGGAGTGAACGAGTGCCCGCTGCCCACCGCCCGCACGCGGAGTCCGGCCGCGGCCGCGTTGTCGACCGCCTCCGAGATCTCGGCCTCGGTTCGCGGCGTGGCCCAGCGCGCCGGAGTCGCCGTCACGTTTCCGGCCCAGTTCCGCCACGTACCGCCCGCCGGAGCCGAAGCTTGGTGGCCGCGCCACCGCCCAAGAGAAGAGTGCATGACGGGACAGTATTCATATTTCCTGCCCGATTACATAGCTACCGGTCAGTCCAGGCCGGTAAGGAGGTCGAGCATTACCGCGTGGAGCCCTCCGACGTCGTACTGGGTCGGGGCGCCGTGGGCGAGACCATCCAGGCAGGCCTTGGTGCCGTCCCGGACGGCACCGCGCGGCCAGCACGAGGCCGAGTTCCGGCTTCAACGCGCAGGTCTGCACCGGCCGCTCGGGACCGGCCCGGGAGGTGGCGTCAATGAGCAGGCCTCGCCGCAGGAGTCCCTGGGACCCTATTCATATTTCCGCGTCGGCGGTTTACTGTGCGAGCATGTCAGTCGACCAGGGCGGCAGGCGTGCAGGTCAGGCAGAGCAAGCACCTCGCGCGCTGGCGCCCGATGCGCTGCGGGCGAGGTACGACCGCCTCACGGCGGACATTGACCCGCCGTTGGCCATCGTCGACCTGGACGCGTTCGACCGGAATGCCGCCGACCTCGTACGGCGCGCCGCGGATCACCCGATCCGGGTGGCCACCAAGTCGGTCAGGTGCCGCTACCTGATCGAGCGCACGCTGGCCAGGCCCGGCTACCGGGGCGTGATGTGCTACTCGCTGCCCGAGGCCCTCTGGCTGCACGCCATGGGCACGAGCGACGATGTGCTGGTCGCGTACCCCACGGTAGACGCCACGGCCATCCGGGCCCTGGCCGCGGATGACGTAGCCAGGCGGCAGATCACCATCATGGTCGACTCGCCCGCGCATCTGGACGTGGTGGACCGGGCTCTCGGCGCCGACCACCCGGAGATCCGGGTCTGCCTGGAACTCGACGTCTCCTGGCGCCCGCTGGGCGGCAGGCCGACGGTCCATATCGGCACGCGGCGCTCCCCGCTGTTCACGCCGGAGCAGGCGGCGGGCTTCGCCAGGACGATCATGCAGCGAGCGGGCTTCCGCCTGGTGGGCGTGATGGGCTACGAGGGGCAGATCGCCGGGCTGGGCGACGCCCCGCCGGGCAACCCGGTCCGCGCGCAGCTGATCAGGGCCATCCAGGACCGCTCGGCGCGTGAATTGAGCCTGCGGCGGGCGGAGGCGGTCCGCATGATCCAGGCGCTGACCAGCCTGGAGTTCGTGAACGGCGGCGGCACAGGCAGCCTGGAGTCGACGGGCAGGGACGCGTCGGTGACCGAGCTTACCGCGGGCTCGGGGCTGGTCGGCCCCGCGCTGTTCGACGCGTACCGGCGGTTCGCCCCGGAGCCCGCGCTGCTGTTCGCGCTGCCCGTGGTCAGGCGGCCGGGACCTGGTGTGGCCACGCTGTTCGTCGGCGGTTATGTCGCCTCGGGGCCGGGGACACCGGATCGCTTGCCGCGGCCGTTCCTGCCGGCCGGGCTCGCCCTCACTGGCGTCGAAGGCGCCGGTGAAGTCCAGACGCCCGTGCGCGGCGCGGCCGCCGATCAGCTTCAGCCCGGTGACCGCGTCTGGCTCCGCCACGCCAAGGCCGGCGAGCTCGCCGAGCGGTTCAAGGATTACTACGTGATCCACGGCGATGAGGTCACCGCCGTGCCGACCTACCGCGGCGAGGGCCAGTGCTTCGGCTAGCCCGCCACGGCCGCTGAACCCGTTAGCCGCCAGGTGGCCTGCGCCACCCGAACGCGCGAAAGCCGGCCTCAACCAGGGTGGCGTGCCGCGCGTCCTGGGTCTGGTCTCGCGCCTCCTTCACGTTCCCCCACGGCCTGCCGTCGGCCTTTGCGGGCCAGAACGCGCCGGCCAACCCGTGGACGTTCACCCCGCTGATCGCGGCGGCCCAGCAGAGCTGCCCCTGAGCCCGGTCTCGACGACGGTAAAGGCGGCGGGGGGGATCGTCACCGACTCGTCCTGGATCGCGATCCCCGGGCTGGACGCGGCGAGAACGGCGACCGCCGGCTGCCCAAGCGGCAGCCGGCGGGTCTCGGCGCCGAGGTTCGCCGCGATCCGGAGGGCCCCTCGCCGGACCATCAGCCACCCCGCGTCCTCGTCGTAGTCGGCGCTAACCCGGTCCAGGCGCGGA
>JBOHCK010000006.1:0-49087 GCA_050698755.1 Streptosporangiaceae bacterium | reverse complement strand
TTACGGCGGTAGGGGCTGGAAATGGCCGAACGCAAGAGCCCGACGGCGGTTCTACGGGAAGGCCCGCGGCCGCTCAGCGACGAGCAGGTGCGGGAGATCGAGGAATCCGCCCTCGCCGAGGTACTCCAGGTCGACATCGACGACGTCATCGAGTACGTCCACAAGGACCTGAAGTCGCTGCCGGACTTCACCACGCTGTACCGGAAGTACCTCAAGCAGCGGTGGGACGTCTACGACCTCGACTTCAGCCAGGACAAGGTGGACTGGCAGGAGAAGATGACCGAGGCAGAACGGCAGTCGTTCATCGCCGTGGCCTCCGGCTTCCACCACGGCGAGCGGCAGGTGGAGATCGAGCTGCCGGTGTTCATGATCGGCGCCAGCGAGGAGGAAAAGCTCCACATCGCAGCGCAGATCGAGGACGAGGCGCGGCACACGGTGTTCTTCGACCGGTTCTACCGCGAGGTCGTCGGGCTGAAGGGCGACGACATCATGGCCGTGCTTGACGCGTCGTTCTCCTGGGTGTCCGAGACTTTCGTCGCGCCGTTCGGGTTGCTGGCCCACCAGGCGGACGAGCTCCGGCTCCATCCGTACGACGAGCGGGCACGGGTCCGCTACGGCACCACCTACTTCCTGTGGATCGAGGGCGTGCTGGCGCTGTCGGTGATGAAGGTGACGCTGTCCTACGCTCGCTGGCGCGGGTTCCTCCCTGCCTACTACACCGGGTTCACCGCAACCTGCCGGGACGAGTCGCGGCACGTGCAGGGCGGGATGCGCTACCTGCAGGACGCGGTACGCAAGGACCCGACGATGATCAACGAGATCCACGACACGCTGCGGACGATCCTGTCGGTGTCCGGCGTGGTCAGCCGGCGGATCTACTACGAGCCGCTGGGCTGGACCGACGACGAGGTGCGGGCGCTGTTCTTCATTCAGCTCAGGCGCAAGCTGAACGACGTGGGCATCGGGCTCTCGCCCGACCTCGAGGATCTGCTGCAGAAGGTGCAGCCGGTGCTGGCGGGAGGGTGAGCCGGTGCCTGACTTCTTCAGCCCGTCGTGGGCCGAGTCGGTCCGGGAGGCCCTGACGGCCGGACCCTCGGAGCAGGCGCGGGCGGGCAAGCTCGAGGAGTACTGGGCCTTCTTCGAGTTGATCAAGAGCATGTACCCGGCGTCCTGGGCGCTGGGCTGCCGGGAGCTGGCGTCGTATCTGTTCGTGCAGTGGGCCGGCGGCACGGCGACCGAATGCAGGATCATCGGACCGGACGAGCCGCTCAAGGCAACCTATGTGCTCGGCATGGACTACCGGGACTGGAAGGCGTTGCACGAGGGGTACGACGCCCAGCGCACGGTCATGTACCGCAAGATCGTGCTCGAGGAGGGTGAGCTGCTCGAGTTCTTCAAGGCGATCTACTTCTTCGTGGAGTCCCTGGCCGTCATCGGCTCCGTGCCTGCCGCCTATCCGGAGACGTTCCCCTCGATCGGGTAACGACCTGCGGTCGTGGCCGGCGATCCGGGCGAGGTCGGCCGGGGTATCGATGTCGTCGGGCCGGCCCGTGTCACCGCATTCGACTTGCGTGACAAGATCCGCCCTGGCGCGCAGGAAGGCCCGGGCTCCGGTGTCGCCGGTCGCCAGCGCGGCGACCTCGGGCCAGTGCTCGCGGGCCAGCAGCACGGGATTGCGGGGCTGACCGTCGTAGGTGGCGACGGCCACGCTCGCCCCGTCCCGGTACGCGGCGATCAGCCGGGCCACGGCCTGCGGTCCGACCAGCGGCTGATCGGCCAGGGCGACCACCGCCGCGCCCGCATCGGTGCCGGCCAGGGCCTGGAGGGCGGCGCGGAGTGAGGAGCCCATGCCGGTCCGCCACTCCCGGTTGTAGACGGTCTGCGTTCCGCCGACCTGGACCGGGGCGGCGCCGATGACGATGACGACCGGGTCGGCGCCACCGGCCAGGAGCAGTTCCGCGCCGCGTTCGGCGAGCGTCTGACCGCCCAGTTCGACAAGCGCCTTGGGCTGACCGAACCTGGACCCTTCCCCAGCGGCGAGCAGCACTCCCGCGACCGCAGCGTGCACGGCCCCAGCGTACGCGCCCGGCCTGGCAGGCCTAGCCGACGATCTGGTGGTGGATGCGGCCCTCGGTGTCGGTCAGCGGGGTGCCGGTGCCGCCCCAGCGGAGCTGGATCAGCTCGGCCGCGATCGACACCGCCGTCTCTTCGGGAGTCCTGGCCCCGAGGTCGAGGCCGATCGGCGAGCGCAGCCGGACCAGTTCGTCGTCGGTCAGCCCCACCTCGCGGAGCCTGTCCAGCCGGTCTTCGTGGGTCCGCCGGCTGCCCATCGCCCCGATGTACCCCGCCGGGGTGCGCAGCGCCACCTCGAGCAGGGGCACGTCGAACTTGGGGTCGTGGGTGAGGACGCAGATGACGGTCCTGGCGTCCACGCTCGTCCCGGCCAGGAAACGGTGCGGCCACTCGACTACGACCTCGTCCGCGTCCGGGAACCTGGCCGGCGTGGCGAACACCTTCCGCGCGTCGCACACGGTGACGTGGTACCCGAGGAATTTCCCGACCCGGGCCACGGCGGCGGCGAAGTCGATCGCCCCGAAGACCAGCATCTGAGGCGGCGGGGCGAAGGAGTTGACGAACACGCTCAGCTCGTCGCCGCGCCGCTCGCCGTGCTCGCCGTACCTGCGGATGCCGGTCAGGCCCTGGGCCAGCATGCCCCGGGCGTCATCGTCCACCGCCTGGTCCAGCCTGGGCCCCGAGCCGAGAGTGCCCGACGAGCCCACGTGCCAGCCGTCGGCGGTCGTGCCCTCGCCAGCGCCGTCCCCGGCCCAGATCACCCGCCTCGCGCCGATCTGGCCGGGGCCCCCGATGACCGTGGCGACCGCGACCGGCTCGCCGCGTTCCACCGCCGAGGCGATCTCCCCCAGCTCGGGAAAGCGGGCCTGGTCGATCGGCTCCACAAAGATGTCCAGGATCCCGCCGCAGGTCAGCCCGACCGCGAACGCGTCGTCGTCGCTTACCCCGTAGGTCTGAAGGACCGGATCCCCCGTCTCGCAGACGTCGAGGGAAAGCTCGTACACGGCGCCTTCCACGCAACCGCCGGAGACGCTGCCGATGACTTCGCCTTCGGCCGAGACCGCCAGCGCTGCGCCAGGGTCACGGGGGGCGCTGCGGTACGTGCGCACCACGGTGGCCAGGCCGACGGTGTCCCCCGCCTCCCACCACTTCGTGACCTTGCTCAGGATGTCACGCATGCTGCCGCCGTCCCTGATCTCTCTTCACCGGAACCCGATGCCGCCCCATAGGTATTCCCGGGTTAGCGGGGGCGGGCGCGCACGGCGGCGACGGCGGAGCGGACGAGGGTGGGCAGTCCGGGATCGGAGAGAGGCTCGCCGGCTTCCAGGTCCTCCGCGGACAGCCAGGCGTACTTGTCGGTGGTGGCCCGCTCCCAGGAGTCCAGGCCGTCCAGGCTGACCTCGGCCGACTCGACGAGGACGGCGAAAAAGACCTGGCCCTGCGTGATCTCGTAACCGGCCCAGGAGAACTCGACGGTGTTCTGCGCGATCGGCTCGCCGAGCTGCTCCGGCTCGACCCGGATGCCAGTCTCCTCGCGCAGCTCGCGGACGGCCGCCTCGGGCATCGACTCGCCCGCGTCGGCCCCGCCGCCGATGGTGAACCAGAAGGGCTCGTCGGGGCGGTGCGGATCCCACCCGTGCAGCAGCAGGACCCGCCCTACCGGGTCGACCGGCAGCACCCGGGCCGTCTGCCTGCGCCACGGGACTCCCACCTTTACTCCACAATCTTGGAGATAGGGATCTCGAGGATGTCCTGGCCGCCTGCGGCCTTGAGGGCGGGGATCAGCGTGTTGACGCCGCGCTTGGGGACCACAGTCTCCACCGCGTTCATGTTCCCGCGGGCGAGCGTGGTGATCGTCGGCGAGGACAGGGCGGGGAGCATCTCGGTGACCGCGGCCAGCCGGTCGGCGGGCACGTTGAGCTTGAGCAGGACGTTGCCGCGGGCCTGGATCGCGCCGCGCAGCAGCAGCCCGATGTCCTCCATGGCCGCCCGCTTGTCCGGGTCGGCGAACGCCTGGGCGGAGGCGATCAGCTCGGTGAAGCTGGTCAGCAGGGTGTCGAGGATGCGCAGGCTGTTCTTCCTGAGCGAGGAACCGGTCTCGGTGAGGTCGACGATCGCGTCCACGATGTCAGGTACCTTGGCCTCGGTCGCGCCGTAGGACGGGATGACCATCGCCTTGACCCCGTGCGCCTCGAGGAATCGCCTGGTGAGCGACGGGAACTCGGTGGAGATCCTGACGCCCTCGGGCAGGTCGGCGGCGGTCCGCCAGGGCGCGGTGTCCGGGACCGCGAGGACCACCCGGACCGGTTGGGACGTGGCCTTGGAGTACTTGAGTTCGCCGAGCGAGACCACGTCTGCCTCGGTCTCCTCGATCCAGTCGCGGCCGGTGATGCCGAGGTCGAAAAGACCGCGCTCCAGGTAGGACGGGATCTCCTGCGGACGCAGGAACCGCACCTTGTCGATGCGCGGATCGTCGATGGCCGCGTGGTAGTCCCGGTCCGAGGACCGCTGCACAGTCAGGTCGGCCGCGTCGAACAACTCGAGGGTGGCACGCTCAAGCGAGCCTTTCGGCAGGACCAGAGAGAGCATGCGGGCTACGCCTCCACCGGGAGCGGCTCTTGGTGGCTGCTGCGGATGGAACGCAGCAGGACCGCGACCTCGAGCGCCGCCACCACGGCCTCCCATCCCTTGTCCTCGCGACTGCCCGGCAGGCCGGACCGGTCGCGGGCCGACTCTACCGTGTCGCAGGTGAGGACGCCATTGCCGACCGGCGTTCGGGTATCGAGCGCGACCCGGGTCAGGCCGACGGTCACCGAATCGCAGACGTAGTCGAAGTGCGGGGTGCCGCCGCGGATGACCGCGCCGAGGCAGGCCACCGCGTCGTGGTGACGGGCCAGCTCGGCGGCTACGACGGGCAGCTCAATCGCGCCGGGCACCCGGACCACCAGCGGGTCTGGGACGCCGCACGCGATGGCCGCAGCGGTCCCGCGCGCAACCAGGGAGTCGGTGATCTCCCTGTGCCAGCGGGTGGCGACGATGGCCAGGCTCAGCCCGGACGCGTCTACCACCGTCGGGGCCTGGGCCTGCGGGGAGCCCTCGCCGCTCATGCGGACTCTGCCGCGGGCGGGGCGGAGTGGGGCGGACGCGCGGGCGGGGAGGGGGGAGAAAGGCGCGCGGGCGGGGCAGGCGGGGATAGGCGCGCGGACGGGGACGGGGACGATTGGCTCGCGGCCGGGGCGGGGGGCGACAGGCGCGCGGGCGGGGAGGGGGGAGATTGGCGGGCGGGTGGCCTGCGAGCCCCGCGGCGACTCGGGGGAGTCACCAACGCTCGTTCGGATTCATGAAGGTCTTGAATTTGGTGACCGAGCTTGTCGCGCTTGGTGACCAGGTACCTCAGGTTGTAGGGCGTGACCGCGGCGGCCAGGGGAATCCGGGCGGTGACATCCACCCCGCAGTCGACCAGTCCGCTGACCTTGGCCGGGTTGTTGGTGAGCAGGTGGACCGAGCGGACGCCCAGGTCGGCCAGCATCTGCGCGCCCGCGGAGTACTCGCGCGCGTCGGCCGGCAGGCCGAGCTCCAGGTTGGCGTCCACCGTGTCCGCGCCGGCGTCCTGGAGCTCGTAGGCCTGAAGCTTGCTGAGCAGGCCGACGCCGCGGCCCTCGTGCCCGCGCAGGTACAGGACCACACCGCGGCCCTGCTCCGCGATCGCCGCCATGGCCGCCTCGAGCTGGGCGCCGCAGTCGCAGCGCAGCGAGCCGAACACGTCGCCGGTCAGGCACTCGGAGTGCAGCCGGGTCAGCACGTCCGTGCCGCCCTCGACCTCGCCGAGGGCGAGCGCGAGGTACTCGGTGGCGTCGATCTCGTGCCGGTAGCCGTACGCGCGCCACTGGCCGAAGGCGTTCGGCAGCTTGGTCTGCGCCTGGCGGGTGAGCTGGCGCTCGGTGCGCCTGCGGTACTCGACGAGCTGCTCGATGGAGATCAGCGCCAGGCCGTGCGTGGTCGCGAACTCGCGCAGCTCGGGGAGCCTGGCCATGGTGCCGTCGTCGTTCACCACCTCGGCCAGCACCCCGGCGGGCGGCAGCCCGGCCAGCCGGGCCAGGTCGACCGCGGCCTCGGTGTGCCCCGGCCTGCGCAGCACGCCGCCTTCCGCGTACCGGAGCGGGAACACGTGGCCAGGGCGGACCAGGTCCTGCGCGGTGGTGGCCGGGTCGACCAGGCGGGTGATGGTGGTAGCCCGGTCGGCCGCCGAGATGCCGGTGGTGACCCCGTCGCGGGCGTCGACGGACACGGTGAAGGCGGTACGCATGCGTTCGGTGTTCTGGGAGGTCATCAGCGGCAGCTGCAGCCGGTCAAGCTCGGGTCCCGGCAGCGGAGCGCAGATCACGCCGCTGGTGTAGCGGATCATGAACGCGAGCAGCTCCGGGGTGGCCATGCTGGCCGCGGCGATGATGTCGCCCTCGTTCTCCCGGTTCGCGTCGTCGACCACCACGACCGGGCGGCCCACGGCGATGTCCTTGATCGCGCGATCGACGTCGTCGAGGAGCTGGTTCACTGGTCCGCCTCCCTTTCCAGGAGCCTCTCCACGTACTTGGCGATCACATCGACCTCCAGGTTCACTGTTTCGCCTGGCTGGCGGGTGCCCAGGGTGGTGCGCTTGAGGGTCTCGGGGATGAGGCTGACCTCGAACCAACCGCCCGCTTCGGCCTCGGGGCTTTCGGGTCCCAGCGCCGAGACGGTGAGACTCACGCCGTCGACGCAGATCGATCCCTTGTGCACCACGTACCTGTCGATGTCTGCGGGGAGGCTGATCCTGACCTGGTCCCAATGGGTCTTGGGGGACCTGGAAAGGAGGATGCCTGTCGCGTCCACATGGCCCTGGACGAGGTGCCCGCCCAGGCGGTCGGCGAGGCGGACCGAGCGCTCCAGGTTGACCGGCGCGCCCGGGGTGAGCGCGCCCAGGCTCGTCCGGTCGAGGGTCTCGCCCATGACGTCCGCGGTGAACGTGCCGTCGAGGACGCCGGTGACGGTCAGGCATACGCCGTTGACCGCGATCGACTCCCCCGTTATGACACCCTCGGTGTCACCCCGGATGGTCAGCCGGGCCGCGTCACCGCGGTGCTCGATCCCTGCGACCTCGCCGAGTTCTGCCACGATCCCGGTGAACATCCGCGCTTGCCTCCTCGGAGCCTGCCTGCCATTCGGCTCCGGGTTCACGCGGGTACGCAGGTACGCGCGGCGCACGGCCGGTGGTTGGCCGACCGCGTGCGTGCTGCCTCCCATCCGGACTTTAACCGTCGGTCCCGGAATTTCACCGGGTCAGCCGCCCGCTGGCTGCGGACGGGTCGCGGACTTTCACCGCCGGTTCGGACTTTCACCGACCCCGGAGCACGCTTTGCTCGTATAGCCAGTGTGCCACACCTTCTATTCCGCGGGCTGACTGGCCTGTCAGGGTGCATGCGTAGGATTTGTAAGGTGGCGGTCCAGGCGGTGATCTTCGACTGGGGCGGGACGCTCACGCCGTGGCACGGCATCGACCACGACGAACTGTGGCTCGCGGTGTGCTCGCGACACTACCCGGCCGGCGAGGCGGCGGCGGTGGCTGCCGCCATGCGGGCCTCAGAGGCCGAGCACTGGCGGCTGTGCGAGGCCTCGCACCGGAGCGCGACGCTGGACGCGGTGTTCGCGCGGGCCGGGGTGACGCCTTCGGACGAGTTCCTGGCCAGCTACTTCGAGGCATGGGACCCGCACACGCTGACCGACCCGGACGCGCCTGCGCTGCTGCGCGAACTGCGCCGGCGCGGCGTCAAGGTGGGCGTGCTGTCCAACACCATGTGGCCCCGCGCCGCCCACGAGCAGATCTTCGCCAGGGACGGGATCCTGGACCTGATCGACGGCGCCGTTTACACCAGCGAGATCCCGTGGGTGAAGCCGCACCCGGAGGCGTTCCGCGCGGCTATGCGCGCGATCGGCGCCCAGGACGCGGCCGCCTGCGTATTCGTAGGCGACAGGCCTTATGACGACGTGCACGGGGCGAAGGGCGTGGGCATGCGCGCCGTTCTGATCCCGAACTCGGACGTACCGGCGTTCGGCGGCGCGGTGCCCGATGCGGTCATCACCCGGCTGGCCGAGCTACCTGGACACCTCGACGGCTGGTGAGCGCTCCGGGCTGGTTAGCGCTCCGGGCTGGTGAGCGCTCCGGGCTGGTGAGCGCTCCGGGCTGGTGAACGCTCCGGGCTGGTGAACGCTCCGGCAGAAATCTCGAATCTCGCGGAAAAGCGTTGGCGGATCCGGGCTCCTCTGCTCATACCGAGGAGACCTCCCTGGAGGATGCCGGGCCTGGCCGATGAGGGCGGCGAGTCCGGCATCCGGCCTGTGAGCGGCCGGCTAAATCTCGACACGAGGCGCGAATGCCCGGCGGTGTTGTTCATTTATGTAATCACGCGATTACATATCCGTATGCATGACGGGGAGGTGGGCGCGGCCATAGCGGTCGGCGACCCCGGTGGGCTGGCCGAGGCGTACGACAGGTACGCCCCGGCGCTGTACAGTTACTGCCGCTCCCTGGTGCCCGAACCGGGCGATGCCGCCGAAGCTGTGCAGGACACCTTCGTCATCGCGGCGGCTGAGCTGGCCGGACTGCACGACCCGCACCGGCTCCGGCCGTGGCTCTACGCCGTCGCTCGCAATGAATGCCTGCGGCGCGTGGGGGGCTCCGCGGCGTTTGCGGTCCCGGCCCAGGCGGTGCCGGTCGATGACGGCCCGGTCGATGAGGTCCCTGTCGGTACGGTCCCGGCCGGTGCAGTCCCCGTCGGTGGGGTCCCGGTGGGCGGGGTCCCGTTCGGTGGGGTTCCGGCCGGTGGGGTTCCGGCCGGTGGGGTTCCAGCGGGTGGGGTTCCGGTCGGTGCGGTGACCGGAGATGGGTTCGGCGCGGCCGAGCGCGCGGAACTGGGCGCGCTGCTGCGCGCGGCGGCCTGGGGCCTGGGCGCCGGCGAACGGGACCTGATTCAGCTGCGATGGCAGCAGGGCCTCGACGTCGCGGAGATCGCCGCCATCCTCGGGGTTTCGCGTAACCGAGCGCACGCGCTGCTCTCCAGTGCCCAGGACCAGCTGAGGACGGCGCTCGCGGCGCTGCTCGTGGCCCGCACCGGGGGCGATGACTGCGACACGCTGGGCGCGCTGCTCAAGGACGGTGACGGGCAGTTGACCGTCACGATGAGAAAGCGGATCGACCGCCACATCCGACGGTGCCGGGTGTGCGCCTGCCGGAGCCGCCGCGAGCTGGGCCCAAGGATGATGCTCGGGTTCACGCCGCTGGCGGCGCCAACGGTGGCCGCGATGCCCGATGGCCTGCGGGCGCGGGTGCTCAGGCTGGCCAACAGCGGCACGCCGGGAGCGGTGGCCTACCGGGCCGGCGTGACGGCGCGTACGGCGCCGTTCCGCCGCGCTGGCTTCCCCAAGCCCATCGATCCGCCCGGGCGGCAGTGGTGGCCGTCCCGGCAGCGGCAGGCCTCCGTAGCGGCTGGTGTGGCGATCGCCGGGACCGTCGCCGCCGCGACGCTGCTGACCCTGGCCATGACGAGCGGAGGGTCGGGGCGCCACGACGGGGCGGCGGGGGCCACCCTCGCCGGAAGGCCCGCTCCGGTGGCCGGAACGGGCGGCAAGACCATCGCCAGCGTGGGCTCTGGAGGTCCGGGGTCCGCGCGCCCGACCAGGTCCGGGCACGCCTCGCCCGCCGTGACCGTGACGGTGACCGTGGGCGGTCTGCCGCCAGCGGCCGGCTCGGCATCCGGTTCGGCTCCGCGCGGCTCGCGGCCTTCGGCCACCGGGTCAGCGTCCCGGCGGAGCTCGCCGGCGCCGTCCGCCAGATCCTCCACGGCCAGAGCGAGCAGTAGCGCTACGCCGAGGCCCGTGCAGGGCACGCTGACCGTGCTCCCCACCTCGATCGCTCCCCTGCCTGGCCGCTCCGTCACCCTGACCGTGACGGCCTCGAACGGGCCCGTGAGCTGGTCCATCACACTGTCACAGGCCCTGATCGGCGAGCTGACCGTCGTGCCGTCGTCGGGCACGCTGGCGGCCGGCGCCAGTGCGACCGTTACCGTCACGCCCACCGATCTGCTCATCGCGGGCGGGCAGCTCACCCTGGAACCCGGCGGGATCATCGTCACGGTCACGCCCTACCTGTGAGGATTCGGCAAAAAACTTCGCAGAAAAGCGTTGGCCCATCCCGGTACCCCGACTCATACCGGTGGGAGCAGACAAGAGGGGAAAACGGCGGTCGCCGGGAACTTACCGCGGAGGGGGGGTAAGTTCCCGGTGTCCGGCCTGGAGCGGGGCTGGTACAGGTGTGAGAGCCGTTAGGTATTGTCCGTGTACGTGGTCGCGCGGTTACATAGATACATGCGCGACAGCGAGGTGGTCGCGGCTATCGTGGCAGGCGACCCCGGCGGGCTGGCCGAGGCTTACGACAGGTATGCAGCCCCGCTGTACGCCTACTGCCGCTCCCTGCTGCGCGAGCCCGCTGATGCCGCCGACGTCGTGCAGGACACCTTCGTCATCGCGGCGTCCAGGTTGGCGGGACTACGTGATCAGAACCGGCTCCGGCCGTGGCTCTACGCCGTGGCGCGCAATGAGTGCTACCGGCGCATGCGCGCGACCGCGGCGAACGCCATGGCTCCCCTGGACACGATGCCCGACGTGACCGATGCGACGGCGGACGTCGGCGGCGAGGCGAGCCGCGCGGAACTGCGCGCGCTGCTGCGGTCCGCGGTCCGCGGGCTGAATGCCAGCGATCAGGACCTGATCGAGCTTCAGATGCGGCAGGGGCTCGACGTCGCGGAGATCGCGGCGCTGCTCGGGGTGTCGCGTAACCACGCCCACGCGCTGCTGTCCCGCGCCCGCGATCAGCTGGAGACCTCGCTCGGCGCGCTGCTAGTCGCCCGCACCGGGCGGGAGGACTGCGCCGTCCTGAGCGCGATGCTCGAGGGCTGGGACGGGCAGCTGACCGTGCTGATGCGCAAGCGGCTCAACCGTCACATCGAGCGGTGCCCGGTCTGCGTCGAGCGGAAGCGCCGCGAGCTGGCTCCGGCGCTGCTGCTCGGCCTGGCGCCGCTGGCCGCGCTGCCGATCGCGGCCATGCCCGCGGGGATGCGCGCGGCCGTGCTCAAGCTGGCTAGCAGCGATACGCCCGAGGCCGTCGCGCACCGGGCGATCGTGGCGCAGCGGACGACGTGGTTCGGACATACCGGGTTCCCGAAGCCGCTGGACCCGCCGAAGACACCGTGGTGGCGCACCCGGCAGGGTCAGGTCACCGCGGGCGGCGTGGCAGCGGCAGCGGTCGCCGCCACGGTGATCGGCGTGGCCCTGGCCAGCGGAGGCCCCGGGCACCACGCCGCGCAGGCGGCCCTCTCCGGAGGGGCCGCGCCCAGCAGTACCGGCGCGGTGTCCGGCAGTGTGCCGGGCACGCAGGGGCCGCAGCCGACTGTGTCGGCGTTCGTGCCCAGTTCGCCCGGTTCGCCCGGTTCGCCCGGCTCCGCGGCCGCCGGGTCGCCGTCGCCTAAGGTGGGGGTCACGGTCGGCGCGGTCGCGCCGTCGGGTTCGCCTAGCGCCTCGCGTTCGGCGAAGAGCAGTGCGCGGCCGTCGCCGGGGCCGACCCCGACTCCCGAGCTGTCGTCCAGCGTGACCATGGGCCCGAACTCAGCCGCCCCGTCCGCCAGTAGCACTCCCCCGCCGTCGCCCTCGCCCTCGTCCTCCTCTCCGCCGCCGCCGGCCGCGGGCACGCTGGGTGTGAGCCCCACGTCGGTCCTGCTGAGCGTCGGCAGCTCCGCCACCTTGACCCTGACGGCGTCGAACGGCCCTGTGAACTGGTCCATCACGGAGTCACAGGGCCTGATCGGCGGACTGACCGTGGCACCGTCGTCCGGCACGCTGGCGTCTGGTTCCAGCACAACGGTCACCGTGAGCGCCAGCGACCTGCTGACCGTGGGCGGGCAGCTCACCATGCAGCCCGGCGGGATCACGGTCTCGGTCGTGCTGAGCCTCAATCTCGGCGCGCCGGCGCCGGGTGCTGCCGCTTCGCCGGGCGTAGTTGGCCTTCCTGCCCGTCACGGCGCGTGGTGACCGGCTGGCCTGAGGTCGTACGGCAGGTAACGGTGGCTCGCCCTGGCGGCCCGGTACCGTGGTCGCATGGGCTATGTTGCCGGCGTCTTGGCCCAGCCCGCTGACGGCAAATGCTGATGGGCATTCCCGCTGAACGGATGGCCGAGAGAGCGGCGTCATGGGCGGAATCCGACGCTGCCGTGCGCGCGATGATCGTGTATGGCTCCCTCGCGCAGGGAACCGCCGATGACGACTCCGATCTCGACGTGATCATCGTCGCCGAACCGGGGCAGCGCGAGGCACTGTGGGGCCGGCGGGAGCAGATCAGCGACCTGATCCATGGCCACCCTGCCGTATGGCACCAGGAACCGCAGTGGCAGCGGCCCTACCGGTACCAGAGCTGGGACGAGGAGCTAAACGAACTCGACCTCACCCTAGACGAGGAGCACGCCGGTCCGTGGGCGGCGCTCACCAGGGGATTCCTCTCGGTCGTCGACAAGGCAGAGGTCACGGCGCGGCTGCGAACTGATCTTGCCGCCTGGCAGCCCTCCGAGTTTGACGCGGCTGCGTTCGATGGTGGTACCTGGGCCTGGCTGAACTACTTGCGCGGCAAGCTGCGGCACGGCGAGGCGTGGATGGTGCGCTACGGGGTGATGGACACGCTCAACAGCCGTGTACTGCCGCTGCTGGGAACGGCAGGCCATTCAGCCCACCATGGCCTGGATGCCGCCGACACCGACCGCATCCACCGCGCAGCACCCGCTTCGTCGGAGCCTGCAGAGCTGCGCCGTTCCCTGCGGGCAACAGCAGAGCTGTACGCCTGGGCACTGGACCGATGGTCGCAGCGTACCGGCCAACCACCACCGCGGAGCCCGCTTGCCCCGGCGATCATGGACAAGCTCCACGGCGCCGAGGACTAGCGACCAGGCACCTGGGCCTGGCGGGACATGGACCTGGCTATTATGATGCTAATGTGCATAGCACTAAGGCCATCGTCGAGATCGATCATTCCAGCCCTGTGCCGCTTTACGAGCAGGTCGCCGCGGCCATCCGCCGGGCGATCGCCGACGGCGAGGCGCGTTCGGGAGAGCGACTCCCGCCGGCCAAGGACCTGGCCGCCGTGCTCGGGGTCAACGCCAATACCGTGCTGCGGGCGCTGCGGGCGCTGCGAGACGAGGGACTGGTGGAATTCCGCCGCGGGCGCGGGGTGTCGGTGACTGGGATCGCCCCGGAGCGCAGCCCGGTGGTGGCGAAGGCGCGTGAGCTCGTCGAGGTGGCGCGGCGGTACGGGTACCGGCCCGAAGACCTGGCCGCGATCATCGAGCAGGTGTCCTAGGAGCCGTCATGAAGACCGCCCCGGCCCGGTTGCTGCCTGGTACCAGGACACAGCCGGAGGCTTTGATCCAGGAGGCGCGCAGGCGTCAGCGCCGCCGGTACATCGTCGTGGGAGTAGCCGTGGTCGCGGCGCTCGGCAGCGCTACCAGGTGACCAGCGGCAAGGTGCGCGCTTCCGGCATTTCGTGCTGCGACTACACGGTGATGGTTGCCGCACCGAGTAGTCCAGGCTGACCGGCCAAGCCAGCCTGGACGGCCCGGCACAGGCGGTTAGCCCGGGGGGTCCTGCGGAGGATGGGCGGCCCAGGTCGCGTGGGCGGTAGCGCGCTCGGCCTGCGCGCGCAGGGCCTGGACGGCGCGGGCCGGGTCGTGGGAGCCGTAGACGGCCGAGCCGGCGACGAACACGTCCGCCCCGGCCTCCGCGCACCGTTCGATGGTCTCCTCGCTGACTCCGCCGTCGACCTGGAGCCACACTGCGGTACCGTGCTCGGCGACCAGCGAGCGCGCCCGACGCAGCTTGGGCAGCACCATGTCCAGGAAGTGCTGACCGCCGAAGCCCGGCTCGACTGTCATCAGCAGCAGCATGTCGATCTCGGACAGCAGGTCCTCGCAGGACTCCACGGGCGTGCCGGGGTTTATGGCGAGACCGGAGCGCGCGCCCGCGGCGCGGATCGCGCGCAGCGTCCGCACCGGGGATTGCGCCGCCTCGACGTGGATCGTCACGTTGCGCGCGCCAGCCTCCGCGTAGCCCGGCGCCCACCGGTCCGGCTCCTCGATCATCAGATGACAGTCGAGGGGTATCGTGGCGTGCTTGAGCAGGGACTCGACCACGGGCAGGCCGAGGGTGAGGTTCGGCACGAAGTGGTTGTCCATCACATCGATGTGCAGCCAGTCCGCGACGGCGGAGACTGCGGCGGCCTCATCGGCGAGGCGGGCAAAGTCCGCTGACAGGATGCTCGGCGAGATCTGAACGGCCATGATAAGGCCGAGTGTAGAGTGCGGGGATGGGGCCGGGGACCGGGGATTAGGAATGTCGTACCTGGCGGGTATGGTTCGATACTGAGTTCGACCATGGACCTACCTGGAGGTTGCTTATGCCGTCAGATCCGCCCAGCGCGCTGCTCGACCGGGTGCGCAAGCTGCTGGCGAAGGCCGAGGCCGAGGGCGTCACGCCGCCGGAGGCCGAGGCGCTCACCGCGAAGGCCGCCGAGCTGATGGCCCGGTACGGCATCGACCGGGCCCGGCTGGCCGCCGCTCGCCCGGACACGGACCGGCCGGATAGCCGCATCATCGACATCGACAACCCATGGGCCCAGGTCCGGGCCCACCTGCTGGCGGGGTTGGCGGGCGCGATGCGGTGCCAGTGCGTCATCCTGCACACCAGCCGACCCGGGACGCGCATTCACGTGTTCGGCTACGCCTCGGACCTGGAGCGGGCCGACATCCTCTACACCTCGCTGCTCCTTCAGATGGCCCGCGGCCTGACCGTCGCGGTGGTGCCCGCCGGGGTCCGCAGCCCGCGGGCCTGGCGGCGGAGCTGGCTGCTCGGCTTCGTCAGCGCCGTCATCGCGCGGGTCCGGTCGGCCGAGGACCGCGCCGCCACCACCGCCGAGGGGGAAGTTCGCACGGGTCCGAGCACCGCGCTCGTCCTGGCGGACCGGGCGGTCGTCATCCGCAGGCAGCTCGAGCAGGCCTAC
Organism: Streptosporangiaceae bacterium; assembly: GCA_050698755.1. Lineage (GTDB taxonomy): Bacteria > Actinomycetota > Actinomycetes > Streptosporangiales > Streptosporangiaceae > Palsa-504. Next base: position 33,888 of record JBOHCK010000006.1, on the reverse strand, counting down.
CCTGTCACGCGGAAGACCCGGATCACCTACAGCGGCCGGGGTTACGGCGCCGGCTTCGCCCAGGGTCAGCGGGCCGACATCGGGAACGCCCGGCTGGGGCAAGCCAGGGCGCTCACTCGCGCCTGAGCAAGTTAGGCAGCAGGTGCTCACTCGGGCCTGAGCAGGCCAGGAAGCAGCGCGATCACTCGCGTCTAAGTGCAGGGCGCTCACTCGCGCCTAAGTAGGGCCAGGAAGATCGCGTCGGTCCCGTGCCGGTGCGGCCAGAACTGGGCGAACCGGGGTTCGGCGGCGCGAAGGCCAGGGACTTCGGATAGGACGGCGGGGGCGTCAAGGATGGTGACGTCACCGCGGCCCTCGGCGACGGCGGCGACGACCTCGCGGGTCTCGGCCACGTGCGGGGAGCAGGTCACGTAGGCCACCACGCCGCCCAGACGGACTGAATCCAGGGCCGCGTTCAGCAGCCCGCGCTGGAGGCGGGCCAGGTCGGCTACGGTCTCCGGGGTCTTGCGCCACCTGGCCTCGGGACGCCGACGCAGCGATCCCAGGCCGGAACAGGGGACGTCGGCCAGCACGCGATCGAACGTGCCCGGCGCCCACGGGACGTGGAGCCCGTCAGCCACCACCACGGCACTGTCGTCCGCATGGTCGGGCCGGGCGCGCCGGAGGGCGCGCAGAACCTTCCTGGCACGGTGGGGGCGCAGGTCGGAGGCGACCAAGCGGGCCCCCTGCGCGGCGGCGAGCGCGCCCAGCAGTCGCGCCTTGCCGCCCGGACCCGCGCACAGGTCGAGCCAAAGGCGGTCCTGACTCGCGGCGCCGGCCGGTTCGACGCGGGTCAGCGCGAGAGCAGCCAGCTGGCTGGCCTCGTCCTGGACGGCGGCCTGGCCCTTGGCGACCAGCGGCGCCGGGTCGCCGCCGGTCAAGCGCAGGCCGTACGGTGACCACTGCGTCCGCTCGGTGGCCTGACCCGGCTCCGGGAGACCGGATGGGTCTGGCGTGACCGCGAGCACTACGTCCGGGCGGACGTTGCCGGCGGCGAGGGCGTCCTCGAGCTCGGCGTCGGCGGCGTCGCCGAGGGCGTCGCGGAATGCGTCGACGATCCAGCGCGGGCAGCTGTGCCGGACGGCGAGGTAACCGGACGGATCCTGAACGCGATCCGGGGCGACGATCGCCATCCAGGCCTCCAGGTCGCGGGTGGCGACGCGGCGCAGCACGGCGTTGACGAAGCCGGACGGACGGGGTCCGCACACGTCCTTGACCAGGTCAACTGAGGTGGCGACGGCGGCGTGGGGGCCGACCCTGGTGGCCAGGAGCTGGTGCGCGCCGAGCCGGAGGACGTCCTGGACCGGAGGGTCCACCTGATCGCGGTCGCTGCAGGCGGCCAGGATCGCGTCGTAGGTGCCGCGGCCGCGCAGCGTGCCGTAGGTCAGCTCGGTGGCGAAGGCCGCGTCGCGGCCCGTCAGGCCCCGCTCGGTGAGCAGGGCCGGGAGCAGCAGGTTGGCGTACGAGTCCCGGTCCGCTACCGCGCGCAGGACGTCGTAGGCGGCGCGGCGAGCCGGATCGGCGCGGAACGGGGCGGCGCCTGAGCCGCGTGCGCGGCTGGCCCGGGCGCGCCGCGGCTGCTGCCGGGCCACCTCGGAAGGGCTGGACGAGGCCTTCGGGGGTCGGGGCATGTCAGCCGAGCCTGATCGAGCCGTCGGACCGCACGCCGCGGGCCCAGTCGGCCGCGGCCATCCGTCGCTTGCCCTCGGCTTGTACCTCGCCGAGGCACACCGGGCGGGAGCCGGTCCCCACGTACACAGCGTGCCGGTCGGACCGCAGCTCGCCGGGGGCCAGGGCCGGGTCAGGAGACGGGTCGCCGATGGAAACGGGCCCGAGCTTGAGCCGCGCTCCCTCGTAATCCGTCCAGGCCCCCGGGTCGGGCGTACAGGCGCGGATCAGCCGGTCGATGGCGAGGGCGGGCAGTTTCCAGTCCACCCGCGCATCAGCGACGGTGATCTTCTGCGCGAAGCTGATTCCCTCGGCGGGCTGCGGGATCGCGATCAGTGTCCCGGCCTCGATCCCGTCCAAAGTCGCGACGAGCAGCTCCGCGCCGGAGTGGGCCAGGCGTTCCAGCAGGTCGCCGCTCGTGTCACGAGGGCGGACCGGCTCGGTGAGCACCCCGTAGACCGGGCCCGCGTCCAGTTCGGCGACGACCTGGAACGTGCTGGCTCCGGTCACGTCGTCGCCGTGCATGATGGCGTGCTGCACCGGAGCGGCCCCGCGCCAGGCGGGCAGTACGGAAAAGTGCAGGTTGACCCAGCCGAACGCCGGGATGTCGAGCGCCGACTGCGGGATCAGGGCACCGTAGGCAACCATCGGGCAGCAGTCCGGACCGATCTCGCGGAGGCGCTCCTGGAACGCGGGGTCGCGCGGCCGGGCGGGAGCGAGCACCTCCAGGCCAGCCTCGGCGGCCCGGTGGGCCACCGGATTCGACTCCACCTTCCGGCCGCGGCCCGCGCGCGCGTCGGGCCGGGTCACCACGGCGACCACGTCGTGCTGTGAGGTCAGCAGCGCGTCAAGCGCCGGTACCGCGGTCTGCGGGGTACCCGCGAAGACCAAGCGCATCGCTCGTCACGGCTCCCAGAGCGCGAGCATGTCAGAAGGCCCGGCCCAGCGTCTCGTGCGGGGACAACTTGACCTTTGGGAGGGGGTCGCGGAACCAATCCGCATCGCGGATGGCCTTCATGGCCAGCTTGCGCTGCGCCTGATCCATCCGGTCGATGAACAAGATGCCGTCCAGGTGGTCGGTCTCGTGCTGGATGCAGCGGGCCAGCAACTCGGTGCCCTCGATCGTGACCGGGTCTCCGTACATGTTGAAGCCCTTGGCGATGACCCGGTAGGCGCGCTTGACGATATATGTGAGCCCGGGGAAGGACAGGCAGCCCTCCTCGTCGTCCTCCTCGTCCTTAGACAGGTCGAGCGAGGGGTTGATCAGGTGACCCGCTTCGTCGTCGTCCACGTGGTACGTGAACACCCGCAGGCCGACCCCGATCTGCGGTGCGGCCAGGCCGAGGCCGGGCGCGTCGAGCATCGTGTCGGTGAGGTCCTTGACGAGCCTGCGGAGTTCAGCGTCGAAGTCGCGGACCGGCTCGGCCGGGGTGCGCAGCACCGGATCACCGAACAGACGGATCGTCTTGACGCTCACGAAACCTCCTGGACATTAACCGCGAGCAGCCCCTCACAATTACCCTGCCGCCGCACCGCCAGTCTAGCCGTCAGGCCACCTCGGCCGGGTCGAGCTGGACGCGGACCGCGGCACCGTCCTTGCGGGCGCTGCGCTGCGCCTGCGTGGCGTGCAGCGCACGCGCCAGGTCGAGCCCGGCGGACCGTGGCACCCTGATCAGCGCCCGCTCCTGCGGCTCGGTCTCGGGGCCCGCTTCCGGCCCGCCGCGGCCGGAAGCGGGCGTCTCCGCGGGAACGGGTCCGAGCACCTCCGCTTGCCCGGGGAGACCGGTCGAGGCGATGAAGTCGGCGACGGCGGAGGCGGGCCCGGTGACGGCGGCCATCCGCACGGCAGGCGGGAAACCAAGCTGGGTTCGTTCGGCCAGTTCGCGCTCCGAGAAGGTGACCGGGTCCCAGCGGATGAGGGCCTGGACCGCGGGAAGGGCCGCGTCGGCCAGCACCACCACCGGTGCGCCGGGCCTAGCGAGCGCGGCAACGTTCAGCCACCTGCGCAGCGTCTCCTCAGAAGCGCGCAGGCTGGGCCGACCGAGCAGGGCCCAGCCGTCCAGGAGGAGAGCGGCGGCGTAGCCCCCCGCGGCCACGGGCTCAGCGCCGGGTGTGGCGATGACCAGAGCGGGCTCGGAGGACACCTCGGCCAGCACGTGCTCACCACCTGAGGTGCGGACGGATACCCCTGGGAAGGCGCGGCCGAGTTCTTCCGCGGTCCGCGCCGCGCCGGTGACGATCGCACGCAGGCGGTCGGACCCGCACCGCGGGCACGCCCAGTCCGTGGCCAGGGCCCCGCACCAGCGGCAGCCCGGGATCTCGTGCGAGCCGCCGATTTGCAGCGGCCCGCCGCACACGGCGCACCTGGCCTGCGCGCGGCACCGGGCGCACGCGATCGCGGCCAGGTAACCGCGCCTCGGGACCTGGACGAGCACCGGCCCGCCCGCTAGGACGTTACGGGTGTCGGGTGTCGGGGCCGTGCGGGTGTCGGGTGTCGGGGCTCTGCGGGTGTCGGGTGTCGGGGCTCTGCGGGTGTCGGGTGTCGGGGCTCTGCGGGTGTCGGGTGTCGGGGCTCTGCGGGTGTCGGGTGTCGGGGTGTGGCGGGCATCTCCCGATAGGGCGCTGCGGGCGCTGCGAAGCGCGAGGCTCGGCAGGCGTGCGGTCATGGCCGCCGCGTCCCGGGCCAGCTCGGCCTCGTCGGGTGCGGCCCGGACCTGCGGCATCGCCTGCCGGAGGGCGTCCGGGCGGCCGGTGAGCGGTCGCGCCCACCCGGCCGCGACCAGCTGGGTCAGCTCGGCGGTGCGGGCGAAGCCGCCGATCAGGGCGGCCGCCTTCGACCGGTGCGCGCGCAGCGCTAGGACCTCACGGGCGTGCGGATACGGGGCGCGGGGTTCGGCGTGCAGATCGTCACCGTCGTCCCAGAGGACCACCAGGCCGAGGTGGCAGACCGGCGCGAACATCGCGGCCCTGGTGCCCGCCACCACCCGGACGAGCCCGCGGCGCACGGCCAGCCAGCGGCGATAGCGCTCGGCCGGGCCGAGGTCGGCGGTCAGGCAGACGTGGCCCCCGTGGCTGACGCCCTGGAGTGCCTCATCGACGCGCGCCAGATCCCTCGCGTCGGGGACGACGATGACGGTGCCGCGACCCGCGACCGCGGTGGCCGCGGCGGCGATCGCGATCTCGGCCGGCCAGTCGGGGCCGGGAAGGGCCGACCAGGCGGCCCGGACCGGACGGCCTTCGGCCAGCGCGGCCAGGAAGGCCTGCCCGGCTGGGTAGCGGGCCCATGACCCGGGCTCCGGGCGCCCGGGCTGGTCCAAATGGCCGAGGTGCTCCGGGCGCTCCAAGCGGTCCGGGTGGCCGGGGTTCTCGGGACGCTCCGGCTGGTCTGGGTGGCCGGGGGGCTGCGCTGCCTCGCGCTCGGCGGTCGCATGGCGGGGCGGGATGGCCAGCCTGAGTACGTCGGCGAGCGTGCCCGCGTAGCGGTCTGCTACGGCGCGGGCCAGGCCGAAGATCTCGGGGGTCAGCACGGGCTCGGGCGAGGTCACCCGCTCCAGGCGGGCCAGCTTGCCCTGGTGCTCGCTGGAGTCGGTCCGGTCCAGCAGGTAGCCGTCGACGAGCTGCCCGGCAAACCTGACCCGGACCCGGCAGCCCGGCACGGCCGCCTCGTCCATGCTGGCCGGGACCAGGTAATCGAAGGGGCGGTCGAGGTGGGCGAGGGAGATGTCCACCGCCACCCGCGCGACCGGGAGACGCGCGCTGATCGACTGGTCCTTGGGCCCCTTAGCCACGCTTCCGTCCTACCAGAACCGGACCGGCATGAGACCGGACCATGGATGGGAGACGGGGAGAGGAGCCATGGCCGTTCGGGATAAAGATGAGAAGCAGTTTCCGGGGCGCGTCACAGGCCCGCGGCGCCTCGGAGCTGGTCGGCGCGGTCGGCACGCTCCCAGGAGAAGTCGGGCTCGCTGCGGCCGAAGTGGCCGTAAGCCGCGGTCTGCGCGTAGATCGGGCGCAGCAGGTCCAGCGCGGCGATGATGGCGCGCGGCCGCAGGTCGAAGACCTGCATGACGGCATCCTGGATGCGCTCCACGGGCACCTTCTCGGTGCCGAAGCACTCCACGAAGAGCCCGACCGGCATCGCCTTGCCGATGGCGTAGGCGACCTGGGCCTCGCACCGGTCCGCCAGCCCGGCCGCGACCACGTTCTTAGCCACCCACCGCATCGCGTAGGCGGCGCTCCGGTCGACCTTCGACGGGTCCTTGCCGGAGAACGCCCCTCCCCCGTGCCTGGCCATGCCGCCGTAGGTGTCGATGATGATCTTCCGCCCGGTCAGCCCGGCGTCGCCCATCGGGCCGCCGATCTCGAACCGGCCGGTCGGGTTGACCAGCAGGCGGTAGCCGCTGGTCTCGATGCCCGCGTCGGCCAGGACGGGCTCGACCACGTAGTCCTTGATATCGGGGGCTAGCAGCTCCTTGAGGTTGATGTCCGGCGCGTGCTGCGTCGAAACCACCACGGTGTCCAGCCGGACGGGCGTGTCGCCCGCGTACTCGATGGTCACCTGGGTCTTGCCGTCGGGGCGCAGGTAGGGCACCGTGCCCGCGCGGCGGACTTCGGCGAGCTGCCTGGCCAGCCGGTGCGCGAGCATGATGGGCAGCGGCATGAGCTCGGGCGTGTCACGGCACGCGTAGCCGAACATCAGCCCCTGGTCGCCGGCGCCCTGCCGGTCGAACTCGTCGGTACCCTCGCCCTCGCGGTACTCGAACGCGTCGTTGACGCCCTGGGCGATGTCCGGGGACTGGGAGCCGATCGAGACCGAGACTCCGCAGGACGCCCCGTCGTAGCCCTTGGCCGAGGAGTCGTAGCCGATCTCCAGGATCTTGTCCCTGATGATGCCGGGAATGTCGACATAGGTCGCGGTGGTGACCTCGCCCGCGACATGCACCTGGCCCGTCGTGATCAGGGTTTCCACCGCGACCCGGCTGCCTGGGTCGTCCTTGATCATCGAGTCAAGGATGGCGTCACTGATCTGGTCGGCCATCTTGTCGGGATGACCCTCCGTGACCGACTCGGAAGTGAACAGGCGACGCGCCACGTCGTTTCTCCTCGTAATTGGGACTTCCGCGAGTTTACCGGGTAGCGGTTACGCCTGGTGTCCGGGTGAGCTTGCAGGTTTGCGCTACTCGAGACGCCGGGCGACCAGGTCCCATACGACGTTGGCGAGCGCTTCCTTGGGCCCGCGCGGGATCGTGGTGACCGTCCCGTCCGCGCCGAAGATCACTGCCTCGTTGTCGGGGGTCCCGAAGCCCAGCCCGGCCCCGACCGGGTTGACGACGAGCAGGTCACACCCCTTCCTGGCCAGCTTGGCCCGGGCGGCCTCCGCCGAGGTGTCCGTCTCGGCGGCGAACCCGACGAGGACCTGGCGGTTCTGGGCCGTTTGGGCGGTTCGGGGGCCTTGAGTTCGGGCTGCGGCGCGGAGGGCGGCCAGGCCAGCCAGGATGTCCGGGTTCTCGGTCAGGCGCAGCGGCTCGGGTGGCTGGCCGTCCTTCTTGATCTTCGCGTCGCTGCGCGCCTCGGGGCGGTAGTCCGCCACCGCGGCCGCCATGACGATCGCGTCGGCGTGGGGCGCGGCGGCGTTCACGGCGTCCTGCATCTCCCGCGCGGAGACGACCCTGGTGACGTTGATCCCCGCCGGGTCGGGCAGGGTGACGTTGGCCGCGACGACGGTGACTTCGGCGCCCCGGGCGGCGGCCGTCCGGGCGAGCGCGTACCCCTGCGTTCCTGTCGACCAGTTGCCGATGAACCGGACCGGGTCGATCTCTTCCCTGGTGCCGCCCGCGGAGACGACGACGCGGCGCCCCTTGAGATCCTGGGGGGCGCCCGCCAGCAGGTGGACGGCGACGGCGAAGATCTCCTCGGGTTCCGGGAGCCGCCCAGGGCCGCTGTCCGCGCCGGTGAGCCGGCCGACGGCGGGGTCGAGCACGATGGCCCCGCGGCTGCGCAGCAGCGCGACGTTCGCCTGGGTCGCCGGGTGCTCCCACATCTCGGTGTGCATGGCCGGGGCGTACAGGACCGGGCACCTGGCCGTCAGCAGCGTGGCGGTCAGCAGGTCCCCGGCCATCCCGGCCGCGGCGCGGGCCATCAGGTCGGCGGTCGCGGGGGCGATCAGGACGAGATCGGCGGACTGGCCCAGCCGGACGTGCGGCACTTCATCGACGCCGGTCCAGGCGTCGGTCGTGACCGGCTCGCCAGACAGCGCAGCCCAGGTGGCCTCGCCGACGAAACGGAGCGCGTCGGGGGTCGGGATGACCCGGACCCGGTGACCGGATTCGGTGAGCAGCCTGAGGAGCTCGCAGCACTTGTACGCCGCGATGCCTGCGCCGACGCCGAGGACGACACGGGCCGGCATGCTTGGACCTGACTTCCCGGGTTTCCCGGTCAGCCTTCGGTCGCCTCGACGCTGAGCAGGTGTTCCTTGATCTCGCGCAGCGAGATGGACAGCGGCTTCTCCTGGCTGCGCGTCTCTACCAGCGGGCCGACGTACTCAAGCAGCCCCTCGCCGAGCTGCGAGTAGTAGGCGTTGATCTGCCGTGCGCGCTTCGCGGCCATGATCACCAGCCGGTACTTGCTGTCCACGACGCCGAGAAGCTCGTCGATCGGCGGGTTGATGATCCCGTCGGGGGCCTGACTCCCTGCCACGTTCTGCCTTCCGTAGGTCACTGCTCCATCAAGGCTACCAGCTGGCGGCATACGTCCTGGACGGATGTGTTGACTAGCGTGATGTCGAACTCATCGGCGGCCGCGAGCTCCTCCTTGGCCGCCGCGAGCCTTCGCTCAAGCCACTCGGGCGGCTCCGTGCCCCGGCCGGTGAGCCTGCGGACGAGCTCGTCCCAGGACGGCGGGGCCAGGAACACCAGGCGGGCCTCGGGTTCCGCCCGCCTGACCTGCCGTGCTCCGGCCACGTCGATCTCGAGGAGGCAGGAGATCCCGGCATCGAGTTTCTCTTTGAGCGGCGCGCGCGGCGTGCCGTACCGGAAGCCGGAGAACCGCGCCCACTCGAGCAGCGCCCCGCCGGCCACCAGCCGGTCGAACTCGGCGTCGTCCACGAAGTGATAGTGGCGCCCGTCCACTTCCCCGGGACGTGGCCGCCGCGTCGTGACCGACACGGATATCCAGATCTGGGGGTCAGTCCTGGCGAGTTCGGCGACGACCGTGCTCTTCCCGACCCCGGAGGGCCCGGAGAGCACGGTCAGCCGCGAATGCACCGTGGTCGCAACCGCGGTACCGCTAGGGCTCGCAGGGCTTGCTCCCGCCTGCTATGCGGTTCAGATATCGGAGCCGAACTCTGCCTCAAGCGACGCCCGCTGGTTGGTACCCAACCCGCGCACGCGGCGCGATTCCGCGATGCCAAGCCTTTCCATGATCTGCTTGGCCCTGACCTTGCCCACGCCGGGCAGGGATTCAAGCAGAGCCGAGACCTTCATCTTGCCAATGACGTCATCGTGCGCGCCTTCCTTGATGACATCGGACAAGGTCGTGGCCCCGCGCTTGAGGCGGTTCTTCACCTCGGCGCGTTCTTTGCGTGCACGGGCCGCCTTCTCCAGGGCTGCCGCACGCTCTTCAGGAGTGAGGGGAGGAAGAGCCACTCGGGGTCACCTCGGGTTTCGTTGGGAAAATTGTTTGTCGGGAGGGGAAACTAGCCAATCACGTACCCTTTCGGCAACGCAAACCTCCGTTTACGTCGTCACAATTTTAAATATATTACTCTCGGTATGTGATTGATTACTCAGAGTTACATCTGCCCGGGTTACACGTTCGACGGCGGGTCTGTCCTTTCGATATTCCGCCGCTACGGTGCAGGACACTAGGGTATGCCATCTGCTGGCGGCCAGTTCATCGGCGGGTCCGGCGCGTCATGGATTCGGCTGACATTTCGTCTCCCACGCCTGTCCCCAGGGGTACCCGGGTATCTTTCCCGTGGCGCTTATCGGCTTCGCGCTCAGGCTTGGCCGCTCGGGCTTTGCAGCCTGCTGCTGCCGGCCTCGGCCCTTCGCCCGTCGGTCCTTTGGTTCCTTGGTCCTTTGGTCCTGAACTTCAAGTTTCGAGATGATCGAGTGATGGTTGTGATGCTCTGAGGCCTTTGTGGCCTTTTAGGAGTGACTCAGGGGGACGTAGGGGACTTAGGCGTACTTGGGGCCCGCTGAGCTTCCTGACATCCTACTCGCTGCGTGAGCTGAGCGTCACCCCATGTCACATCACGGCCTTGTCCGGGGCGTTTGCCGGGTCCCGTGGCCGTCAGGCCGTGTCGCGCTGAGGGCTTTGGGGACCCTGCGGACTTTCGGGGCCCTGAGGATTTTGGGGACTCTGGGGGCTTTGGGGTCGGAGTCGGCGCAGCGACGCGGCGATGGCCGCCGCGGCAGCCCCTGGATCGGGGGCACTCGTGATCGGCCGCCCGATCACCAGGAGGTCCGCTCCGGCCAGCAAGGCCTCCTCCGGCGTGGCCACCCGGGCCTGGTCATTGGCGTCGGTCCCGGCCGGGCGCACGCCGGGCGTGATGAGCGTCACGCCCTGGCCGACTTCGGAACGGACCGCCGAGACCTCGCGCGGCGAACAGACCAGGCCCCGCGCGCCGGACTCCACCGAGAGCGCGGCCAGCCGCCGCACCGCGTCAGGCACCGGCCCCTTCAGGCCGATACGGCCGAGGTCGTCGTCGTCCAGCGAGGTCAGCACGGTGACGGCCGCGACCAGCGTGTCTGGCGCGGCCTCGACGGCCGCGCGGATCACGTCCGGACCGCCCGCCGCGTGGACGGTGAGCACGTCGGGCCGGAGCCTGGCGACCGCCCGGGCGGCACCGGCCACCGTCGCCGGGATGTCGTGCAGCTTGAGGTCGAGGAACACGGCCACGCGGCTGGCGCCGCGCACCGTGGCGACCACCTGCGGCCCGTACCGAAGGTACAGCTCAAGCCCGACCTTGACCGTGCTCACGTGCGGCGTCACCATGGCCGCCCACCGCGCTGCCGTCTCCAGGTCAGGCGCGTCGAGGGCCACCGCCACCGGCGCCGGATTGCTCACGGCTACTCCTCCGAACGCGTCGCTCGCGCTCTGTCGCGTGGCGCCGCCGATTGACGATACCGCGCCGCTACCCCCACCGGGTCGCACCGCGGGTGAGCCGACCCTGGATCCCGTAGGTCCCGTGGGCTCCGTAGGCCCCGTGGGGCGCGTGGGTCGAGTGGGCCTGGCCGATTACGTCCGCCGCCCGGTCGGCGCCGATGACGGCCAGCTCCTCCTCCAGTTCACGCAGCACGCGCGAGCAGGCCGACGGGTCGTGCACGATCGCGGTGCCCACCCCGATCGCCGAGGCGCCCGCGAGCATCAGCTCGAGCGCGTCCCGGCCACTGCGCACGCCGCCCGTCCCGATAATCGGCACGTCGGGGAACGCTTGTCGGACCTGCCAGATGCACCGCACCGCGACCGGCCTGATCGCCGGGCCCGACAGCCCGCCGTATGTCCCGGCCAGCGCCGGGCGCACGGTGCCTGGATCGATGGCCATGCCGAGCAGCACGTTGATCAGCGACAGTCCGTCCGCGCCCGCCGTGACGCAGGCCCCGGCCACGGCGACGATGTCCGTGACATCCGCACACAGCTTGGCAAACAGCGGGATGTCCGGCTTGAGGCCGCCGCGCACGGCCGCGACGACCCGCCCGGCCGTCTCCGGGTCGTAAGCAAACGGGCGGCCGGTTTCCTCGGCGTTCGGGCAAGAGAGGTTCACCTCGACGGCCGACACCCCCGCCGCGTCGGACAGCCGCGCGGCGAGCGCGCCGTACTCGCGGACAGTCTGGCCGGCGATCGACACGACCACCCGCGCCCCGTGCGACAGCAGCCACGGGAGGTCGCGCTGGAGGAACGCGTCGATGCCCGGGCCCTGCAGGCCGATGGAGTTCAGCAGTCCGCTGGGCGTTTCCGCCAGCCGAGGCACGGGGTTGCCCGTGCGCGGCTCGGTCATGATCGACTTGCTGATGATCGCTCCGACCCGCGCGACGTCCATGAAGTGGGCCAGCTCGCGCCCGGCGCCCGCGCAGCCCGCCGCGGCGAGCACCGGGTTGGGCAGTTCCAGCTGGCCGAGCCGGGTCCGCAGGTCAGCCGGCATGGGGGCGCTCCTGGCGCTGCTCGCGGTCCTGGCGCTGCTCGCGGTCCTCGCGCTGCTCGCGCTGGTCAGCCGGCATGGCGGGATTCTGCGCTCGCCGGGGACCCGATTGATCGCTCCTGCGCGGGCAACGGCTTCCAGCCGGGCGCGCCCAAGGCGTCGAACGGGATCGTGCCCATGTCATCCCAGCGGACCAGATCACCGCGGAACACCGGGCCGTCCATGCACGAGCGCACGATCCGCGTGATCCCGTCGGTTCCTGCCACAGGGAGCACGCACCCCATGCAGACCCCGGTCCCGCAGGCCATGGCGACGTCGACCGACGCCTGCACCGGGACGTCGTACCGAGCGGCGAGCGCCGTGATCGCGCGTAGGTCGGGCACGGGCGCGGACGCGTAGATGACCTCAGTGCGGGCCTCGCGGATGACCTGCTCCAGCATCTCGCTGACCGTGCCGCGGGCGCCCAGCGAGCCGTCGGAGGTGGCCACCGTGGCGCTGCGGCCGGTCCGCCTCGCGGTCAGCGCGCCGAACACGCGGTCCGCGCTCGCCCCGCCGATCAGGAAGTCCACGCTGCAGGCACGCTCGCGCAACCGCGCGGCCAGCGCGAACAGCGGCGCGCTGCCGTAGCCGACACCGACCAGCAGGCACCGGGACGGGTCTCGGGGCACCGGGAACGGCCGGCCGAGCGGCCCCACCACATCGAGCGCGTCCCTGGCGTGCAGCGAGGCCAGCCACCTGGTCCCCGGCCCGCGGGCCTCGAACACGAACTCCACCGTGCCGCCGTGATCGGGGCGGACGTCGTGCACCATGAACGCCCGCCGCCCCAGCATGGAGGTTTCCTGGCCGCCGACGGCCAGCGTGACGAACTGACCCGGCCTGAACTTGGCCGCCACGGCCGGGGCGACCAGGGTGAGCGCGTGGTACGCGTCGACGCGCCGCACCGTCAGGACGGTGGCGCGGACCTGGACAGGGGCCATTACATGCCGGCCTGGGGGGACGCCCCCGTCGGCCTGTTGAGCAGCGCCGCGTGCTCCTGCAGCGACCGTACGCCCACCTCGCCGCGAATGATCGCCTCGATGCCATGCACGGCCGCGGCCAGGCCGGCCGCGGTGGTGACGCACGGGATGCCGCGGCGGACCGCGGCGGTGCGGATCTCGTAGCCGTCAAGCCGGGGACCCGACTGCCCCGGGCTGCCGAACGGCGTGTTCACGATCAGGTCCACCTCCCCGGCCAGGATCCGCGTCACCACGGTCGGCTCGCCGTCGGGACCCAGGCCATCGCCGTGCTTTCGCACGATCTTGGCACGAACCCCGTTGCGCCGCAGCACCTCCGCCGTTCCCTCGGTGGCCCAGATCTCGAAACCCAGGTCGGCGAGCCGCTTGACCGGGAAGATCATCGACCGCTTGTCCCGGTTCGCCACCGACACGAATGCCCGGCCCTTCACGGGCAGCGAGCCGTACACGGCCGCCTGGGATTTGGCGTAGGCCGTGCCGAACACCGCGTCGATGCCCATCACCTCGCCGGTCGAGCGCATCTCAGGGCCGAGCACGGTGTCGACGCCAGCCCCGCTCGGGTCACGGAACCGGCCGAACGGCAGGACTGCTTCCTTGACCGCGATCGGCGCGTCCCACGGGAGGTCGCCGCCGTCGCCTTGCGTTTGCAGCATGCCTTCGGCGCGGAGCCCGGCGATCGTTTCGCCGAGCATGATCCGCGCGGCGGCCTTGGCCAGCGGGACCGCGGTGGCCTTCGAGACGAACGGCACCGTCCGCGACGCCCGCGGGTTCGCCTCCAGCACGTACAGCACCCCGGCGGCCAGCGCGTACTGCACGTTCAGCAGGCCGCGCACGCCCACGCCTTCGGCGATCGCCTCGGTCGCCTTCCGGATCTGCCCGATGTCGCCGCGGCCGATGGTGATCGGCGGCAGCGCGCAGGCGGAGTCGCCGGAGTGGATGCCGGCCTCCTCGATGTGCTCCATCACGCCGCCCAGGTAGAGCTCTCGCCCGTCGTAGAGCGCGTCGACGTCGATCTCGATCGCGTCGTCGAGGAACCTGTCGATCAGCACCGGATGCCCCGGGCTCACCTCGGTGGCCCTGGTCACGTACGACCGCAGCGTGGCGTCGTCGTAGACGATCTCCATGCCGCGCCCGCCAAGCACGTACGAGGGACGCACCAGCACCGGGTACCCGATCTCGCGGGCGATCTGCACCGCCGCGTCCTGCGAGGTGGCGATCCCGTACCGCGGGGCGGTCAGCCCTACTTTTTCGAGGACACGAGCGAACGCGCCGCGGTCCTCGGCTAGGTGGATCGCCTCGGGCGAGGTGCCGACCACCGGGACATTGGCCGCAGCGAGGGACCGGGCTAGCCCGAGCGGGGTCTGACCGCCGAGCTGGACGATCACTCCTTCCACCGGGCCGCTGGCCTGCTCCGCGCGGACGACCTCGAGCACGTCCTCGAGGGTCAGCGGCTCGAAGTACAGCCGGCCCGACGTGTCGTAGTCAGTCGAGACCGTCTCCGGGTTGCAGTTGACCATCACGGTCTCGTAGCCCGCGCCGGCCAGCGCGAACGACGCGTGTACGCAGGCGTAGTCGAACTCGATGCCCTGGCCGATGCGGTTCGGCCCGCTGCCGAGGATGATCACCTTGGGCGTGCTGCCCTCCGGCACCTCGGTCTCGTCGTCGTAGGTCGAGTACAGGTACGGGGTTCGGGCGGCGAACTCCGCGGCGCAGGTGTCCACGGCGTGGTAGACCGGGCGCACCCCGAGCGCCCAGCGGATCTCGCGGATCACGGTCTCGGTGGTGCCGCGGAGTTCGGCGATCTGCGCGTCGGAGAACCCGGTGCCCTTGGCGTCCTGGAGCGTCTCCTTGTCCAGCGCCGGCGATTTCGCGATCCGTTGCGCCATGTGCTCGATGTGCTCGATCTGCTCGATGAACCACGGGTCGATGCCCGTCGCGCTTGTTACGTCTTTCACGCTGGCGCCTGCCCGCAGCGCCTGGTGAATCGTGGCCAGCCTGCCGTCGTGGGGGATGCTGGCGTCCGCTAGCAGGGAGCGTGCGTCACCCTTCTCGTTCTTCCAGCCGAACGAGCCGTGGTTGCTCTCCAGCGAACGCAGGGCCTTCTGGAGTGCTTCGGGGAAGTTCCGGCCGATGGCCATGGCCTCGCCGACGCTCTTCATGTGGGTGGTGAGTGCCGGATCGGCCCCGGGGAATTTCTCGAACGCGAACCGCGGAACCTTGACCACCACGTAGTCGAGGGCGGGCTCGAAGCAGGCCGGGGTCTGCCCGGTGATGTCGTTCCCGATCTCGTCGAGCGTGTAGCCGATGGCCAGCCGCGCGGCGATCTTAGCGATCGGGAACCCAGTGGCCTTGGACGCGAGCGCGCTGCTTCGCGACACGCGCGGGTTCATCTCGATCACGACCATGCGGCCCGTACGCGGCTCGACCGCGAACTGGATATTGCAGCCGCCGGTGTCCACGCCCACGGCGCGCATGATGGCGATGGCCGTGTCGCGCATCCGCTGGTACTCGCGGTCGGTGAGCGTCATGGCGGGCGCCACGGTGACCGAGTCGCCGGTGTGGACGCCCATCGGGTCGATGTTCTCGATCGAGCAGACGACGACCACGTTGTCCCTGGCGTCCCGCATCAGCTCGAGCTCGAACTCCTTCCAGCCCAGGACGCTCTCCTCGAGCAGGACCTCGTGCGTGGGGCTCGCGTCCAGCCCCGCCCCGGCGAGGCGGCGCAGGTCCGCCTCGTCCCTGGCGATGCCGGAGCCGGCCCCGCCCAGGGTGAACGAGGGCCGGATCACGACGGGGTAGCCGAGTCCTTGGGTGCCTTGGACGCCTTGGGTCCCTTGGGTGTCTTGGGTTCCTCCGGTTCCCTCGCTTCCTTGGCTCACCGCGGCCAGACACTCGTCCAGGTCACGGCAGATGCGGCTGGCCGGGACCTCGGCGCCCAGGCCCATGACGATCTGCTTGAAGCGCTCGCGGTCCTCCCCCGCCCTGATCGCGTCGATGTTTGCGCCGATCAGCTCAACGCCGTAACGCTGCAGGACGCCGGAGTCGTGCAGGGCGACGGCGGCGTTCAGCGCCGTCTGCCCGCCCAGCGTGGGGAGCAGCGCGTCGGGGCGCTGGATCGCGATGACCTTCTCCAGCGTGTCTTGCGTGATCGGCTCGACGTAGGTCGCGTCGGCGAACTCGGGGTCGGTCATGATCGTGGCCGGGTTGGAGTTGACCAGGCTGACCCTGATCCCCTCCTGCTTCAGCACCCGGCAGGCCTGGGTCCCCGAGTAGTCGAACTCGCAGCCCTGCCCGATGACGATCGGCCCCGACCCGATCACCAGCACCGACTTCAGATCCTCACGCCGCGGCACGGCTCACCTCCGTGCTAGGACAATGCAACGTCCGGCTTCCAGTCCGGGGCATGCGACGCTTTCGGCTCGGATGCGTCACCTTTCGCGGAGGATTGGTGCCTAGCGGAAGATTGGCGGGCATATATGGCGCCCATTCTTCCGTGGAGCACATACCTCCCAAGATCTTTCCGGGTTGCGTGCACCAGGATGCACTTGCGCACCATGGCGCACATACGCCCCACTTTTGCGGGAGGATTCGGGCTTGCGGGAGGATCGGGGGGCCTATAGTGCACCAGATCCTCCCGGAAGCCCGGATCTTCCAAGATCTTTTCTGGGCAGGCTGGACTGGGACGCGCTCGCGCACCACCGGACATTGGGCGGTGCGCGCGTTACTGGGCCAGCAGCGGCTGATGGCGGCCGGGCGATGATCCTGGCGCCTCATCGGGCGCGCTCTAGCAGGGTGCAGAAGTGGTCGAAGTGGTCAGCGGCGTCGTGGGGGCCGGGGGCGGCCTCCGGGTGGTACTGAACGCTGAAGACCGGACGCTCGAGCAAGCGCAGGCCCTCGACCACGCCATCGTTGAGGTTCACGTGGCTGACCACGGCCGGGCCGTACGGGGTATCGAAGGGCTGGCGGGACCGGGGCGGGACGTGATTCCACGTGGTGTCGTGGCGCGTTTCCGCGGAAACGTCTGGTGCAATTGCGTGGGGCGTCTCCGCGGAAACGCCTTGGAGCGAGACGGGATCCGGCAGATCGCCGGGCAGGGCGGCGGATTCCGGCAGATCGCCGGGCAGGGCGGCGGATTCCGGCAGATCGCCGGGCAGGGCGGCGGATTCCGGCAGATCGCCGGGCAGGGCGGCGGATTCCGGCGGATCGCCGGGGAGCGCGGCGGCGAAGCCGTGGTTGTGACTGGTGATGTAGACCCGGCCGGTGGCGAGATCCATCACCGGCTGGTTAACACCGCGGTGGCCGTAGCGGAGCTTGTAGGTGCCCAGGCCGAGGGTCAGGGCGAGGATCTGGCTGCCCAGGCAGATGCCGAACACAGGGACGCCCGCGTCCAGGACCCCGCGCATCGCGTCCACCGCGTACGTGGCCGCGGCCGGGTCACCGGGGCCGTTGCTGAAGAACACCCCGTCGGGCGAGGAAGACAGGATCTGCTCGGCGGTCGAGGTGGCGGGGACCACGAGCACCTCGCAGCCCCGGGCCGCGAGGTTGCGTGGCGTGGAAGCCTTGATACCCAGGTCCACCGCGACGACCCGGTACCTGGGCTGGCCCGATGGCTGGACGGCGTAGGGCTCGGGCGTGCTCACCACGCGGGCCAGGTCGGCCCCGGTCATCTGGGGACTGGCCAGGACCCGGTCGAGCAGCCGGGCCGGGTCGGTCTCGACGGTGCTGATCGCGGCCCGCATGGCGCCCTGCTCGCGAACCCTCCTGGTCAGCGCCCGGGTGCCGCGGATGGCGATCCCGGGGATCCCCTCGGCGCGGAGGTAGGTGTCCAGGTCACGGTTGGCCCGCCAGCTGGACGGGACCCTGGCGGGCTCGCGCACCACGTAGCCGCTGACCCAGATCTGCCCGGACTCCGGATCCTCATCGTTGACGCCCGTGTTGCCGATGTGCGGCGCGGTCATCGCGACGATCTGGCGGCAGTACGACGGGTCGGTCAGCGTCTCCTGGTACCCGGTCATGCCGGTGTTGAAGACCATCTCGCCGAACGCCTCGCCCTCGGCGCCGAAGCCGGTACCGCGCAGCGTCGTGCCGTCCTCCAGGACCAGCAGGGCGTTGTCGGCCGGCACGTCAGGCCAGCTTCCCGTCGAGCACGGTGGGCGTACCGCGCAGGAAGGTGGCCACCACCCGGCCGGGCAGTTCCATCCCGGCGAAGGGCGTGTTACGGCTCTTGGACGCGCCGGGCCCGACGGCCTCGGCGGGCGCCGCCGGGTCGTACAGCGTGAGGTTGGCGGGACCGCCGGCAGAGAGCAGGGCGCCCTGCCCGGCCAGCCGTCCGATCATGGCCGGGCGGACGGCCATCCGGTCGGCGACGCCGTGCCAGTCGAGCAGCCCGGTGTCCACCATGGCCAGTTGCACGACGCGCAGCGCGGTCTCCAGCCCGGTCATCCCGAAGGCCGCCTCCGACCATTCGGTCTCCTTGGCCTCCACGGGGTGCGGGGCGTGGTCGGTGGCCACGCAGTCGATGGTGCCGTCGGCGAGCGCACGCCTGAGCTCGGCCACGTCGGCCGCGGTGCGCAGCGGCGGGTTGACCTTGAACACCGGGTCGTAGCCTTCCGCGAGTTCGTCGGTCAGCAGCAGGTGGTGCGGCGTGACCTCCGCGGTCACCGGCCATCCCTTGGACTTCGCCCAGCGGATGATCTCCGCGGCTCCCGCGGTGGAGACGTGGCAGACGTGCAGGGCAGAGCCCACGTGGGCGGCGAGCAGGCAGTCCCGCGCGATGATCGCCTCCTCGGCGACTGCGGGCCAGCCCGCCAGGCCGAGCCGTCCGGACATCTCGCCCTCGTTGAGCTGGGCGCCCTCGGTAAGCCTGGGATCCTGCGCGTGCTGGGCGATCACCCCGTCGAAGGCCTTGACGTATTCGAGGGCCCGGCGCATCAGCAGCGAGTCGGCGACGCACTTGCCATCGTCGGAGAACATGCGGACTCGCGCGGCCGAGTCCGCCATGGTGCCCAGCTCGGCGAGCCTGC
This sequence comes from Streptosporangiaceae bacterium, assembly GCA_050698755.1. Lineage (GTDB taxonomy): Bacteria > Actinomycetota > Actinomycetes > Streptosporangiales > Streptosporangiaceae > Palsa-504. Next base: position 15,004 of record JBOHCK010000006.1, on the reverse strand, counting down.
TGCCGGCCAGCCCGACCGTGACCGCCCCCACCGGCTGGACGTCGCAGTGCCCGGCCGCCCGGCCTAGACGCCAGACTTGCTCGACCACCCCGGCGGTATCGGCGACTGGATCGGTATTGGCCATGGCGTGCACGGCGGTGTAGCCGCCGAGGGCGGCCGCTCTGGTGCCGGTCTCGACGGTCTCCGCGTCCTCGCGGCCCGGCTCGCGCAGGTGCGTATGCAGGTCGACCAGGCCGGGCAGGGCGATCAGGCCCTGTGCGTCTAGCACGTGGGCGCCGGCGTCACTCAGCCCGGAGCCGATGGCCGCGATCACCGCGTCGCTGAGCAAGATGTCGGTGAACTCGTCTCGCTGGCCGCCGATCCCGGCGACCGTGACCCCTTTGATCAGCCACGGGGTGGGGTGGGGGCCGCGGGCCGGGTCGGGGATGCGGGCGGGGTCGGGGATGCGGGCGGGGTCGGGGATGCGGGCGGGGCTCACTGAGCCACCGCCGGGAACTCGGTGCCGCCAAGTAGCAGGTACAGGACGGCCATCCTGGTGGTGACCCCGTTGGCCACCTGCTCCACGATCGTTGAGCGGACCGAGTCCGCGACGTCGGCGGCGATCTCCACTCCCCTGTTCATTGGTCCTGGGTGCATGACGATGGCGTGGTCAGGCAGCCGCCCCATGCGCGCCGCGTCCAGCCCGTACCTGCGGCTGTACTCGCGCACGCTGGGGAAGTACGCGGCAGTCATCCGCTCCTGCTGGACCCTGAGCATCATGACGACATCGCTCTTGGGCAGCTCGCTGTCCAGGTCGTAACTGACCGCGCAGGGCCAGCTCTCCACAGCCAGCGGCAGTAGCGTGGGCGGGGCGGCCAGGGTCACCTCCGCGCCGAGCGTGCTCAGCAGCAGGACATTGGACCGGGCGACCCTGCTGTGCAGCACGTCACCGACAATCGTCACGCGGATGCCGTCAAGTCCGGCCCCGCGAGTGCTGCTCGCCTTGAGCCTGCGCCGGATGGTGAAGGCATCGAGCAGGGCCTGGGTGGGGTGCTCATGGGTGCCGTCCCCCGCGTTCACCACGCTGCCCTGCACCCACCCCGCGAGCCGGTGCGCGGCACCGGAGGCGCTGTGCCGGATGACCACCGCGTCCGAGCCCATGGCCTCCAGGGTCAGCGCGGTGTCCTTCAGGCTCTCGCCCTTGGCCACACTCGACCCCTTGGCGGAGAAGTTGATCACGTCGGCGGACAGGCGCTTTGCGGCGGCCTCAAAGGAGATCCTGGTTCTGGTCGAGTCCTCGAAGAACAGGTTGACCACGGTCCGGCCGCGCAGCGTGGGCAGCTTCTTGATGGGGCGGTCGGCGAGGCTGGCCAGCTCCTCTGCGGTGTCGAGGATCAGCAGCGCGTCGGCGCGGCTCAGATCGGCGGCCGAGATCAGGTGGCGCTTCATGGCTTCCGTCCTTCCTCGCCGATCAGCACGACGTCCTGCCCGTCGACCTCGGACAGCAGGACGCGCACCACCTCGCGCTGTGAGGTGGGCAGGTTCTTGCCTACGTAGTCGGCTCGGATGGGGAGCTCGCGATGGCCGCGATCGACGAGAACGGCCAACTGGACGGTCCTGGGCCTGCCGAGGTCGGTCAGCGCATCAAGCGCGGCGCGTACGGTGCGACCTGAGTACAGCACATCATCGACCAGGACGATCGTCTTGCCGTCCACGCCGCCCACGGGCAGGTCGGTGCGGCCCAGTGCGCGCGCCGGGCGAAGCCGCAGATCATCCCGGTGCATGGTCACGTCAAGCGATCCGCAGGGGACTTCGAGCCCCTCGAACTCCCCGATGCGGGCGGCCAGCCGGCGGGCCAGCGGTACCCCGCGGGTCGGGATGCCGAGCAATATGACTTCTTCGCCGCCGTGCGTGCGCTCCAGGATTTCATGGGCGATCCTGGTCAGCGCGCGCCTGATTTCCTCGGCATCGAGCACCGCGAGGCCATCACGCCCAGCGACCGAACTGGTGGCTGCGCACATAGAACGGACCTCCTTCCCCGCCTCTCCGGACGGTCCTTAAAGGATGTCTACGCCCATGATCATACGGGGAGTTACCACCCGGCCTGACCGCTTCGCGACGGCCGACACGGTGTGTGATTTACCTCACACAAGACCGATACGACCCGAAGGTGGCGAGGACCCCTCCTTGACCCGAGATGTGCCTACAGCGACGGGAAACCTGATCTCGGATGGGTTCTCGATCGCCGGCGGAGGGTATGAATCCATCACGGAATGCAAGCCGGTTACCGTACGAGTTAAGCCAGTTTTTGCCATTCGGCTTGACCTTGTCGCGCTCGCCGCCTACCGTCACAGAGCGTAACCGTCACTGTAAGCGACGACTGGCCGAACCGAGGAACAATGCCATCTGAGTACGCCAAGACACTCGGCGCGCGCCTGCGCGCCATCCGCACGCAGCAGGGGCTCTCGCTGCACGGGGTTGAGGAGAAGTCCCGCGGCCGGTGGAAGGCCGTCGTCGTAGGTTCCTACGAGCGCGGAGACCGGTCGGTAACTGTCCAGAAACTCGCCGAACTGGCGGAGTTCTACGGGGTCCCCGTCTCCGAACTGCTGCCCGGCGACGCCGCCCCGACCCCGCTCGTGCCCACTCCCAAGCTCGTCATCGATCTCGAGCGCATGGGCCAGCTGCCCAAGGACAAGGTCGGCCCGCTCGCCCGCTACGTTGCCACCATCCAGAGCCAGCGCGGCGACTACAACGGCCGGGTGTTGTCCGTCCGGCACGAGGACCTCCGCTCGCTTGCGGTTATCTACGACAAGTCCCCCGCTGACCTCACCGAGGAACTCATTAGCTGGGGCGTGCTCGACGCCGACGCGCGCGGCGCGATGGAAGCGTTCTAGCCCCTAGCCCGCCGACCTCAGAGGGAGCGGAGACTGCACATGTACGCCGAGTGCGGTCTCCGCTAGTGACAGGAAGGTCTCCGCATCCCGCAGCAGGTCGTCTGCCTCGCGCGCGGACGCCGCACGCGGCAAGCCCGCTTCAGCCGCCGCGCGCTTGCCGGCTCCGGCCGCGAAGTAGGCCGCCCACTCGGTGAGGGCTGGCTCGACCTGAGGCAGTAGTTCCCACACACTGTGCGGCTTCCTGCGCCTGGTCCGGGGCTCGCCGCGAGCCGCTACCACCGCTGCCGCGGCGCGCAGCGCCGCCAAATGCGCCGTCACGTAACGGGCTCCTGGCGTCGTCTCGTCGGCCGCCTCGTCGAGCCCGCGGCGCGCGGACCGGAGCATGCTGAGCACCGTCGGCGCCAGCCCAGGACCCCCTGGGTGCCGCAGGCCGGCCTCCGTGCCTCCCGGGCGCACCTCCGCTGCCTTCATCATCGGTCTTCATCTCCTCCTCTGGCCGGCCAGGTGAGACGCTTCCCCTAACCCCACCCGGCCGGTGCTGGTCCATCTATTCGAACCTAAGTTCGGTCGGAAGTCCAGTCTCTTTTCGATGTCTGTTCGAATGTACAGGGAGGGTCTGACATTTTGGACTGGGGAGCCCGCCCACCGCAAGCGGAGCGGCAGCGGTAGAGATGGGGTTATTTGGGCGCAACACGCCTGTTCGTACACAAGGCAACTTGGGGCCTGTATTTTTATCGCGTGCCATCCCGACCCGCCGCCGATGACGGGAGCGCGAGACCACTCGCCGGGGACCCGGGCCCGCGCCATGGCAGCAGCGAGGATCTCGACTGGGATGCTGGCGCGGAACCCGCTGCGCCCGGCCTGGATGACGTGGTATCCGCCGCTACCGAGACCGACGCCGGTCTCCATCTGACCGAGACGCACATGGCGCTGCTCGCCAGCTTGGCGGACACCCAGCCCATTCCCGTCGTGGTCGACGTCGACCTCGAGGCTCCCAGCATCGTCCTGCCGGTCGCACCCGGCAGCGCAGGGACAGGCACCGCGCTAACGGCCGACACGGCACAGCCCGTGGAGAAGAATGACACGCCGCGCTCGCCGAACGGGGCACACGCGGACGGCAGCGCGGCGGCAACGCAGGAGCCGCCCTCCCCCGCCGAGACGGACGCTTCCACCCGAACGGCTGGCACAGACGTCCCCGGTAGCCCTGCTGAAGGGGCCGAGGCTCCTCGCGCGGGCGAAGGGGGAAAAGCGGACCAGGACGGAGCGGTGAGGCACGGGCCTGAGACTGGCCAGGTATTGCGGCCGCCGGCAGCGGGCCCACCGGTCGGCCCAGGCGAGGTAGGCGCGCCGCAGCCGCCGGATTCCGATACGTCTGAACACCCAGTCGGGGCCGATGGAGCAGGGAGGATGGCTGGGTCCGGGACGGGCCCGCGCCCAGCCAGGACCGACGGAACGCCGCGGGAAGGCGAGACCGGCAGGTGGTTTCGCCCCGCGCAGTGGGCCGGGTCGACGCGCCCGACTAGGCCAGACCCGGGACTTACTACGGTCGGCAGGGGCGCGCCGCCGTCCGCGAACGGGGCGGGATCTCCGCCGTCCGCGGGCCGGAAGAGCGGACCGCGGTCGGCGGACAGGCCGCGGGCGACAACGTCCACCGGCCGGGCAGGAGCCTCGCCCACCGGGAGGACGGCCACGTCAGTGCCCGGAGACAGGCGGAATACGCCGACATCCCCTGGCAGGGCGGCCACGTCGACGCCCGCCGACAGGCGGGGCGCGCCTCCGCCTGGGGACAGCCCCGGGACGCTTCCGCCCTCGGGCAGGCCCGGCACGCCTCCTCTCACGGGCCGGACGGCCGCGCCACCATCCCAGGTCAGGGACGGGACAGCGCCAGCTACGGGCAAGACGGTCACCGGGCCGGTCCCGGGCGGCACAGGCACGGTACCGCCGGGAGGCAAGACAGGCACGCCACCGGCTCCGGGCAGGACAGGCGCGGCACCGTCTGGAGGCAGGACGGCCGCAGCGCCGACGTCTCCTGGCAGGACAGGCGCGGCACCGTCTGGGAGCAGGACGGCCGCAGCGCCGACGTCTCCTGGCAGGACAGGCGCGGCACCGTCTGGGAGCAGGCCGGGCACGCCGACGGCTGCAGGCCGGACGGGCATCACGGCGGCTCCGGGGACGGCAGGTCGGCCAGCGTTTCCGGGGCGGATAAGCGGGCTGCAGCGGCCGGGGCGGGCGGGCACGACGGATGCGCCGGCGCGGCGGGGGCAGCGGGTGGCGGACGGGGATGGCGCACCGGAAGAGCGCGAGACCAGGCCTAAGCGGCGGATTTCACGGCGGACGCTGATCAAGGCGGGGCTGATCGGCGGCGCGGGGGTCGCCGCCGTACCGTTGATCGCGCTGATCGGGAGCCATGCCCCCACACTGGAGGAGCAACCGACCAACCTGACGTTCCCGCTGAACTCGAACTGGCTGTTCGGGGGCCAGTATTCGGCGGGTTCGGAAAGCGTGTTCTACAACGACAGCAGCTTCGCGCCGGTCGCGCTGCCGCACTCGGTCGCCGCCCTGTCCTGGCGTAACTGGAATCCGGACGAGTGGCAGCAGATCTGGATTTACCGGCGCCACTTCAGCGGAGGGCCTCTAGTCAGCCCGCACCCGCCGGGCAACCGGATCTTCGTGGACTTCGACGGGGTCATGGTCAACGCCATGGTGGTGATCAACGACCAGCCGGTCTTCACGCACCAGGGCGGGTACCTCCCCTTTTCCGCCGAACTCACCAGTCAGGTGACTTCCGGCGACAATCTCCTGTCGGTGATAGTCGACGCGCGCAGTCTGCCTGTCCCGCCCCTCAGCCCGGGCTACGGCCCTTACAGCATCGACTTCTTCCAGCCGGGCGGGATCTACCGGGACGTTACCCTGCGGGTGGTCCCGCGGGCGTTCCTGTCCGACCTGTTCGCGCAGCCGACCAACGTGCTCACCTCACAGCCCGGCGTGGACATCGAAGCCACCATCGACTCGGGCCTGTCTTCCGCCGCCTCAGGCACTCTGACGGTCGACCTGCTTGACGGGTCGCGGCTGATCAGCACGCAGGCCGTGACGGTCACCTTCGACTCAAATACCACCAGCACCGCGAAGCTAAGCCTGACCGGTCTCGGGCCGGTCAGCCTGTGGTCGACCACCGACCCGAAGCTCTACACGGTGCGGGCCACCCTGTCGGTTCCCGAGGTCGGCAGTCACATGCTGACGAGGCGGATCGGATTCCGTGAGCTTTCCTTTCAGCCCGACGGCTTCTACCTGAACGGTGAGCGGGTGCAGTTGTTCGGGCTGAACCGGCACCAACTGTTCCCGTACGCGGGCATGGCCATGCCCGCGCGGGTCCAGCGCAGGGACGCCGAGATACTCAGGAACGAACTCAACTGCAACATGGTGCGATGCTCGCACTATCCCCAGTCCCCGCACTTCCTCGACGCGTGCGACGAGCTCGGGCTCTTGGTCTGGGAGGAGGCTCCTGGCTGGCACAACGTGAGCAGCAACCCGGCCTGGCAGGACCTCGTGCTACAGAACGTGCGCGACATGGTGATCCGGGACAGGAGCAGGCCCTCGGTGGTCATCTGGGGTACCCGGCTCAACGAGACACCCGATGTGCCTGGTCTGTGGGAACAGACCAGGCACATCGCAGCCGAGCTCGACGGCTCGCGGCCGAGTTCCGGCGCGATGCTCTTCCATTCCGTCGCCGAGTGGAACGAGGACGTCTTCGGCTACAACGATTACAGCGTCAACTGGAAGACGGGCGACGCGACGCTGCGGCCCCCGATCCCCGGCGTCCCCTACCTGATCACCGAGTCGGTCGGGGTAGAGGACGTCAAGCCGGAGTACTTCACCTGGACCGGTCCGCCTGAGCTGCTCGTCAGGCAGGCGGAGCTGCACGCGCAGGTCCAGAACCTGGCCCGCTCCGACCCCGGCTACGCGGGGCTGCTGGCCTGGGCCGGGTTCGACTATGGCTCATTTCAAAGCCTGGATCAGGACACCGTCAAATGGGCCGGGGTGGTCGACAGCTTCCGGGTGCCCAAGCCCGGCGCAGGCATGTACCAAGCCCAGGTTGACCCGGCCATCCGCCCGGTCATCGTGCCGCTGTTCTTCTGGGAGCTGAGCGGGACGCTCCCCGTTCCCGCCCCGACCGCGATGATCGCCAGCAACTGCGATTTGCTGCACATCTTCATCGACGGCGTCCCGGTCGCCTCCGTTACGCCCGCCGCCTATTCCCCGCTGTACCGGAACCTGCCCTATCCGCCCTTCTTCGTCCGCCTGCCAACCCACACGCGGACCAAGCGCCCAGAGCTGCTGATCCAGGGCTGGGTAGGCGGCCAGCAGGTGGCCGAGCTCCGCATGTCGTCCGATCCGTCCGGCGACCGGCTCGCCGTGACCGCCGACGACGCCGTGATCTCCGCCGACGGGACGGACGCCACCCGGGTCCTGTTCCGCGCGGTCGACGCGTACGGCAACCAGCGCAGGTACCTGGCCGGCGAGGTGACACTGAACCTGTCTGGCCCCGGAATCTTGGTCGGCGATAACCCGTTCGCGTTCGGCGAGTACGGCGGGCTCGGCGCGGTCTGGGTTCGCTCACTGTCCGGCCAGCCAGGGACGATCACGGTGACCGCCACTCACCTGGACCTCGGCCAGGCCCAGGTCCAGGTGCAATCCCAGCCGGTGCCCCAGTCCGGCCAGCTGATCTGATCGCTTCTCTTAAGCTGGCAAGGGTGCAGCGCGAGCTTATGGTCAGCGAGCTGGGTCCCGTCGAGTTCACCAGGCGGGTGGATCAGGTGATCTCGGTGTACGCGGCCGCGATGCGGCCGGCGGCCGATACGCTGGCCGGCCGGCGGTCGATCATGGCCGGGCACGCCGCCTATCCGGGGTTCCGCGCGTTCATCGTGGCCGAGGACGACGAGTCCGGCGATCCGGTCGGGTTCGGCTATGGCTTCCGGGGGGCACCCGGGCAGTGGTGGCACGACACGGTCGCCCGCGCGCTGGCCGCCACCCGCGGCGCGCAGGCCGCCGCGGCATGGCTGGACAACACCTTCGAGGTGGCCGAACTGCACGTGGCGCCCGGGTACCAGGGCCGGGGAATCGGCTCGGGCCTGCTGCTCAGGTTGACCGCGGGACGACCCGCACGAACCGCCGTGCTGTCCACCAGGGATGCCGAGACGCGGGCGCGGCGCCTGTACCGCGGGGTGGGGTTCACCGACCTGCTGACCGGCTTCTCGTTCTACCCGGGCAGCGAGCCGCCCTACGCTGTGATGGGCGCCGAGCTCCCATTGCGGGCCCTGCCCCCGGGGCCCGGCTCGGCCAGGCTCCGCTGGCCCAGTCCGAGCCGCTGATAGATCTCCCTGGTCGCGCGTGACCAGTTGAGCGTGTAGAAGTGCAGGCCGGGCACGCCCTCGGCGAGCAGGCGGGCGCACATCCCGGCCGCGTAGTCCACGCCGATCTCCCGGACTGCCGCCCGGTCGTCGGCCACCGCCTGCAAGCTGTCCCACAGCTCGGTGGGCACCCGGCAGCCGCCCAGCTCGACCGCGCGCTCGATGATCCGCAGGCTGGTCACCGGCATGATGCCGGGGATGATCGGCACGTCGCAGTGCTGCGCCGCGACCCGGTCCCGCAGGCGCAGGTAGTCCTCCGGGTAGAAGAACATGTTGGTGACCGCGAAGTCCGCGCCGGCCCGGCACTTAGCCACGAAGTGGCGCGCGTCCGCCTCAGGATCGGGCGACCGCGGGTGCTTCTCAGGGAAGGCGGCGACTCCGACGCAGAAATCGCCGACCGTCCTGATCAGGCGGACCAGTTCCGCTGCGTAGGTCAGGCCCTGCGGATGGGGGCACCAGTCGGCGTTCGGGTCACCAGGAGGATCACCGCGCAGCGCGAGCATGTTGTGCACCCCGACTGCCGCGTACGAGCCGATCACCTGCCTGAGCTCGGCCACCGAATGGTTCACCGCGGTCAGGTGCCCGACCGGGGTGAGCGTGGTCTCATCGGCGATCCGGCCCGTCACCCTGACCGTCCGGTCCCTGGTCGATCCGCCCGCGCCGTAGGTCACCGAGACGAACGTCGGCCGCAGCGGCTCAAGCTGCCTGATCGCCAGCCACAGCTGCTGTTCCTCGCCCTGCGTCTTGGGCGGCATGAACTCGAACGAGAACGACTGGCGCCCGGCCGCGAGCAGGTCGCGGATTAGCGGGGCGGCGGGACGCTGGCGCGGCTGGCTGGCGGCACGCCCTGGCATCGCGCTCGCGGTTCGCCGCGGGCGCGGCGGGCTAGGCGGCATGCAGCCAGCGTAGTCGCTGCTAGAACGCCAGGGCCTGGGCTCGCCGGTTCTGCCAGGGTAGCCGCTGCTAGAACGCCAGGGCCTGGGCCCGGCGGTTCACCTCGGTGCCGCGGTGCCTGACGAGCGCGTCGATCGGCGTCCCGGGCAGCGTTTCGTCCGCGGTGAACAGCCAGCGGAACGCTTCCAGATCGTCGAACCCGCAGTCGAAGAGCAGGGTGAGGGTCCCGCACAGGCCCTTGACGACCTGATGGCCGTCAAGGAAGGCGGCCGGGACCGCCAGTGTCCCTTCGGGGCGGATGACGGCGAGCAGCTTCCTGTCGCGCAGGAGTTGCTTCACGCGCCCGGCCGGAATGTCCAGCAGGGCGGCTACATCGGGGAGTGACAGCCAATCGTGGACCAGGGCATCGGTCGTGGGGTCAATCTGTGCCACGACTCCAATGTCCCACGCCCGGGCATGCTCCAAACACTCGGGCCAGGCCTGGTTAACGGGACGTTTACCCGCGCCAGGACTGGCGCACACCACCCGGTCCGGTCCCGCCGGGTCAGCTCAGGTGCCAACCGCTTCCTTCACGGGGACGGCCGGGTCGCCGAGGCGATCGGCGTCCACGGGGTCGGCGGAGGCGATCACGCGTCGGCCTTGCTGCAGGTCGCGGGGCCGGTTCACGGTCAGGATCGCGACCAGGCGGCCCGCCGCGAGCCAGCACACGGCCCAGGTCTGCTCGGCCGGGTCGCCGCGCCAGACGAGCCGCTCAGCGTCGCCGTGGTAGCCCTGGTACTGCACCATGCGGCCGAACTGCTCGGACCAGAAGTACGGCACAGGGTCGTACACCGCGTCCTCGCCGAGCACGTTGGCCGCGACGACTTCGGGCGCGTGCAGCGCCACGTCCCAGTGCTCGAACCGCAGCCGCCGCCCGAACCGCAGGGACTCGAACGCGGCGCAGTCGCCCACCCCGTACACGCCGGGCCGCGACGCCCGCAGCCCGGCGTCGACGGCCACGCCGTTCTCCAGAAGCACGCCGGAACCCTCCAGCCACCGGGTAGCCGGCCGGACCCCGACGGCGGTGACGATCTCGTCCGCCGTGATCCAGCCGCCGCCCGCCAGCGCCAGGCCGCCCGGCTCGACCGACTCCACCGCGACGCCGGTCTGCAACGTGACGCCCGCCTGCGCGTACCAGGGAGCGGTCCGCTCCCCCACCTGCGTGCCGATGGCCGCGGCGAGCGGGGCGGGGCCCGCCTCCAGCACCGTGACCTGGCAGCCGTGGCTGGCCGCCGCGGTGGCCAGTTCCGCGCCTATCCAGCCCGCCCCCACGATGATCAGCCGCAGCCCTGGCCTGAACCGATCGCGCAGCGCCAGCGCATCGTCGTAGGTACGCAGGAACCGCTGCCGTCCAGGGCCGGGCAGCGCCGCCGGGAGCGCACCGGTGGCCAGCACCAAGTGATCGAACGGGTACGAGCCGCGCTCCGTCACGAGGGCAGCGTCCTTGAGGCCCGTGGCGGTCTCGGCCGGGCGGAAGTCCACGTTCAAGGTGCCGAAGTCGGCGCGCAGCGAGGGGTCCAGCGCGGTATCGGTGAGTACCTTCTTCGACAGCGGCGGCCGGTCGTACGGCGGCCGCGCCTCGGCTCCGACCAGGGTGATCGGCCCGGTGAAGCCGCGCGACCTGAGTTCGGTGACGGTCCGCAGGCCGGCCAGACCCGCGCCCGCCACCACGACTCGCCCGTGATCTGCCACAACCAGACAGGCTACGCGCATCCTTCCGGGCCGCTGAGACGTCATATAGCCAGCGGGACGCAATCATTCACGGCCCCGCAATCGGCAAACAACCGTAAACTCGACACGATGGACGACACGCTGGCCGACCCGCTGGCCGGGCGCCTGCTTGACGGGCGATACGCCGTGACGGCGCGCGTCGCGCACGGCGGGATGGCCACTGTCTACCGGGCCACGGACACCCGCCTAGAGCGCGAGGTCGCGCTCAAAGTCATGCACGTCGAGCTAGCCAGGGACGAGGATTTCGTCCGGCGGTTCATCGGCGAGGCCAAGTCGGTCGCCAGGCTGTCACACCAGAACGTCGTCGCGGTCTACGACCAGGGGGCCGACGGTCCCTTCCTGTACCTAGCCATGGAGTACATACACGGCCGAACGTTGAGGCAACTGCTCAGGGAGCGCGGGTGGTTCTCCCCGGCGGCGGCGCTGGACATCATGACCGGCGTCCTCGACGGCCTGGCCGCCGCGCACAAGTCCGGCATCGTGCACCGTGACGTCAAGCCGGAGAATGTCCTGCTGACGGCCGACGGGCGGGTCAAGGTAGCGGACTTCGGCCTGGCCAGGGCGCAGGCGGCGGCCGGCCAGACCAGGGCGGGGCTGCTCATCGGCACCGTGGCGTACGTGCCGCCCGAGCAGGTCGCCGGCGAGATCACAAGCCCGCGCGGCGACGTCTACTCGGCGGGCATCATGCTCTTCGAGCTGCTCACCGGCCGCCAGCCGTTCCGGGGCGACACGCCGCTCTCGGTCGCGTACCAGCACGTCAATCAGGACGTTCCGGCGCCCTCCTCGCTCATGCCAGGCATACCCACGGCCGTGGACCAGCTCGTGCTAGCCGCGACCAGCAGGGATCCGGCGCGGCGCCCCGCCGACGCCAGCGAGTTCGCGCGCGCGGTCCGCATGGTCAGGCAGGGCGCGGGCGAGCCGGGCGGGCTCACCGACGTGATGGGGGTGGGCGTCCAGGGCCTGGCGGAGGCGCCGTGGCTGGACCTTGATACCCCGGCCGCCACCAACGGGTGGTGGGCTCGCGGAACGGGGCCGGTGCCCGTGGGTGGGGCGATGCCCGTGGGCGGACCGGTCCCTGTGGGCGGGCCGGGCACCGGACCGATCGGCCCGGACGATTGGTGGCGCCCGGAGCCGGCGGCGCCGGGCGCGGCTGGCCCGGACGGTGGGCAGCTCGACGCGGGGCAGTCGGGTACCGGCCAGTTGGGTGCCGGCCAGTTCGGCGCGGACCAGTTCAGCGCGGGGCAGCCCCGTACTGAGCAGTTCGGTTCGGGGCAGCCCGGTTCGGGGCAGCCCGGTTCGGGGCAGCCCGGTTCGGGGCAGTTCGGTTCGGGGCAGTTCGGTTCGGGGCAGCCCGGTTCGGGGCAGCCCGGTTCGGGGCAGCCCGGTTCGGGGCAGTTCGGCGCAGGGCAGTACGGCACGGGGCAGTACGGGGCCAGCCAGTTCGGTGCGGGCGAGTTCGGTGAGGGCCAGTTCGGCGGCGGCAGGCACGAAGCTCCCGGGTCGCACACGCTGGTCGTCAACCGCGAGGACGGCGGCAGGTACCAGGGCGGCCGCGAGCCGTTCCTGCAGCGCTGGCTGTTCAGCGCGCGGCTGGGCGTGGTCGCGCTCATCGTGGTGCTCGGTATCGGGCTGGGGGTCGGCGCCTGGTGGCTGACCACGGGACGGTACGCGTCGGTCCCGGTGGTGGCGGGCGACTCGCAGGCCTTGGCGACCGCCGCGCTGACGGGCGACGGCTTTACCCTCACCGCGCCCAAGCAGGTACACAGCAACGACGTGCAGCGGGGCCTCGTGGTCGGCACGAGCCCGGCGGGCCGGGCGGCCCGGGGTTCGGCGATCACGATCCTGATCTCGGCCGGGCCGTTCACCTCCACCGTGCCCGTGGTGAAGAACGACACGCTCGCCCAGGCCGAGGCGGCCTTGCAGCGCGTGCACCTGATCTACAGGATCGAACGGGTCGGCTCCAGCTCTCCGGTCGGCACCGTCCTCGGCACGGACCCAGCCGCTGGCCAGGCATGGCCGCAGACCAAGCCCGTGGCCATCCTGCTGGCCGTCAGTCCACCCTTGCCGAATTTCGTCGGGATGAACGTGCAGGCCGCCCAGCAGTGGGCCCAGCAGCATGACGTCACCCTGCAAACGCAGCAGAACCAGAATAGCCAGGCGCCGCAGGGGACGATCACCGCCCAGACACCTGCGGCCGGATCTGCGTACCGCCCGGGCCAGACCGTGACCGTCACGGTTTCCAACGGTCCGGCCCTGGTCAACGTCCCCTACGTGATCGGCCTGAACGTAAACCAGGCGACGCGGGAGCTTGTCGCCGCGGGATTCCAGGTCCAGGTGGAGCAGTTCGGCATGGGCGGTAACAAGGTCATCGACTACAGTCCGGTCGGCCAGGCGCCGCCAGGCAGCACCATCGTTCTCGACGTCGGCCCCACCGGCGGCTTCCCCTTCTGACGGGTCAGGTCCGCCGGGTCACGATCATGCGACGAAAAGCGCACGTCCCGGGGTTCGTGCGGTAGGCTCGCGGGCATGCGTCAGCAGTTCTGGTTTTGGTTTGGCTACCGGCCCGGTTCCCGGCCGGTCGCCCGCCAGACTTTGCGCTGACGCAGGCGACTTACACGGAGCCCCGGGCCAAAGGCCCGGGGCTTTTCTTATGACTGCAGGAGGGTGACATGGTCGTGGTGATGGCGGCGGAGGCCGGGGAAGCGGAAGTCGAGGGGATCGTCGACCTGGTGCGCGGGGCGGGCGGCGACGCGTTCGTCAGCCGGGGCGTGTCCCGGACGATTGTCGGCCTGGTCGGCGACATCGACCGGCTGGACACGCTGAACTTGCGGGGCATGCCAGGCGTGAGCGAAGTGGTGCGGATTACCGCGCCATACAAGCTGGTGAGCAGGGAGCATCACCGGGAGCGTTCGGTGATCAGGGTGGGCGGGGTGCCGATCGGCCCCGACACGCTGACCGTCATCGCCGGGCCGTGCGCCGTAGAGACCGCCGAGCAGACGCTGGCGTCCGCGCTGATGGCCAGGGCGGCGGGCGCGTCGCTGCTGCGCGGCGGCGCCTACAAGCCGCGCAGTTCGCCGTACGCGTTCCAGGGTCTCGGCGAGGCTGGCCTGAAGATCCTCGCGGACGTGCGCACGGAGACCGGCCTGCCCATCGTCACCGAGGTGGTCGACCCAGGGGACGTGGAGCTAGTCGCCAGCTACGCCGACATGCTGCAGGTCGGCACCCGTAACATGCAGAACTTCCCGCTGCTCCAGGCCGTCGGCGGGGTAGGCAAGCCGGTCATGCTGAAGCGCGGCATGAACGCCACCATCGAGGAATGGCTGATGGCCGCCGAGTACATCGCCCAGCGCGGCAACCTGGACATCGTGCTGTGCGAGCGGGGCATCCGCACCTTCGAGAACGCCACCAGGAACACCCTGGACATCAGCGCGGTCCCGGTCGCGCAGCGGCTGTCCCACCTGCCAGTGATCGTGGACCCGTCGCACTCAGGCGGGCGGCGCGACCTGGTGCTGCCGCTGTCCAGGGCCGCGATCGCGGTCGGGGCGGACGGCATCATCGTCGACGTCCACCCGCACCCGGAAAGCGCCCTGTGCGACGGCCCGCAGGCGCTGGTGGAATCCGACCTGCGCGAGCTGGCCAGCGTGGCCGCCCACCTGTCGCCGCTGGTCGGCCGCACCCTCACCCCGGCCCCGGCCAGGCCGAGCGAGTTCGCCGTGGCCTGAGGGCTCAGCGGGCGAGCAGGGCGCGAAGGCTGGCGGCCTGGTGGTGCAGGTCGGCCTCGGGCACGGGTTCGGGGGCGAAGATGTCCTCCCACGCGATCGGGCCGCCCGGAGCGGGATCGTCACGGTAGCGGGGCACTACGTGGGTGTGCAGGTGGGGAACGGTGTTGCCCAGGGTCATGTAGTTCATCTTGACGGGGTCGAAGTGCTCCTGCACCGCGCGTCCCACGGCGAGCACCTCGCGCCAGTACCTGCACGACTGCTCGCAACCATCTCTGGCCGGGGCGGCCGTGCGGGGAGCGCGGGAGAGGGGCCGACCGGGCGGGGAGCGCGGAAAAAG